>CAYRBY010000008.1:28268-47535 GCA_964422635.1 uncultured bacterium
GTCCGTGTTGCCGGAAAGCATGAGGATCCTCGTTACAAAGAACTGCTCACTCAATGGGGAGAACAGAAAGACTTTAAGCTTTTTCAGTTTTTTATTCTTCAAGGGGTCGTGGCGGCTGTTTTTTCTCTGCCGTTTTTGATTGTCAGCCTGAACCCTCGTGCGGGTATTTCCCTTGTGGAGTGGACGGGCTTTGTGCTTTGGCTCGCAGCTTTTTTGGGGGAGACTTTGGCGGATCTTCAGCTTGAGGCATTTAAGGCCAATCCCTCAAACCGCGGAAAGACCTGCCGGGCGGGGCTGTGGAATTACTCGAGGCACCCTAATTATTTTTTTGAATTCATGATTTGGTGCTCTTTCTTTGTTTTTTCTCTGGGGTCGCCCTATGGATTTTTTTCGATCCTATGCCCCGCGCTGATATTCCATTTTCTTTTCAACGTTACCGGGATTCCAAAAGCGGAAGAGCAGGCTTTAAAATCCCGAGGCGATGATTACCGTGACTATCAAAACCGGACCAGTAAATTCATTCCCTGGTTTCCGAAAAAATAAACGAGGCTGTCATGTGGTATGAAAAAATACTGGCATCAGGGCTTGTGCCTGATTTCATCATACGCTCCGCGATTCGTTCCCAGCTCGAGGAAAAAATCGGCACAGAGTCGCGGGGAGGCTATGAGGCCGCATCGGAACGGATGAATGCCTACCTTCGCGAACTCAGGCAGAGCCCCATTGCTATTGAGACCACTGCTGCCAATGAACAGCACTATGAGGTTCCGGCCGAATTTTTTGAAAAAGTTCTCGGCCGGCGCTTGAAGTACAGTTCAGGGTATTGGCCTTCAGGAGTCCAGGATTTGAATGCTTCCGAAGAGGCGATGCTGGATCTTTATGTGCGCCGTGCAAAAATTGAAGACGGCCAGGACATCCTTGACTTGGGCTGCGGCTGGGGCTCGCTTTCTCTCTATCTGGCAGAACGCTTTCCCGGCAGCCGTGTTTTGGGAGTTTCCAATTCCTCAACGCAGCGTGCGTTTATTCTCGAAGAGGCGGAACGCATCGGCCTGAAAAATCTTCAGATTCTGACCTGCGATATGAATGATTTTGAAACGGATTGGCGCTTTGACCGGATTGTGTCGGTCGAGATGTTTGAGCATATGCGCAATTATGAAAAGCTTTTTGAAAAGGCCGCTTCCTGGATGAAAGCGGACGCTCTTCTCTTTGTGCACATTTTCACACACCGGGATTACGCGTATCCGTTTATTGCAGAAGGCACAGGAAGCTGGATGGCCAAGTATTTTTTTACGGGCGGGCAGATGCCTTCGGAAGACCTGCTGCTATTTTTTCAAAAAGATGTCTGCATTCAGGAACGCTGGCGCGTAAACGGAACCCATTATCAAAAAACCTGCGAAGCCTGGCTTGAAAAAATGGATTCGGAAAAAAAAGAGCTTTGGCCCATTTTTGAAAAAACTTACGGGGCTGATGCTCAAAAGTGGTGGGTCTACTGGCGTGTCTTTTTTATGGCCTGTGCTGAACTTTTTGGTTTTAATGACGGTGATGAGTGGTTCGTGAGCCATTATCTTTTTTCCAAGCAGCCCCGAGCGGACAGACTTTTGGTCCGCGAGCCCGCAGTGATGAAGCCTTCCGAGCGGACATGAATACCAGAACCCAAAATTTTTTAAAAATCTTTTCCGTGCTGGCCTTGCTGGCTGCAGCATACGCCATCAACCGGGCGGGGCTGTTTCAGAAGACTCTGGACTGGATTGAAACCCTGGGCGTTTGGGCGGCACCCGTTTTTGTGTCGGTTTACGCGCTGACCTGTGTTTTTTTTGTCCCCGCGTTTGTTTTTTCAGTGGCAGGTGGAATTCTTTTCGGAGTCGTCAAAGGGGCGGCTTTAAGTCTTTTGGGAGGCGGGATTGGAGCCGTTACGGCGTTTCTGATCGGCCGTACGATAGCGCACAAGCCGGCCCAGGAATTTTTTGCCGGAAATAAAGAGTTTAAGGCGCTGGAGGCCGAGGTGAGCGCCCGCGGCTGGAAAATTATCGTGCTCGCCCGTTTGTCGCCCGTGTTTCCTTTTCTAATCGGAAACTATGCTTTTGGTTTGACCCGGTTGTCAGCTCACGAGTACTTTTTTGCTTCTGTTATTGGAAGCATTCCCTCGGCGCTCGTTTATGCCTATGCGGGAACGGTGATGGGAAATCTTGCTTCTCTTGACCTGGCCAAGCACCAGCGTTCTCCCGCTGAGTGGGCACTTTTGATAGTGGGGCTGGCTGCCACGGTGGGACTCAGCCTTTACCTCCGCAGGATTGCGCAGAACGCGCTGAAAAAACAATCGCCAGCCTAAGGCCAAATCCGGACTAGAAGTCTTTTATTTTTCCTGCGAGTGCTTCTGCTTCACTGACAAGTTCTTCCAGTACGCCAAGCCCCAGATTCCAGAAATCCGGCTTCTGAATATCGAGACTCGCGATGGCTGCGATTTCTTCCGGCTTGCGGGAACCGCCCAGCGATAAAATCTCAAAATATAGGGGGATGAAGGCCTTGGGAGATTCCTTATACTTTCGGAAAAGTGCGAAAACAAAAAGCTGTGCAAAGGCGTAAGCGTAGCAATAAAACGGTGAGTGTATAAAATGCGGAATATACTTCCAGCCGTGTCTGTAGGCGGGAGTTAAGGTGACGCTTTCTCCGTAGAGTGAAGCATTTGCAGCTATCCAGAGATCGCTCAAACGATCCGCCGACAGCTCGCCCTCCCTGAGGCCGTTTTCGTGGGCCAAGAGTTCAAAATCGGTCAAGGCTATTTGGCGGAACACCGTGGCAAAATTGTCGTCAATTTTTCCGGCAAGCAAGGAGAGCCTTTTGACGGGATCCCTCTCTTTTTCCAGGACCTTTTCGAAGATCAGCATCTCGCCGAATACGGAAGCTGTTTCCGCCATGGTCAGCGGTGCCCCTGATTCGAGAATGCCAACACGCTTTCCCGCCAGAACCTGATGCAGCCCGTGTCCGACTTCATGTGCGACCGTCATGACGTCCCTGAGGCTGCCCGTGTAGTTGACGAGGATGTAAGGGTGCAGTTCCGGCGTTGTTTGAGCGCAAAAGCCGCCGCCGCGTTTCCCTGGCCGCACTTCGGCATCGATCCATTTTTTTTCAAAAAACATTTCTGCAATAGCGCCGGCCTCTTTTGAAAAAGCGTTGTAGCCTTCGAGGACTATGGCTTTGCATTCGTCGAAACTAATTCGGGTCGAGGACTTTTCCAGAGGGGCATAGCGGTCATAGTCAAAAAGCTCTGTCAGCCCCAGCAGTTTCCCTTTAAGGCGGTAATAACGCTGTGCCAGGGGATATGCCTTTTTTACGGATTCGATGAGTCCCAAAACAGGACCCAGCGCCGTTTCATTCGCGAGATTCCGCATGTCCATGGGGTGTTTGTAATGACGCAGCTTCATGGTAACGCGATGGTCTTCGAGAATACGGTTGTAAATGAAGGCGAGAACGCGCGTATTTTCTTCCAGGCCAGCCCCTAAACTTTCCGAAGCCTTGCGCCGGACATCCCGGTTTGGAGAATGGAGAAGAGCTAAAACCTCGGACTCCGTTTTTGGGGAGCCGTCATACAAGAAAGCCATATTATTCAGAACTTCATCAAAAAGACGCCCAAAAGCCCGGCTGCTTGTGTTGGCTTTTTCAGCCAAGATTTTCTCTTCCGGTTCTGAAAGGGTGTGAGGGGCATAAATCCGCATGACTTCGAGAAAGTGGCGGTAAGGCGCGGCCTCTGGCTGGTCCGTGATTTTTCGGGCCGTGGACTCAGGCAAGCGAGCCCAAAGAACATCGAAAAAAACAAGATGGGACTGAATGTCTGTCAGCCGTGCCTGAATTTTCTGAAGAAAGGCACCGGCCTCAGGCGAGTCCGTTTTTTCTGCAAAGGCAAGATGTGCAAAGGAACCGAGCCTCGCCGCCAGAGTCATGATCGCTTTGTAATCTTTTAAAAGAGAGCCTATCGGAAAAGGAAGGTGTGGAGAATCAAGAAGTGATTTGTATGCAGCTTCAAAAGCCGCAGCCATTTCCTTGGCTTTATGGAGGTCTTGCTCAACCTGCGGATCGGTGTAAGAAGTATAAAGGTCATTCAGGTTCCATCGAACGCCCGGGGCGGCCGGTTTTGATTCCGTCACAAAAACTCCTTTGGCTTTATGGGGGTAGGCGAAAATGATTTATTTTAACATGATGACCAACTTCTATGAAGAAGCCTTCAAACATGGCCTGCAAATTGCAAATTTGCCCTGTGGAAGTTTTAATGAAGCGCTGAAGCGGGCAGGAGTTTCCGCAAAAAGACCCATCTGCGGACGCTGATTGACATTTTTGTCAAAAAAGGTTAACAAAAATGAGCTTTTTTAGAGGAGGGATGTCAAAAATGTAGGCGCTTTTCCAGGCTCTTCGACGAGCGAGTGCCTTATGTATGAATCAAAAAATATTTACATGGTGGCATATAAATTGCATATAGGGTGCCAGGCAGTGAACCGGAACTTTTGTTGAGAAATCTCTCGCGATTTCAGGGGTTCCTGAAGATAATAGGCGGTCATTATGGAATCATCTTTCAAGACAGCTCCCGGCAAAGGGGCTTTAACATCAACTACGAGGAGACAGGAAACCATGAGTGGAAGCACTTCGAGGTTACAAGCTGTATCGGCGGTGACGAATTACAAGCCAATTTCGGAACCGTTGAATTTTAATGAGACGTCTGCACGGAGCCTTTTTGGTTCCAATGTTTTCAGCCTTGCCGAAATGAAGGCGCGTCTCCCGAAAGAAGTTTTCAAATCCCTCAAAAAGACGATTGATCTTGGCGAGAAACTGGACGCCTCCACAGCGGATGTTGTTGCTGGCGCCATGCGTGATTGGGCCATTGAAAAAGGGGCCACTCATTATGCGCACGTTTTTTATCCGTTGACGGGCAGCACAGCTGAAAAGCATGACAGCTTCCTGACACCTGATAGTGAAGGCGGAGCGATTGCAGAGTTTGGCGGCAAAGCTCTGATTCAGGGTGAGCCGGACGCGTCGAGCTTCCCTAACGGCGGTATCCGCGCGACATTTGAAGCCCGCGGTTACACAGCTTGGGATGTGACAAGCCCCGCATACATTCTTGAAAATCCAAATGGAACAACGCTGTGCATTCCGACAGCCTTTGTTTCCTGGACGGGTGAAGCGCTTGACAAGAAAACGCCTCTGCTGCGTTCCATGCAGGCCTTGAATACACAGGCGCAGCGCATTCTCCGCGTTTTTGGCCATACGAATATTTCCCGCGTTGTGCCGTATGCCGGTCCTGAGCAGGAGTATTTCCTGATCGACCGCAATTTTTACTTCGCACGTCCTGACCTTCTTCATTCGGGCCGTTCACTTTTCGGAGCGAAGCCTCCGCGCGGTCAGGAGTTTGAAGATCAGTATTTCGGAGCGATTCCGGAGCGCGTGCTGGCGTTCATGCTGGAGTGTGAACGTGAGCTTTACAAGCTCGGAGTACCGGTGAAGACCCGTCACAACGAAGTGGCGCCTGCGCAGTATGAAATTGCGCCGATGTACGAGAGTGCCAACGTCGCGACGGACCATCAGCAGCTGATCATGTCTACGATGAAGCGCATTGCCCAGAAGTATGGCATGACCTGCATTCTTCATGAAAAGCCGTTTGCCGGCGTGAATGGTTCCGGTAAGCACCTGAACTATTCCATCGGTAACAGCACTCAGGGTAACTTTTTGGATCCGGGTGAAACGCCGCATGAAAACACACAGTTTCTTGTGTTTTGTGCCGCGATTATCCGTGCTGTTCACAAGTACGGCGCTCTTCTCCGCGCGGCTGTTGCTACGCCGGCGAATGATCACCGTCTTGGTGCTAATGAAGCGCCTCCCGCGATCATCTCGATTTTCCTCGGCGAACAGCTGGCGGATATTTTCGAGCAGATCAAGAAAGGCGGAGCCAAATCCTCCAAGAAAAAGGGAATGCTTACGGTTGGCGTAGACACGCTCCCGCACCTTCCCAAGGATGCCGGCGACCGTAACCGCACGAGCCCGTTTGCTTTTACAGGCAATCGGTTTGAGTTCCGCGCGGTCGGTTCCAGCCAGTCGATTGCAGGGCCGCTTGTGGTTCTCAATACCATTATTACGGAGTCTTTGGACTACGTTGCGACGGAACTTGAGAATGCCACGAAGGGCGATCCCAAAAAACTCAACAACGCCGTTCAGAAGCTTATCCAGGACATCATGGAAAAGCACGGTGCGGTGATCTTTAACGGAGACGGCTATTCCGAAGCCTGGCACAAAGAAGCGGCCAAGCGCGGTCTTCCGAATCTGAAAACAACGGTTGATGCCATTCCTGCGATGGGAACTAAGGAAGCCATTGATCTTTTCAGCAAGTACAAGGTTCTCAGTAAGCGTGAAGTGGAAAGCCGTAACGACATCTACACAGAGCAGTATTGCAAGACGCTCAATGTGGAGTCGAACCTCGTGGTCAAGATGGCCAAGACGATCATTCTTCCTGCCGCCATTCGCTACCAGGATCAGCTGGCCACGACCTACGTGAAAATGAAGGATCTTGGCTATGACTTCAGCACGGAGACGCTGGATACGGTCACCAATCTGATCAAGGATTTGGAAGAGCGGACAGCGGTTCTTGAAGAGAAGAAGGCCCACCATGGCGCGAAGTCTCTTCTGGATGAAGCCAAACATTACTGCTACGAAGTACTTCCCGCGATGCAGGCGGTCCGTGAAACGGCCGACAAGCTGGAAGGCATTGTGGCGGATGATCTTTGGTCGCTGCCGACATACCAGGAAATGCTTTTTATCAAGTAAGCATTTCTTCCAAAGTAAGTGCAAAAAGGCCGCTCCTAACGGGGCGGCCTTTTTTATTTCTTCTCCTGCGTTGATTTCATCGGCGTGTGCCTTTATAATTCGCGTCGCCTACATTTATTCACGCTCTCTACAACGCCCTCCGTTACAGCGGCCGCGGCAAAGGATGTCATGAGAATATCGAAAACCCTTGTTGTTCTGGACCTTGAAACCACAGGAACATGGATCGAAAAAGACAAGATTGTTGAAATTGCCATGATCCGCTGTTCCCCTGAGGGGGCGCGGGAAACTTATCATAAAAGAATTAACCCTGGAATCCCGATTCCCGCCAATGTTTCAGCGCTCATCGGGATAAAAAATGAGGACGTCAAGGACGCGCCTTTTTTTCGGGAAGTGGCGCGGGAAATACTGGAATTTATCGGGGATGCCAATTTTGGCGGATTTAATGTTGAGCGCTTTGACCTCCCGCTTCTTGAAAGGGAAATGTTTGAAGCCGGCGTGAAGTTCGAATGGCAGAAGCATGGCATCTATGATTCTCAGAAGGTTTATCATTTGAATGAAAAACGCGATCTCACGGCCGCTTACCGCTATTACTGCCAGAAAGATTTGATCAATGCGCACTCAGCATTGGCCGACGTGCAGGCCACTCTTGAGATCCTTGCCGCGCAGGTGGACAAATATGGCAAAGGCCGGGACGAACTGGAGTCATTGGCTGACTTTCACTACCGAACTTTGGCGGAGTTTTATGATAGTGAACGCAAGTTCCGCTGGTGGAACGGAGAGCTTTACCCCATGTTTGGGAAGTATGCCAAACGCTCAAGTCTTCAGGAAATTGCAAAAAAAGATCCGGAGTATCTGCACTGGATGGCCACTAAAGATTTTAGTGATGAAGTCAAAGAACTCGCGGAAAACGCCCTGCGGGGGCAGTTCCCGTCTTTTCAGCCAACGCCTATACCCAACCCCTAAGCAGCATGAATTGTCCTCTTTGCGGTCACGCTCCGGTTGTGGATTTTCTCACGCCGGAACAGGATACATTTGACCGGAAAGCCTATTTGGAATGCCGCCGCTGCAGACTGGTTTTTGTCCATCCCCGTTTTCATTTAACCCGCGCAGAAGAAAAGGCTCGTTACGATCTTCACACCAATCATCCCGGGGATGAGGGGTATGTGAGGTTTCTTGAACGCCTGACGGTTCCGCTGTCAGCAAGGCTTTCTCCTGGTGCCGAAGGCCTTGATTTTGGCTGCGGTCCGGGCCCTACGCTCAGTGTTATCATGGGAAAAGCAGGCTTTAAGGTCTCAAACTATGACCCTATTTATTTTCCAGAAATAGAACTCCTGCAAAGGCAGTATGATTTTATCGCCTGCACGGAAGCGGCTGAGCATTTTTTTAACCCCGGCGAGGAGTTTGTGAGGCTTGAAAAAATACTTCGCCCCGGGGGCTGTTTGGGAGTCATGACCGATTTTTTGATTCAGCCGGAAAAATTTCTGGCCTGGCATTACCGGCGGGATCCTGCCCACGTTTGTTTCTACCGGAGGGAAACGTTTGAATTTTTGGCATCCGCGCATGGCTGGCAGGCTGATTTTCCCGCTGCGAGTGTGGTTCTTTTAGAAAAACATCTTTAAAGCAGAAAGATTTTTTACGACGGTTGCGCAATGGGTTTTTGGACTCTATAATGCCCTTCATTTTCTCCCGCCAGTAGTTGTTCACCGAGGACTTTCATGGGTTCGCGTACTGAAGAAGAATGCCTGCTTGAAAAAATTCTGGAGCCTGTCGTTTTGCGCCTTGCACCGGAAGAGCACACCTTGTTCAAAGATCTTTTCCCGGCAGCGCTTCATCCAAGTTCGAGACGAATTTTTTCAGAAGGCCTTGGCGTTGAACTCTGGAACGCCGTCCCTGTTCTCACGCAGACGCTGCTTCCTGTAGCGCAGGCACTGCTCCGGGAGATTGGGAAATCAACAGCTGCAGCCAAAAAAGATAAAGAGGAATCTGTCCTCCACAGAAAGATCCGCTATCTTTTTGAAAAGGATGAAGCTGCTTTGTTCCGGATCCGTGAAAGTATGGAAGAAAAAGCCTTGCGGCAGGGGCTGGAAAAAGAAGACGCACGCATAGCTGCCGAGACGCTGCTGTCAGCTTTGGCTCGAGAATGCCAATGAGCCTGTCCGAGAGCCCCCGATTTAATCTCTTCGCTTTTGCGCCGGAACCCTCCGGCCGCTTGCTGCTCTTTTGGGTTGCAGCGTTTATGCTGGCGGTTAACCTTGGACTTTTCCTCAGGTTTGCTTTTACACCAGAGGCGGACCTTGCGAGTCCCTTTCTGGATGCTGCCGTATCCGTCCAGAGTTTTTCTGGCGACGCTGTCTTTCAAACATTTCATGAAGAGTTCTGGAAAGTTTCCAACGGGACTTTGCAGAGTCTCGGTTTTCCCGTCTTTCTGTCTCTTTTTCTGGCGCTGATCGCAACAGCCGGTTATTTATTCCATGGAAAAGAGGTGCGTAAAAATGGAAAGTCCGCCCGACTTACCTGGCAAAAAGATCCGTCTTTGTTTGAAGCTGTTGAAAAGCTCTCGGAGAGAGCGGGGACATCTCCTCCCGAACTGTGGATTGCGCCAACGGATCTCCGGGCGCAAGGCGCGCAGGCTTTTTCCCAAGGGAAGCGCACGGGGATCCGTATGGATCTTGCCTTGCGTGTTCTTTTCCGGAAAAAAACAGAAGTTTTTAATGCCATCGTTCTGCATGAGTTAAGCCATCAACCCAACAAGTGTCTCTCGACGGGGTACAGTGTCGAGGCTGTTTGGAAGTCGGTCCGTTTCTGGATCGTTTACCCTGCAGGGCTGGCTCTGGCCGCTGTTTTAGCCCAGCATATAGAAGTTCAAACGGACGGACGTCTTGTGTTTTCCGATGCGGCACATTTTTTTCATGAAATTTTTCCGACAGCATTGCTTTTCTTGCTTCAAGTCGGCGGCGGCTTCTGTGTTTTATCCATTCTTCGAACTGGTTTTTTCCGGACACGAGCTTTTTGGGCGGATGCCCGTGCCGCCGCGGCCGGAGCTGCAGATGGCCTTGGAGAGCTTCTTTCTCATAAACTGCCTTGGCAGCGTGAAAGAGTTGAAGCTTTAAAAGAGCCGTCGGCTCTCTTCAGAATAGCCTATGATCTTCCTTTCTGGTCAGGTTTCTTGTGCGCCTTTGTGGCGGGAGCCGTGTCGCTGCTTTTAATGCCGGTGACATTGGGTATCAGCACAGCGCTCTTGAATTTTGGTGCCGGCCTGGCCAATCTTGCCAAGTCAAATCCGGATGATTTCATGGCCATTTTGATGATCCTGACCGTTTCTTTATTGTTTCTGATTCAGATCCTTCTGGCGATGCTTCTTGTGGTGATGCCGCTGCTGGGGACCGGGTATTTAATTGCGAGAACGGTGGGGCGGCAAATTCAGAGGCAAAGTGCCGTTGAGCTTGCCGAGGGAGTTTCGTCTAAAGACGCTTATGGACGATTGTGGCCTTTTGCTGTTCTTGTGGCCATAGGGCTTGAAGCGGGATTTTTTTTCACCCCGTATGCACTTTATTTCCCCAGAAGCCTCAAAGCGGCGGTTTTTATGATCCCTTGGTTTGGGGCCATGACGGAGTTAACCTGGCTGTGCCTGGCGGCAATTCGCTTTTTCACCAGGGCGCTGATCGGCCGCCATGTCGGTTTTTCTCCGCCTCGCAGGAAAAGTGCCTTTGTAACGGCTTCGGTCAGCGGGCTCATCGGAGCCGTATATGTACCCATGTTTGCCGCCCGTATTCTCATCTTAGCCCACATTGAGCGGCTTCAGCCTGTAGAAATCCTTTTTATCCTTTGCACCGCGGTACTCGTTTCTCTTGCGATTTTTGCCCTTATTTTTTTGACGGTCTCTATTTTGATCCCAGTGCGATTCTCCTGGAAACCGCCTCTTTGTCCGGCCTGCGGGCAGACTGTGCGTCAGAAAAGTCCGCTTGGTAAGACCTGTGAACACTGTGGAAGCGGACTGTCCGGATGGGTTCTTTTAACGAATCCCGGTGCGGGCGATGCTGTTTTGGCGGAACGCCCTGAAAACAGTTTCCCGGCAAACACGTAAGCTTTTCCTTTTCCCGGAAGGGCTGAACCGCTATAATGCGTCAAACCAACCCCTCCTGGACGATATCAGAAACACCCGCCAAAGCGGCCATTCAAGGGGAATAGAACCTATTGTTCCATTCCGTGCATAGCAGCTTCCGGGCAGCCCCCGAGCCAGAGGACAACGAAAGAAGAGGATTTAATTTTGATGAATGATACCCACGAAACACCCGAAGATGACAATATCCCCGGAAACGCTGACCTCGACAGCGATCTAGCTGCCCAGCTTCAGAAGATCCAAGCCCATCTTGGATTTCTTGAAAAGAAAATCGATACCTTGATTGAGCTTTCACAGAAACGCCCCTCAGGAGGTTCCGGCTACGGTGATTCACGTCCGAGTTTCCGTCCCCGTGAATTTGGAGGCGGCGGAGGTTTCCGTTCCGGTGGTCCGCGTCGTGATGACCGTGGTCCCCGCGGGCATGGACGTCCCGAAGGGCGCGAACCCTTTCGTGGTGCAGGACGCCCTGAGGGCCGTGATTTTCGCGGCGGCCGTCCCGAAGGACGTGATTCTTTCCGCGGACCGCGTTCCGATGATGGTAACCGTGGACCCCGTCCTGATGGAAACAGAGGGGAAGCCCGTCCGTTTTTCAAGAAGGCCAAGCGCCGCTAAAAGAAGTGCGGAGTTCTAGCCGGGGGATCAGACATGATTTTTGTCGTGGATGGATACAATGTTATTCATGCCGTTCCCGAACTAGAGCGAAAGCTTGATCAAAGCCTTAAGGCGGCCCGCGATGCTTTGGTGGCTCTTTGCAGTGCCATCCAAAGCCTTCGCGGCGACGTCCAAAAAATCCTGATTATCTTTGACGGAGACTCGGCTTTTCGAGATTTACCTCAGGAAAATTTCCCAGGTGTCGAAATTCTTTTTACCGAGTCAGGGGAGGATGCTGATGACCGAATCCTGGATGTCCTTCGAGAGCAGTCCCCGGGTGAGCGTTTTTGCATTGTTTCCAACGATAATTATGTTTTGAATCATGCAAGGGCGTTCGGCGTCGAAAAGATGACAGCTCTTAGTTTTCAGGCGCTGGCGGTTCCCAAGAAAAGAACGCTCCATAAGCCAGGGGCTGTTGAAACCGGTGAAGAGCTTCCCGGTCATGTGGCCCGGAAATTAACGGAAGATTACAAACGGTATTTAGGAATTGATGATTAAGAAGTAAGAAAGGAAGACGCAGGATGCAGGGAGATAACCAGACTGTTGGTGTGATGATTGAAATCCCGAAAGGGAGCCGTAACAAATACGAGTACGATAAAGAAAAGCGGATGATCAAGTTTGACCGAATGCTTTTCTCCTCTGTGCATTATCCCAGCGACTACGGATTTATCGTCAACACGCTCGCCCTTGATGGCGATGCCCTTGACGCGCTTGTGCTCGTCTGGGAGCCGACTTTCCCAGGCTGTCTCATGGAGGTTCGCCCAGTAGGCCTTTTTAAAATGCGTGATGAGAAGGGGCCGGATGAAAAAATTCTGTGTGTGCCTGTCAAAGACCCTTTCTGGAATTACATCAACGAATTGACCGATGTCCCGCCCCACCTTCTTAAGGAAATCGAGCATTTTTTTTCGATTTACAAAGAGCTCGAAGGTACCAAAACGGGGATCGAGGGATGGAGAGACCGCGAGTCCGCTTTGCGCATTATTCAGGAGTCCCAGCTCCGTTATCAGGAACACGACGATTCCTGAAATAGAAGGGTAGCGAGACGCATGATAGAGTTTTACGGTTATCCCAGGTGTTCGACTTGCCGCAAGGCCGAAAAGGCCTTGAAAGAGATGGGACACTCTCTCAAAACGTCTGACATTACTCTTACCCCGCCTAGCCGGGAAACCCTCCAGTCTGTTTTAAAATCAGGCCGCTACCAGGTGAAAGATCTCCTCAATACTTCCGGGGAAGTTTACCGCGCTCTCGGGTTGAAAGATAAAATCAAGACCATGCCCGAGGCCCAAATTCTCAAGCTCCTTTCAGAAAATGGAAAATTGGTGAAGCGGCCGCTTGCGATCGATGGGAACCGTGTGACGGTGGGTTACAAGGAAGGCGATTTCCGGAAGGTTTGGGGGTAGAAAATTCGTATGCACCATATCCTCGTTATTGATGATGAAATGGACATTCGAGAGAGTCTGGCCATTCTTCTGGAGGATAAAGGTTACCGCGTGACCATGGCTGCTCATGGTGCCGAAGGACTTGAGATACTGAGAAGCCAGGACGTTGATCTTGTAATCACTGATCTTGTCATGCCGGTACAGGAAGGTATTGAAACGATCCGCTGGATCAAAAAAGAAAAGCCGGGCGTAAGGGTGGTCGCAATGTCCGGCGGCGGAAGGGCCTCGGGCAATTACCTCGACCTTGCCCAAAAGCTTGGCGCAGACCTGGTGTTTGATAAGCCTCTGGAACTTGAAGTTCTTTTTTCAGCCATTGATGATTTGTTGGGAAACCGGCCAGCCAAATGAAAAGAATAGGTGCTTTTTTTCTCTGTCTTGTTTTTTTAGCCGCACCTGTTAAAGCGGCTGACCAGCCTGTCTGGGATTTACTTTCAGAATCGGAACGGGCCTTGCTAACAAGGATTCTTGCGCACTGGGAAACTTGGGTTCCTGCACGCCAGAAAGACGGCACAGCACCGCTCCTGACCTATGAGGAGCTTTACCAGGGGCTTGACGCAGAAGCCCGCGACTTTTTAGAGCGCGTTCGCCATGTTGACCCCAAAAAAGATTTTGGGTTTACGGGGGATTATCTTGGCGAATCCGCCGAGGGTGTGAAGATTGTCCGTATCGACGATCAATGGATGGAAAAGGATGGGAAACCCAAGAAGCTGGATCCTCAATACCTTCCTGAGAACGTGTATAAGGCTTATCAGGATATGGCAGCCGCCATGCAAAAAGATCTCGGTAAAAAACTGCTCATCGAGTCCGGTTACCGCTCCCCGGCTTATCAGCTTTACACATTTCTTTTTTATACACCCAAGCACGGCTATTCACTTTCTGAAACAGGGAAGTGGGTGGCGATACCCGGATACAGTGAACACGGTGCTCCCGCGCACCAGGCCATTGATTTTATTAATGAAAAAGCGGTGAATGGGGAAGACCGGGTTGAGGACTTTGAAGAGCTTCCTGAATATGCCTGGCTTTTGAAGCATGCCGGAGATTTTGGCTTCATGCTTTCTTACCCGCGTAATCAACCGGGCATTACTTTTGAACCGTGGCATTGGCGGTACACCGCTTCTGCCCAAGCTGTCCAAACCGAAAACCGCTGATCCGTGTTAGCCGCTTTCCGTCCCTTTTATTCCGAGATGCCTGACAGGATGCGCCTTCTTGTCCTGACCGGGCTCATTTTTTTCTCAGGAGTTTTCCAGGCTCATCCGAGTTTTGCCGAAACCCCGTCCTATCCTGATGAGCCCTTGTCTCCACAGGATCTGTCAGATGATTCCGGCAGGCTTCATGAAACCGTACTTGAAAAAGCTCACCGTCTTTACAATGACGGCCAGCGTGAAGAAGCGCTAAAGGAATATGAAAAGGCCGTCCGCCTTGACCCCAATAATGCAGATACTCACTTTGCCTTGGGTGCCGTCTACCGTGAAAACAAGCGCTTTGAAGAAGCGGTTACGGAGCTCGATGAAGCCTTAAAAATTAATCCCGTTGATTCCGACGCCTTGGGTTTGCTGGCCAATACTTATATGGATTTAGGAGAGACCGATGAGGCCTTGCAGCGTTTTCAGGAGGCTCTGAGAATTACCCCGAATGATTTCGGTCTGCATTACAACCTTGCGCTGGCTTATTCCCAGCTTGGTGCACAAGATCAGGCCATTACGCATTACGAGGAAGCGGTGCGTTTGAATCCGGAGTTCCCGGAGGCTTTTTACAATCTTGGCAATGCCCATTATGAAAAAGGTGACATTGGAGAAGCTGCCCGGCAATATCGTGCCGCACTGCATCTGAATCCCGATTTTGCGCCCGCGGTTTATAATCTAGGTGTTTGCCTTATGAAAATGGGCGACCGCGTTCAGGCGATCGGCCAGTATGAAAGAACTTTGCAGCTGCAGCCGGACTATGCTGAAGCAGCCTACAACCTTGGCTATGCCTATCTTGAAGACGACCGGAAAGAGGACGCTCGGAAAATGTTTGAGCTGTTTCTTGAAAAAGGCCGCTCTCGTTTTCCCGAAAAAATTCAAGATGTTGAAGGGGAACTTCAAAAAATAAAAGACATCCCCCCGGCTTCCGGGAACAGCTGATGACCCGCGACAGCGTCCGGATTGATAAGTTGATCCGTTCCCGCCGAAGAAGTGTTGCCCTGCAAATTGAAAAAGATGCAACGCTTGTCGTAAGAATGCCTCACTGGCTGAGGGAATCCGAAGTTCTTAAAATTGTTGAAAGAAAACGAAGTTGGATTCAGACTCAGCAGGACAAAGCGCGGGAACGTCAAAGACTGGCCCCCAAAAGAAACTTTACAGAAGGAGAAGCTTTTCTTTTTCTGGGAAAAGAGTATCCTCTCCACTTTGTGGAAGCCCTGGGCAGCCCGGTTGTTTTTGAAAATGCATTTTATGTCAATGCCCGTCTTCAGGGAGCCGCTAAAAGGGTTTTGGAAAAATGGTATCGGTGGCAAGCCAGGCTTCTTTTGGAAGAGCGCTCAGCCTTTTTTTCAAATATGGCGGGGCAGCCCTATCGGAAGCTTCGCATTAGCGGAGCGCGCACGCGGTGGGGATCCTGCAGCTCTGGAGGCACCCTAAGTTATACCTGGAGACTGATTATGGCGCCGCAAGGCGCTGTGGATTATGTTGCGGCACATGAGGTCGCCCATTTGAAATTCAAAAATCACGGCCCCTTGTTCTGGAAAAAAGTCCAAGAAATGTATCCTGATTATGCTGTTTGGAAGCAGTGGCTTGATGAAAACGATTTCTTACTGCATTATTAAAGAAGATCAAGAAAAGAAAGGAAGTGTTTATGCCGTATGATGCGAGCCTTGATGAAGTTGTTTTTTCCAAGAAGTGGGAATCGGAAAACGGCCGGATCATTGTAAGTGTTTACTCTTATAATAAGGGGCAGAAGAAGCTTCAGATCAGCCGCGAGAATAAGTCTGCCGATGATGAATTTCGCTTTGCCAAGCTTGGGCGCATGACCAAAGAGGAGCTGGAAGCCATTCTCCCGTTCATCCAGGAAGCTCAACAACACATGTAACTCTGAACATATTATCGTAGATAAAGGAGCTGTGCTGCAAAGGTATGGAAAGTGTTTTAAAATTTTTTCGGAGAAGGAAAAAAGTTGGTTTGTTGGTGTTGGTTTTCAGTTTGCTGCTTTCTGTTCACAACGCTGAGGCATTCAATCCAGGGCTTCCGCCGCTTGAAGAATCAGCGGCTTTCAAACAATTTATGGTCAGGCCCTACTCCTCACTCTCGATCCTGATTTACCTTATTGACAGGTTTAAAGAGGCTAAAATCAAGATTGTCTATGCAGGAAACTATTTTGATGCGCCGTTCGCGGCCAACATTGCGAAGTGGTTTCTGAAAGCGAAATACAAGGGAGAAACACCGGAAGAATGGATTCATATGTGGTGTGACACAGATCTGTTTGAGAGTAAACCTATCTGGGTCAAAGATGCCGACAATGAATTTAAAATGTCCCGGGAAGTGCTTCTGGAGGAACTGAAAATTCTGGGGGCGAAAAGGGCTGTCCTTTCGCAAAAAACAGACGCGGCAGCCGTGCCGGCGATTCCTTCGAAGTGACATGCAGAAGCCCAGCAAAGCTGCCGATAATACTCGAACGAACCCCTTCGGAGGCGCTATGTTCAAATGGTTTTTTCGACTGCTTTTTTTTGGGATTTTTTTCTCTTTTTTTGCTCCAGGCATGCCGGCGCAGGCCGTCGCGGCTGATGATGCCTGGTCCAAGGCCGGACGCGGGATTAACAACCTTCTTTTCTTTCCTCTCGAAATCACTTACCGCCCTGTAGAAATGCACGAAAAGGGCGAGATTTGGCCCACAGCCGTGGCTGGCGGGGGGCTTAAAGGCATTGGTTATGCCGTGGCCCGTTTGGGTGTAGGCGCTTATGAGTTTCTCACCTTTCCTTTTCCAGGCCACAATCATTACGGCCCCATACTTATGCCGGAAAACATCTTTGTAAACAATTGAAGACCGCTCGATCCGATTGAGAAGTATTAGCTGTTAGTTCTGTGGTTTGATGCTCTTTTATTTTGGTGAACCTCATAGCTCAGTTTATTTCCAGAAGGAGAAAACCATGGTGTTAAGAAAAGTGCTCTTTTTTTTATTTGCTTTTGCGGTGTTGGCGGCCCAGCCGGCTATGGCCAAGGATGCTGTTATCAAGTTAAGCCGGGGACTTGTGAATATTGTGACCTCGCCTGTGGAGTACTATGTGCAGTACAACCTTGCTGCTGATGGTACCAATCCTGCCGTGGGGCTGCTGGGGGGACTGATTTATGGGACGGGTTATACCGTCGCCCGTATCGGCTCAGGTGCTTATGACGTTGTCACATTTCCAATCCCGCTGCCCAAAGATTATGAGCCTCTGATGAAGCCGGATACGGGCATTGAAGCTTATCAGGCCATGCATGGCCGAGAGCGGACTATCTGACGAACTGAAACAGGGAGTATCCGGAAAGCTTTTAAGAAGAACTTGCGCGGCCTGGGAACTTCCTGTAAATTGCTCCCCTCATGGGCCGAAAAGAAACGCCCAAATGCGACTTGTTTTTTAACACCCCCCAACAGCGAAGAGGATCTCCATGAAGCGTAACATTCAGTTTCTTGCCATCTTAGTTTTGGCTGCTTTTGCCGCCGCGGGCTGCGGAAAAAAAGCGGATGCCCACAAACCCATTGAGCAGGTTCAAGCGGAAGCTCAAAAAATGTCAGCCAGTGATCTCCAGAGCACGGCGCAGGCCTATGCAAAAGCGATTACGGCGAAAAAATCCGAGCTCAATAAAGTGACTGACGAACTCAAGAAGCTTTCGCCCAAAGACCTTTTGAGCGAGAAAGCCAAGTCAATCAAGGAGCGCATCTCCTCAGTCAGCAATGATGCCGGGGAATTGTCGAAGCGCTATGAGATTTACGCCCGGGAACTTCAGCAAAAGGGCGGGGACCTTTCCAAGATTAAAATTGAACAGTAGAATCCTTCCCGAAAGTTGGAAAAGCGGCCCTCCTGTGAGAGGGCCGCTTTTTTTGCGTTTTGGGAAAGAAAATTGCCAGCGAGCTTTCAAAGGGAATACAATAGGGGCGATCCCGAGTAACTCCCCCGGAGCTCAAAATGAAAATATATACGCTTAAGCGGCGCCAGCACCTGCAGCACCCGATTGATCAGGTTTTTCCGTTTTTTCAGAAGCCTGAAAATCTTTCCCGACTCACACCGGATCACCTCCACTTTCAGATTTTAACGCCATCGCCTGTTTCTATGCATACAGGATCCGTCATTGACTATGTCATTACGCTTTTCGGAATGGAAATGCATTGGACGACGATGATTTCGGAATACAAACCGCCTTACCGTTTTGTGGATGTTCAGCTCCGAGGCCCCTATGCCTTTTGGCATCACGCGCATCTTTTTGAAGAAGCGGACGATGGCGGAGTCTGGATGACGGATGAGGTTCATTACGCGCTGCCGTTTGATTGGCTTGGGGAGCTGGTTCATTTTTTGTGGGTGAAGAAAGAGCTGGAACATATTTTTAATTTCCGCGCCCATATTGTTAAAGGCTTTCTTGGGGACAAAAAAGATATCGTTGAGGGGTAAGCATGAAAGTCGTTCTCGCCGGCGCTACAGGTTTTATTGGCCAATCGCTTATTTCCCGTCTTCTTGAAAGCCGTCAAGAGGTAACGCTTCTCAGCCGGACGCCTGAAAGGGCGATTTCGATGTGGGGAGGAACCGTCAATGCGGTTCAGTGGGACGGAAAGTCTTCAGGGGATTGGGAAAGTGTTTTTGAAGGTGTTGACGGCGTTATTAATCTTTGCGGTGAGTCGATCGCGGCCAAACGCTGGACAGCTGAGCAAAAGAAGAGAATAGTTTCAAGCCGCCTTGAAAGTACAAAAGCCATTGTGCGGGCTCTTGAAAAGGCGTCCCGAAAACCGTCTGTCTTAGTCAATGCGTCCGGCGTCGGCTTTTATGGGCCTGTTGACGGCGATGATCAGGTGACGGAACAATTTCCCAGAGGCCGGGGTTTTTTAGCTGAAACTTGCGAGCTTTGGGAAAAAGAAGCACTCGCGGCGGAAAAATTGGGAGTCCGCGTGGCTCTTCCCAGAATTGGAATTGTTCTGGAAAAGGACGGCGGCGCACTTCAAAAAATGCTTCCCCCTTTCCTTTATTATTTGGGAGGGCCCTTGGGGGCAGGCTGTCAATGGTTCCCATGGGTGCACCGGGATGATGTTATCG
>CAYRBY010000009.1:0-43908 GCA_964422635.1 uncultured bacterium
TTGCCCTTCACAATTTCGTTTGTCTTCATAATGCCAAGGGCCATGGCATTCACCAACGGGTTTCCCTCATAGCATTCATCAAAATAAACTTCTCCGCCAATCGTCGGTACACCAATGCAATTCCCGTAGTGCGCGATACCTGCCACCACGCCGCGGAACAGCCTCTTGGTCACAGGCGCATCCAAATGGCCAAAGCGAAGGGAGTTCATCAATAAAATCGGGCGTGAACCCATGGTAAAAATATCACGAAGAATGCCGCCAACACCGGTTGCGGCACCCTGAAAAGGTTCAATGGCTGAGGGGTGATTATGGCTTTCGATTTTGAAACAAATAGCAAGGCCGTCTCCGATGTCCACAATGCCTGCATTCTCTTCACCTGCACGAACCAACAGATTAGGCCCTTCCGTTGGAAAGGTTTTTAGGATGGGCTTAGAGTTTTTATAAGAGCAGTGTTCACTCCACATGACACTGAAAATACCAAGTTCCGTAAAGTTGGGGTCGCGGCCCAGAATTTTCACAATCCGCTGATACTCAGCTTCCGTAATTCCGTGTGCAGCGATCATTTCAGGGGTGATTTTAATTTGGGTTTCCGTAGTCATAGACCCTAAGCTCCGACAAGGCTTTCAAAAATTTTCCGGCCATGGTCAAATCCAAGCACCGGTTCACTGGCACGTTCAGGGTGAGGCATCATTCCCAGGACATTCCGCTTCTCATTAAATATTCCCGCGATATTGTCTCGCGAGCCATTCGGGTTGAATTCCGGTGTGGTCTTGCCGTCACGCGAAGAATAACGGAAAGCAATGCGTGACTGGTCCTGCAGTTTTTTTAGCGTGTCATCATCACAAAAATAGTTACCTTCTCCATGAGCTATCGGAACACAAATCGTTTCGCCCTTTTTTAGGCCTCGGGTGAAAACGCTGTTGGTGTCCTCCACACGAAGCCAAACATGTTCACAGACAAAAGTCATCGAGGCATTCCGAAGCATAGCGCCAGGAAGAAGTCCTGACTCGAGCAGAATCTGAAACCCGTTACAGATACCCAGGACAAGGCGTCCCTCATGGGCATGCTTGATAACGGCGTCCATAGCTGGAGAGAAGCGGGCCACAGCGCCCGTACGAAGATAATCGCCGTAGCTGAATCCGCCAGGTAGAATCACAAGATCAACTTTGGGGAGAGTCTTTTCCTTATGCCACACATAAGAAACATCCATACGCATGACATCTTTCAGAACATTAAAGCAGTCGGTATCGCAATTGGATCCTGGAAAAACGATGACCGCTGCTTTCATGCTACTCATTAGCGGACCGCTTTTTCTTCCCGAAGCGACAGGGAGTATTCTTCGATAACGGGATTGATCAAAAGCTTGTCGCACATTTCCCGGATCCTGGCTTCCGCACGGGCTTTATCCGCCTCATCTACAGTCAGCTCAAAAAACTTGCCCACGCGAAGATCACGGGCTTCTTTAAAGCCTAGTGTAGAAAGCGCATGAAGAACGGTTTGTCCCTGGGGATCAAGTACTGATTTTTTAAGCGTCACATTGATCGTGGCTTTAAACATTAAGGCCCCTTTTAAAGTTCCCGGCCTGACAACCGCTTATAAACATCGCGGTAGGCCTGTGAAGTTTTCTGGACAACGTCCGGCGGAAGTTCCGGTCCCGGAGGATTCTGGTTCCACCGGATGTCCAAGAGATAGTTGCGCACAATTTGTTTATCGTAACTGGGCTGATCATGCCCCGCTTCATAGTTATCCTTAGGCCAGAAACGCGAGCTGTCCGGCGTCAAAACTTCATCAATCAAAATCAATTCACCTTTATAAACTCCAAATTCGAACTTGGTATCAGCAATCAAAATACCGCAGGTGTCAGCATAATCACGGCCTTTTTCATAAAGCTCTATGGTCATTTTTTCCGCTTTTTTTGCAAGATCAGCGCCTATAAGCTGCGTGGCCTGATCAACACTGATGTTGATATCATGCCCTGTCGATTCCTTTGTTGCCGGCGTAAAAATAGGGGTTTTAAGCTTTTCGCACTGCTTCAGGCCCTCAGGAAGTTTATGCCCGCAAATCGCACCAGTCTTCAAATAATCTTTCCAGCCTGAGCCTGTAACATAACCGCGAACTACGCATTCGATGGGAAGCGGCTTGGCCTTTTTAACAAGCATGCTGCGCCCTTCGAGTGTGGCACCGTGTTCACGCAAAACATTCTCCGGAAGGCCCATCTCACGGATATCCGCCGTAATCAAATGATGCGGCATCCAACTTTCAAATTTCTTCAGCCAGAATACTGAAAGCTGCGTCAGAACCCTGCCTTTAAACGGAATAGGGTTAGGCAGAACAACGTCAAAAGCACTCAAGCGGTCTGTGGAAACAATCAAAAGCCGGTCACCGGGCATTTCATAAATATCGCGCACTTTACCGCGGCCCAAAAGAGGGAGAGGAAGTTTCGTTTCGAGTATCGCATCCGGTGTCGTCATGGAAACTCCCATAGCTTCTATGTCTCCAGTAAAAGGCCGGCTTATGCCTTGGCCATTGTTTTTTTCTTTTTGACTTGTTGCTTTTTTGCTGGAATTCCAACCCTGTCGAAAATCTTGTTCACGTTTTTAAGGTGATACGCATAATCAAAAACGCTTTCTGCTTCCTTAAGACTCAGGTGCTTCAAAATCGCCGGGTCATTCACAACCGCTTCACGAAGGGAAACAACGCCCTCGTCCCAGACTTTCTTAGCCGCCTCTTGAACCAAGGCATAAGCAGCTTCGCGCGTCAGCCCTTTCTCAACAAGTTTGAGAAGAAGGCCTTGCGAAAAGACAACACCACGGCTCTTTTCCAGATTGTTCAGCATATTGTCTTTGAGAACCAGAAGGTCACGGATTACACCCTGCATTAAGGTCAGCATATAGTGAATCAGAATCGTACTGTCCGGGAAAATAACTCTCTCCACAGAGGAGTGCGTAATATCGCGTTCATGCCAAAGGGCAACGTTTTCCATTCCGGCAAGAGCATTACCGCGAAGAATACGGGAAAGACCCGCAATACGCTCACACGTAATCGGATTCCGCTTATGGGGCATCGCGGACGAACCTTTTTGTCCTTTTCCGAAATGCTCCTGGACTTCCAGGGTTTCGGTCTTCTGAAGCCCCCGGATTTCCGTGGCCAGTTTTTCAAGCGAACACCCTAGCAAGGCTATGGTATTGAGGTATTCCGCATGGCGGTCACGCTGGACGATCTGAGTAGAAATAGGAGCGGGTTTAAGCCCGAGGCGGCGGCAAACATCTTCTTCTACTTTAGGATCCACATTAGCAAAAGTACCCACAGCCCCTGAAATTTTACCGAATTCCACATTTTCAGCCGCGGCGTCGAAACGGCGCAGGTTGCGCTGAAACTCCTGGTAAAAAAGCGCCATTTTAAGGCCGAAAGTTGTCGGTTCGGCATGAACCCCATGGCTGCGTCCGGCCATAACGGTATTACGGTGCTCATCTGCTTTTTCACGAAGAATATCAATCAACGTTACAATTTCTTTGCGGATGAGTTTAGAGGCTTCTTTTATCTGAAGTGCAAGCCCCGTATCAAGGATGTCCGAAGAAGTGAGCCCAAAATGAACATAACGTCCGGCCGGGCCGACGTATTCGGCAAGGTTGGTGAGAAAGGCAATGACATCGTGGTTAACAACCCGTTCGATTTCCTGAATACGTTCAAGGTTGAAGTTGGCCTTCTTACGAACCTTGGCGGGGATATCTCTGGGGATATAGCGATACTTTGCAAGAGCGTCCAAAGCGGCTAGTTCGACTTCAAGCCACTTAGCGACCTTGCTATGCTCAGTCCACAATGCGCCCATTTCGGGCCGTGTATACCGCGAAATCATACCAATCCTGATTCTGGGTTCAACCACGCCGCGGTCTATCGCATAGCGCTAACGGGATTTAAACCCGTGTTTTTGCCTTGAGAGGGCAACGTCCTAGATCGGGCTAGACGATAGCGCCATGATGCGTATCGAGTCCCACGAATGGTTGAGTTGGAAGCGGAAAAGTTAAGAACCGCTGTTGCGGCAAAGACGAGCGGAGTATAGCGAAGGTGGGCGGTTATGTCAATTGATGCCGTGGACTTACCGTCGGCGTTTCAAATCGTCGACTTCCCTGTCAAGCATCCGAAGGCGTTCATCCATCAGACGGAGACTGCGCTCCAGCTGGGCCACGCGGCTTTCAACCCGGTCCACACGGGTATTGCCATCTACCGTTTCCACATCCGGAGAGGGCTGAGGCTGCTCAGGAAGACGTGCCGATTGCGGTTTAGGCGTCTTTTTAAGAAGAGCCGCGGCAGGGACGTTCGCAACAGCAGTACTTGATGATGTGGGAGAGGGCTTACTCAAGGTATCAAGAGATGACTTGAATTCACTTTCCCACTGGTTGAAATCCGAGGCTTCCGGCGCAGCATTTTCAGAAGCAATTCCTTCATCAGCATGGACCGTTCCACTTAAGCTGAAGATCATCAATGAAAGGAAAAGAAATGTCGGTTTCAATGGAACCTCCAAATTTTTGTGCATTGTATCAAAGAAACCCCGCAAAAGCACCCGCTATCCACGCGGGTGGAACTGCGAATGAACTGTTTTAAGCCTGTCACGCGAAACATGCGTGTAAATCTGAGTCGTCGCAATATCTGCGTGCCCGAGCAGCTCCTGGACCACCCGAAGATCAGCTCCATGCTCCAAAAGATGAGTCGCAAAAGAATGCCGGAAAGTGTGCGGTGTGATGTCTTTTTGAATGCCTGCAGTCCGTGCATATTTTTTAATCAGAAACCATATCATCTGCCGGGTCAACCCATGACCGCCGCGCGCCAGAAAAAGATGTTCGGTTTTTGGCTTTTGAAGCGGTCGGACTTTTTCGAGATAAACGGCTACCGCTTCGGCCGCAAGCCGCCCCACGGGAACAATGCGCTCTTTGCTCCCCTTCCCTTTGCAGCGTAAAAAGGAATTTTCCAGATTAAAGTCCCCCACTTTCACGCCTGCAATTTCCGACACTCGAAGGCCTGTGGAGTACAGACACTCCAGCAAAGCAAAATCACGAACCCCTGACGGCTGGCTCCTGTCCGGGGCTTTCAATATGGCTTCTACTTCCGCGGCCGTCAAAAAGTGCGGCAGCTTTTTCCAAAGCCTGGGAGAGTCAAGAACACTGGTAACATCTTCAAGAAGATGGCGCTCTTTAACCAAAAAACGATGGAAGAGTTTCACCGCCACGAGCCGCCGCGCCAGAGTGGCGGAATCCAAACCGCGGTTTTTTTCCTTAATTAAAAAGTTAAGGATCTGTTCGCGTTTTACCTGCTCCCAACTTGAAATTTTCAGGGTTTGTTTGATGAAGGATACGTAAAAAATAAGGTCCTGGCGATACGCGGCAAGGGTATTGGCTGACAACCCCCGCTCCACAGCGAGGTAGCTCAGAAAGTCTATCAAGAAAGGGTCACCGGACAGACCGGCTTGATCGAGTTCACTCATCCCTAAGCCTATCGGCTTTTTAAGGGGATGTCTTTATGGCAGGAATCTAAAGAACGGCGCCGTTTTTTTTGAGAAGCTCAAGAAAAGCCTCTTCATTCAGAACCTTCACACCATACTCTTCGGCCTTTTTGAGTTTGGACCCCGGGCTTTCCCCGCAGACCAGAAAATGGGTTTTCCGGCTCACGCTTCCACTTGGAATTCCGCCCATTTGCCGAATCCATTTCTCGGCTTCTGAACGTTCCATAGAAGCCAGCGTACCTGTGACGACAAAAGATTTATCGCGGAAGTCGCCTGCCTGACGGACCGTTTCCAAAAGATCCAATTTAACTCCAGCTTTACGGAGCTTATCAATGACTCTTCGGGTCTCTTTGCGCTCAAAAAAATCATGAATGGATTTTGCCGTAACCGGCCCAATCTCCCGCAGATCTTCAAGCTGCTGCAAAGAAGCCTCGGCAAGAGAATCGAGGTTTTGAAATTTTTGTGCCAGCAAAAAAGCGGAACGCTCACCAACATCTTGTATCCCAAGACCAAAGATAAGACGGTTTAAAGTCCGTTTTTTGCTTTTTTCGATGCCTTGAAAAAGCTTTTCCGTCGACTTTTCTCCCATCCTCTCCAAACCTTTAATCACTTCCGGATCCAAAAAATAGATATCCGCAATATCCTGCAGCAGACCTTTATCCACAAACTGTTCCACCCAGACAGCCCCAAGCCCCTCAATGTCCATAGCATCCCGGGAAACAAAATGACGAATTCGTCCCTTAAGCTGCGCCGGGCAAGACAAATTTACACACCGAATCGCGACTTCCTCGCCTGCTTTCTCAACAGGGGCTTTACAAACCGGACATTTCTCGGGAAATTTAAATTCCTGAAGGCTTTTGCCGCGCTTCGATTTCAACACTTCAATAACCTTCGGGATAACCTCTCCGCTCTTTTCAACGAGCACTTTATCTCCGATCCTGACATCCAGCCGCTCAATCTCGTCGGCATTATGAAGACTTGCTCGGGAAACGGTTGACCCAGAAATCCGCACTGGCTCCAGAATGGCAACAGGAGTCAAAACCCCCGTGCGGCCCACTTGCACTTCAATATCGAGCAGTGTCGTGACAACCTTCTCCGCGGGGTATTTATAGGCGATCGCCCAGCGAGGAGATTTAGCTGTAACGCCGAGCGTCTTCTGATCATCAATAGCATTTACTTTTACAACCATGCCATCGATGTCGTATTTTAAAGAACCGCGCCTCGACTTAAACTCTTCAATAAATCTTTCAGCTTCTCCAATCCCCTTGCAGATACGTGCAAACTCTATCGTTTTAAAACCAAGCGATTGGAGAAACTCGAAAGCTTTGCTTTGAGAATCCAGTCCCTTCATTGCGGGCTCAACAAGAGCAAGGCCGTGCACAAAGGCATTTAGCTGACGAGCGGCCACAAGACTGGAGTCAAGCTGCTTAAGGCTTCCGGCACAAGCGTTCCTCGGGTTCGCAAAAAGCTCATCGCCTTGGTTTTCACGCTCACCATTAATTCTTTCAAACTGCCGGTGGGACAAATAAGCTTCTGCACGAATCTCCAGACGCTTGGGGACAATCCCTTTGTACGACGCTCCGGGGCCAGGAATTTTAAGTGGAATAGCCCGTATTGTTTTGACATTGGCCGTAATATCATCCCCTTTTTGCCCGTCTCCGCGAGTGGCCCCCAGCGTCAGGACTCCATTTTCATAAACAAGGGACAGGGACACCCCATCGATTTTTTCCTCGACAAAATATTCAGGCTTTTCAGTTCCCAAAACTTTACGAACCCGCTCGTCAAAAGCGGTCAGTTCCTCGGAAGAATATGTGTTGTCAAGTGAGAGCATGGGCACAGAATGCTCAACGGATTTAAAGCCCTGCAAAGGGGAACCGCCTACTCGCTGGGATGGCGAATCCGGCGTGATAAGATCTGGGAATTTTTTTTCAAGTTCAATCAGCTCCAGCATCAAAGCGTCGAATTCCTGGTCGCTGATTTCCGGCTTTGCTTCAAGGTAATATTTCCGATTATGCCGTTCAAGATCGGCCCGCAGACGGAGAATCCGCTTCTCCGCATCTTTGCGGCTAATTCCCTGCCCTGAAAATGGAAAGAGTTTTTGATTTGCCAAGGGATGAGAAGTGTATCAAATTTCGGGGAGGTTCCGAAGGGAAAATCGAAACAAAAAATATCTAATAAGTAACATCAAAGCTTTGGTACCGGCCTTCAGCTTGAGAGGTCACAATCTGCTCTTCCTGAATGTATTCACCCAAATGAGAAGTACGAACAGCAGACAAAAACGCCCGAACCTCCTTCCCATCGCCTTCCGCTAACAATTCTACGCGGCCGTCTGACAGATTTTTGACGTACCCGCAAACACAGAATTTTTTCGATAAGCTCCTGCAAGTTGCCCGGAAACCCACCCCTTGAACCCGCCCTCTGTAGAAAACAATAACCTGCTCAGCCGCACTTTCCATCCAGAAGCTTTCCATGTTCGTAGCAAAGAACTTTTATGACATTTCCCGCAGCATCAAAAATGCGGCACCTTCCATGCAGGAAATCATTCACAAAAAAAGATTCTTCGCTCATTTTTCCATTCGGATGATACTTAATGTGAACCCCTTCATGAAGATCGTTACGAAAATGAATCTCTTCCTTAAGCGTGCCGTCTTCATAGTAAATTTGTGCAGCGCCGTTTAACTTGCCGTTTTTAAACGGCCACTTGTCTTTAAGCGTTCCGTTTTCATACCACGTTCGCAGCAGGCCTTGCATCCCTCCACGGACATACCGGACTTCCCTCCGGCGCGCGCCACTTGGATAAAACCAGCGCGAAAGACCATGCTGCATCCCATCGCGATAGGAAAGGGATTCCTTGAGAACTCCCCGGTCATCATAAATGCACGTCACCCCATCACGCTTGCCGCCCTTCAAAATCGTCTCTTGCTCAAGCTTTCCATCAGGATAGAAGGTTCGTCGTGTTTCGACTTTGCAGGGATCTCTAAGAGACGGTTCGTTGCTTTTCATGAGGGAATCACTGGGGAAGTGTGTCGGAACCGGAAGCATTTTTTTCGGAGCCGGACGAATCAGGACTGTGAGACATTTGGCGGAGACGCTCCGCATAGCTGTCGTTCTCACGCCCCAAAGCAGCAATCTCATCGGCCTGTTCCGCAGAGATTTTTTTCAAATTTTCATAGGCTTTATCTTTCAAGCCGGACTCTTTTTTTAAGAGCGCTATTTCCCCGGGAAGATCCTTACCTTGTTCCAATTTAAGCTGCAGATCCGAGATTTCTTTCTGGAGTTCAGCGTTTTCACTTGTAACCCTGTGCACTTCGGCATTTAAACGCTGCTCTTTGATGTTCGAGACGACAGCCAGAATCACAATCAAAATTACGCTGATCCCAAAAAACACCTTTGGCATAAATGTCCTTTCGCCTGAAGCATACTTCGCGATGTCTGCAGACTGCAAGCCGTGCACTCAAAGAAAACGTCGGTATATAAAAATTCGTCTATCCAAAATAAAAGCTGTAGCGAATTCGGAATTTCGGGTTCCTTATAAATAAACTCCTTTTAAAATATTTCAAGGAAGTTTCTTTTCATTCAAGAGGCGTTCCCATATAATGTGCCAACAAAGCATTCTCAACGCTCGCTCTTTGCAGAAATTTTAACACATCTTTACGGCAAAAACCGGATAGTTCCCCTTCCTAACTGGAAGGTTACGTCTCCGGCATTCTTTTTGCGGTATTCAAGTTTTGAAGGAGACCACGGTATGATTCAAGTTTATTATGCTGCACCATCAATCTATGGACGCAAAGTACTGGCTGTTCTGGAGGAAAAGGAACTTGATTACGAAATTAAAAAATTAAGCTTTGCGGACAAGGATCATTTGAAAGCGGATTATCTTAAAATTAATCCTAACGGAGAAATTCCTGCCCTCGTTGACGAAGGATTTACCGTTTACGAATCAACCGCGATCGTCGAGTATTTAAATGATGAATATCCGGAGCCCCCGCTCATGCCCGAAGACTCTGAAGGCCGCGCGCAGGTTCGTATGATCGATGATTATTGTGACCTGCATCTTTATCCAGAAATCGTGCGCTGCATGTTTAAAAAAATCCTCAAACATGAGGAGCTCACCGCGGATGACATCAAAGCTCTTGCTGAAAAAATGAAGAGAATCGATGATTACCTGGCTAAGAAGACCTGGCTTGTCGGGGATTTTTCTATCGCGGATTGCGCCATCATGCCTGCGATTTCAAGCCTTGAAGCTTTTGGTGTTCTAGACGAATGCTTAACAACACCAGAACTGAAATCTTATGCTGGGCGCCTGAAGGCTCGCAAAGGTTATAAGGGCGGGAATCTGTTGAGCGTGGAAACAGCGGCCACAGCGTCTTAACAAAACAATTCCAGATTTGAACTGGCCCCTGGCTGAGAATTCAGCCGGGGGCTTTTATTTAAATTTTTTCTCGGAAACAATATCTCCCACCGAATCATATTCCTTGCGGTTCTTTTTCACTCCACCCGAGTACTCATCCTGATAACGCAGATTGCCTTCGGCGGTATAAAATTTTGCCACGCCTTCTCTCACCCCATTTTTGAACTGAAACTCAGACTTAATTTTACCGTCGGAGTAATAGGTTCGAGTGGGGCCCTCCTGAACACCGTTCTTGAAATTCTTCTCACCTACTTTTTTATTAAAAAAGAAATATTCTTCTTTTTCTCCGTCGAGCAGCTGGCTTTTTTCCGAGTGAAAGTTAATCAGACAAAAAAAGCCTCCCAGTGCAATAATCACAATAACAGCTGCGAGTGCCTTTAACGCACGCATCATAAAATGAATCTCCTTTAATTTTTATTTAAGCCGGAATCCGAGGCTCTTCGCACAAGTTCACAAAGCCTTCACTATCATAACTCCAAAGCCCCACGGCTCTGCCCTGCATATTGATTTCCTGAGCCGCCAAACGTCCTGATTCAGAGTAAATTTTGGCCATTCCGACAGGCTTATTACTTTCCATACGGACCATTTTCTTGACCTGCCCTGTCTCATAGAATGTCTGAGTTACCCCGTCAAGACGGTTTGCTTTATAACGCATTAGAGCCCCAAGGGCCCCGCTTTCATAATACCATTTCGCATCGCCATCGAGCCGTCCGTCCTTGATTGGAAACTCGCCTTTCACAGCGCCGCTTTCATAATAAGTGCGAAATGTGCCGTTTTTTTCGGCCGCAAGGCCGCTGGCCGGCGCTAAAATTAAAAAAAACAGAAAAAAATTTAGGGGGCTGCGCATAATCCTCCCATTTTTGGGGGTCTTTAGACTATCGGCAAAAAGCGAAGAGAATCAAACGGTTTTTGACTCGCGCTGAATCTGTTCCATCGCGGACTGAATTTTTAAGCGTATAAGTGCATTTCCCGTTTTCGCCGAAGCGTTCCCTAAGGCCCCATCAAATCCCAACCCTGCTTGATACTGCTCCCCTAACTTTTTGACCTCCTCTTGCCTGACTCCCTCGGGATAAACAGCCATAAGTTCAGAAGTATCCCGGATGCCGGCATGGGTTCCAATTTCGGAAAAAGACCTCCCTTGATCGATCAGCCAGGCCTTCTGCCGATTGTCAGAATAATAATCGCCGACATGAATGACTTGAACCCCTTCTTTTTCCCATTCCTGATTGAGCGTGGCGGCAACACGAGCCTGCCCCTGCTGATTTCCCCCGCTATCGCCCAAGAACAGGATCCGCTTAAACCCGTGCGCTTTAAAACTCCGGGCAGAGCTTTCCAGGGTGCTTTCAAATACCGATTCTGGAACACTGACGGTGCCCGCAAATCGCATATGGTCTTCGGGCGGTTCGATGTTCCCTTCAGGCACATAAGCCAAAACGGGGGCCACCAGAGCCCCGGTGATTTTTTCGGCAATTTTTCCAGCCGTGTAGTGAATGATGTAGTTATGTTTTCCTAAAACAATATGGGGACCATTCTGTTCGGTTCCTCCGGTGGGAATGATCACGGTCACAACACCCGCATCAATCTTCTTACGTACTTCCTGCCAGGTAAGATTCTCCAAGTAAACCGCTGGGTCCACCTTTTCGAGATCTGCTGTCGCTGCAAAACCAAGATAAATTCCCGGACAAACAAACGCCATGAGTAAAAAAACCACAAAAGCGCGCTTTAAAAACAGGGGCCGCCCGCCCTCTTTGAGTTGATGAAACGCGGAAATAAAAGGAGTCACGAATAGTGCCCGCACAGAGCTAAGTTTTTGATTCTCGATCGCGTTGATCCCGAGAGGAAAGGTTTCCTTACCGCTGGGGATGTAAAGAGTACCGAACAAACTGTCCCAAAAGGAGAAAATAAATCCTAAGTTTTTATCGTAATGCTTTGAAAGCGCACTGTGATGAATCTGGTGCTGCGCAGGGCTCACAAAAAGACGGCTCCAGAAAGGTCCGTAATCAACCCATATATGTGAATGCCTCAGGTTGTAGCCAAAAAAGTAATGGATGGCAAACAGAAGATTGATACCAAAGGCCTCTATCAAAAGTCCCTGTCCTTTAAAAAGGTGCTGCCCGACGCCTCCGGCTATTCCAGCCAAAAGGACACCGAAGCCAAAATTCAAAAAATTATCAACAGGATGAATGCGGTACACCGTCATCGGGTTCAGGACCTCTGCTGAGTGATGGACTTTATGGAACTCCCAAAGCAAAGGAATTTTATGCTGGAGATAATGGGACATAAAAATGGCAAAATCCATGGCCATGGCCATCGCTAGCGTAAATAGAAAACAGGCCGGAAGTGTGACTCTTAGAACGCCCTCACCGGGAACGCGCCATTCACTCAAAAGCGTCTGCACGCAATGCGAAATTGCGGGTGTTGCAAATGCAAATAAAGGAAGAAGCAAGATTGCCTGGAGAACGGTGTTGAAATAAAAAAATTTAAAATCCTGCTTCGCGGACCGGTGCCTGTAAACCTCTTTAGGAAAAAGGAAGCTCCAAAAGGAACCCTTTGAGGCCTCAGAATTTAAACCATCTTGGCGGCCGTTGCGGCGATAGATCCAAGCGGCAATGATCAAGGCCCCAAGAACGTAGCCCCAATAGATCCTTTCGGATTTCAAAAAAGGATAGGCTAGAGGCATGATGGCTAAGGTCAGAATCTTTTGCATGAACAGAGTTCTCCTCGTTTCGAAGCCAAAGCTCTGGCCAAATAACTTCGCAAAAATGCACTTCGGCAGATCTAGGGCCGCGAATTAACTATCGGCAAAGTCTGAACGGAATCAAACCTTTTTCGTTGGCAGGGAATTCTAACGGACGGCAGATTGAGGCCGGGAGAAATTATGGAGAAATTCGCAGATGTAATATTCCGTGAGACGGAGAATCCGGGAAAATGGTGTGCCCGCTAACATCCAGGCTAAGCAGGCGCCCGCAAGGTTGGAAAGAAAGTCCAAAACTTCAGGCTGTCTATGAAGTCCCATACAGCTCTGGAGAACCTCGATAGTAGCCCCGATAAGGACCAGAATGAGTGAAATTCGAAGGTGATGCCGGCGGCGGAACAGCTGCACAGCATAAAGAGTTGCCAGGCAATATCCAAGGAAATGCAGCGATTTATCCCCCTCGCGAACCCCACCAGGAAGGGAATATTCAAAGTGCGACAGTGCACGCGGGAGATGCGGAATTAGGGAATAATAAAAAATTCCAACCAATCCTGCGAACCCAAGGATCAGCCACAGCCATCTGGATTTTAGAGAATACATGGAAACCACCTTGAACATCGGGGGGTGAAAAGCTAAGATGGGGGAACTTTACCTTACCTGACTTCAAAAAACAAATCTCAGGATGAGCGGAAGGCTTCATTGGCTACAAATGATTGAAACTGCTAGAAGACACTGGTGAACCTTGAATAAAGATGAAATCAAACTGCTACAGTTTTTCATTTGCCGGGAATTCACAGCGTCCAAACAGGATAGTTATATCGGTGAATCCATTCTGGGAAACCTTTATGTCCCCTCGTTCCCTTATCGCTTTGAACAGCTCTATGCAGTGACTTGTTGGCGGAAGGATAAAAAGTTTCACAAGGAAGTCATTGAGTACGAAACCGATGATGGGAACAAGATCCGAAGCCCGCATATGGACATCGAACCGATCACAAGCAGCGTTCTCTTTCGCTGGCACAAACACCGTTTCCCTTCAGATTTCCCTATCCAAAAGCCCTCTCATCTTACTGTTCGAGTGATTCTCGATTGGGAAGTTCTTTGGGAGTCCTATATTCTTATTGAGCAGCGGGCGTAGGTGCCGATGCTGACGCGGCCGATTCAGCAACACTGGCTGCAGTTGTTGGCGCAGCCGGCGCAACGGCTTTGGCAGAGGGCGCAGCCGCTGGAGCTTGACGTTTTTGCACACTCACCTCTTCCGCTGAGACAAGATGCAGGGGATCCAAATTATCTTTCGCACAACCACTTGCCATCATAAGAAGCACTAGAACCGCCCCAGAACCAAACCGTTTCATCGTTCCCTCCCTATTTAACCGCATGAGATTTTTCCAATTTTTCTTTTTTCCCAAGACGCTGGGCAATTAACTTTTCTTTAAGATGAAAGAGCTTTCCACTGACACCCACCCTGTAAATGTGCGGGTAATAAAACCTCTTATGCTCAGGCGGTAAAAGTGCCAATCTTGAGGCCGCGTACATACGGGCACTGGACACAGAAACGTCTTCTGAAACCACCCGCCCGCTGCGCATCAGGGGTTTTAATAAAGACTCCCAAGAGAGTCCTTTCACAGAAGTACTGGCCAGCTGGTAAAACGGATGATAAACCTCTGTGATCGATTTTTCGGATGCAAGAAGAATCGCATCCAGCAAAAACTCCCCGGAATGTGACACATAGCGATGAACCTTCTTCCTGCCCGGCTCATTCATTTTAGTCAAACTATCAGAAATCTTAATTTCCGAATGGCCGTCAATCGATGCCAGTTTATAGACCATGTCAAGCGCCGGCTCATCATAGGAGGTCGAAAGCTTGGTACCCACGCCGACACCGTCTATTTTGGCATCCTGACTCAAAAGGCTCTCAATAATATACTCATCCAGTGATCCGGAAACAAAAATTTTAACATTAGGAAACCCAGACTGATCGAGCTGGGCACGAACCCTTTTACTGAGATAGGCCAAATCTCCGCTGTCAATCCGAACCCCTTTGATCTCAATGCCCTCCCGACGCAGCGTCTTGAGAGCTGCCAAAAGATTCGGCATTCCGCTTTCTAATGTGCTGTAGGTATCAATAAGAAGCACAGTGTCTCTGCCATGAATGCGGGAAAACTCCAGAAAAGATTTCTTTTCATCACGGACAGCCTGAATCCAGCTATGCGCTTGTGTTCCAAAAACAGGAATTCCATACCTCTTCGCGGAATATGCGTTTGAGGTCCCGTCAACTCCGCCGATATAGGCCGCACGGGCCGAACTGATTCCCGCCAGGCCCTGCGCCCTGCGTAATCCAAAATCAAGAACGCTTCGGCCGCGAGCCGCCTGTACAATGCGAGAAGCTTTGGTCGCAACAAGGGAGGAAAAATGTGTCATATTAATCAGAATCGTTTCCGCGAGCTGGCAGTCCACAAGGCTTCCTTCAACCCGAACAATGGGCTCGTGAGGAAAAACAACTTCGCCCTCAGCGACAGCTTCCATATCAAGCCGAAACCGAAATGTTTTGAGATAATCCAAAAAGCTTTTCTGAAAGCCCTGTTTCTTCAGATAGCTCAAATCGTCAAAGCTGAATCGAAATTCGGATAGCAGCTCAGCCACCTCACGCATACCGGTAGCAATCAAATAACCGCCTTTGAAGGGATTGCTTCGGTAATGAAGGTCGAAGACGGCTTTTTGACGATGCCTCCCTGTAAGAAAATAGGCTTGAGACATCGTGAGCTGATAAAGATCAGTATAAAGCGGTGAAAGTCCCTGCATTGTCTTATCCTATGGGAAGAAAAGGCTTTAAGATTTTTTTATTTTATCCGATCATTAGGGCACATCTCAACACGGATCTTTCATTTGTCATCCGTTGAAAAGATGTTATGCTTAGGTAAGCTTCGATTCCCCTTCAACTCTTTCAAACCGAAACGATTTGAAATGCCGTTGAGACGCTTGATTAAACCCGTTCTTCTTATGCTTCCTGTTATTTGGGTGGCGTTTGCTCTTGTTTGGAGCCACTACTCTCTAGCCCAAAGCCCTCTTTCTCCAAGCAGCCATCAGAATAACACTTCGGATATTCCATCAGAAAATGCAATTCCCGTAAAAGCATTCAATGCCCCTGCTCATCCAGGACAGAATGCTGTTCAAGCTACTCGCCCTCAGGATGAAACGGTCCGCTTCCTGATGGGTGACGTCCTGGTTGAAGAAGGCTCAATCCAGCGTTACCTTTCCCGCAAACCGTCTCGCTAATACGATCAGGAATTATTCTTTTTCGAAAGACACTGCTCGATAAAAATAAGCAGATTTTCACCGCTTGTGGGCTTGGTCAGGTAGGGATGTCCATGAAGGAGCTTCGAGTTTTTATCAACTTCCTGATAAACGCCTGTAAAAAACACGATAGGAATGTTTTTCAGCTCGGGATCTTGTCCCAGCTGATCTGCGACCTGGTAACCCGATACTTGCGGCATCGAAACATCCAGAAGAATGATGTCGGGTTTTACCGCCTTGGCGGTCGGGTAGCCCAGAGCGCCCTGATTGACAACATGAACCTCATAATCGCCCGCATCCTCAATAAAAATCTTGGTGATGCTCGTATAATCGGTTTCGTCGTCCACCATCAGGATTTTCTTCTTAGCCATAGTCTCCTCAGATTTTGATGTTCATCGGATCAAGCTCCCGCTGCCTTGAGGGATTTTATCATTTCAGAATAGGCCTTCCTCGACTTAAAAAGAGGCGAAATGGTCCACAGGCCCCACCCCGTGCCCAAACCCCGGAGCCTGGCGAATAGCTCGGTTAATAAACTCTTTGGATCTGCGCACAGCCTCCGCCAATTTCCACCCCTGGGCGAGCCCCGCAGTAATGGCTGCTGAAAAAGTACAGCCCGTACCATGAGTATGCCTTGTAGCAATACGTTCTGCCCGAAAAAAATGCCCCATCCCGTTTTCATAAAGATAGTCCGCAGCTTCACCTTCCAGATGACCGCCTTTGATCAGAACGGCCTTGGGTCCAAAAGCAGCAATTTTCCTGGCTATAGGCTCAAATGATGCGGTCCCCTCACAGAAAATCCCAGTAAGTTCTACGGCTTCCGGCAGGTTGGGCGTTACTAAATAGGCCTGGGGAAAAAGCTCCTGAAGAAGCACATCCTTGGCATCTCCTTGAAGCAGCGGTGCTCCGTGCTTGCTGATCATCACAGGATCCACGACAAGAGGAAAACGAAAGCTTCGGGCTGCCTTGGCTACCATCTGAATCATTTCCCTGCTGCCAAGAGCTCCTGTTTTTGCTGCCGCTGGTGGAATGTCAGAAAGCACCGCTTCAAGCTGACGGCGAACAAGATCTGCAGGAAGAATGTGAACATCCTCGACAGAACGGGTATTTTGAACTGTCACAAGCGTTATCACGCTCATTCCGTAAACCCCAGCCTGATGAAAGGTCTTCAAATCCGCTTGGACACCAGCTCCGCCCGAAGGATCAGAGCCGGCTATGGTTAAAGCAATAGGTCTCGTTCGTGTCTTCATGAAGGGAAAGTGTACCCTGAAATAAAAAACTCTTCCAGCGTTTCAAGCTTCCCGTTATGATGGAACTCCATGCCGCTTTCTTTTGACTATCCTTTTCCACTGGATCCTTTTCAGGAAGAAGCCATTCGTGGTGTTCTTGATGATTCATCGGTTCTTGTCTCTGCTCCAACGGGAGCGGGAAAAACCGTCATCGCAGAATGCGTGATCCGCCATGCCCGAAGTCAAGGTTTGGGAGTTATTTACACGGCTCCCATTAAAGCCTTAAGTAATCAGAAATACCGGGATTTTAAAGAACTCTACCCTGGCGATGTCGGTATCGTCACAGGCGACGTTTCCCTCCAGCCCGATGCCCCGATTGTCATTATGACCACGGAAATTTACCGCAATTCTTTATTTGAAAATTCTGAACGCATCCGGCGAACAGGATGGGTTATTTTTGACGAAATCCATTATCTAAACGACCCTGAACGCGGCACTGTTTGGGAGGAAGCTATTCTCTTTACTCCCGCTAACATTCGTATGCTCGCATTAAGTGCGACGGTGCCTAATATTCAGGAAATGGCAGAATGGATGCGTCAGGTTCACGGCCATCCCATCAAGGTTGTAACAGAAAGCCGGCGACCGGTGCCGCTGAAATTTACATTTCAGTGCCAGGGCCAATTCTTTGAGGAACGAAACGACCTTAAACGCTGGGGATACGGCGGAAGAGAACAATGGCAAAACGCTCATGGCCGGCACCGAGGGGCCCTGAGTCATAAGGTTAAACCCAACCGGGTCGACCATCTGCTTGAGGTATTGAAGCAAAAGGAGCATTTACCCTGCATTTACTTCGTTTTCGGAAGGAAGCGTGCTGAGTATCTTGCTGCGGAGGCAATGCTGTTTAATTTCCTCGGAAAAGAGGAAAGAAAGAAAATCCTCGCCCTTTATGACCAGCTGTTGGAACGCTACCAGCTCACCGAAGAAAAATCTGCCCACGAGCTCAGACCCTTGATCGAACTCGGAATTGCTTATCATCATGCGGGGATGCTCCCTAGTCTTAAGGAGGTCGTGGAGCAGATTTTCACAAGCAGGCTGCTGAAACTAATTTTCACGACCGAAACTTTTGCACTTGGAATTAATATGCCGGCTCGAAGCGTCATTTTCGATGAGTTACAGAAGTTCTATGGCACGGGTTTCAAAAATCTTACAACACGGGATTTTTATCAAATGGCCGGGCGTGCGGGGCGTCGAGGGATGGATGATTCAGGGTTCGTCTATATGCGCATCAACCCTAATCACATTTCTCTTCCGGAGGTTAATCGTGTCGTTTATGGCGAACCGGAGCCCATTCTAAGCCAGTTCAACGCAGCTTACGCAACCATCCTTAATCTTTTCAGGGCCATGCGTTACGGTCTCCTGGACATCTACCCCCGCTCCCTTCACTGCTTTCAGTCCTCAAATAAAAAGCAAAAGGAAGCACGGCACCTTTTGGAGCGAAAACTGGCTTTGCTTCGAGATATGGGCTATCTGCAGAATGCTGGTTTGACGGAAAAAGGCGAATTTGCCGCGTCGCTCTTCGGCTACGAATTCATGCTCGCTGAAATGCACGAGGGCGGAGTTTTATCAACTTTAAACCCGGTACAACTTTGTGTTCTGCTTTCGTCTTTTGTTTTTGAACCCCGCAAGGATGCCCACGAGCCGCATCTTTCCCCTGCGATCAGAAAAATGGAGCGTCTGGCGTTGGAGTATCACGATGCTATTTACAGGAAGGAAATGAAGTACCGTATTTATCCGCTGACCAAAGCTCCACATTTTCATATGGCACCTGTTCTGGAAGCCTGGGCACATGGTCAGGAGTTCGATAAATTATTTCGTCTGACGACCGCTGATGAGGGCGAGTTGATTCGAAATATCCGAATGGTCATTCAGCTTTTAAGGGAACTGCATCATGCTGCGCACACCCCGCCGGCACTTGCCGCAACGGCGCAGAAAGCGATTTCTCTGATTAACCGGGATATCGTAGATGCAGAAAAACAGCTGCGGGCTTGAACATCAAAAGTAGGTGTAAAACCACTTTTTGGCAGAGGTCAGTGTTTTCTTGAATACTCCCCGGGGCGCTAAAAGATTTTCATAGTCCTTAGCATGGCCGGCCAGCCAGCGATACATACCGAGCGCTCCGATAAGAGAGGGATCCACAAGAACTTCCTGAGGGGCTTCCATTTTGCGGCTAAGGCCCATGCGGGCTTCACGTCCAAACCGCTGCTGAAGAAACTCAAGAAAGCCGGCGAATGATACGCCTCCTCCCGTAAAAACATAATGAGGATAGTTAATCTTTTCATCTTTTGCCATAGCATCCACTTCATTAAGAATGCTTTTCAGCCACTCCGTAGCGTGCACAAGAAACTTATCCTGGAATTCCTGTCGCTTGATTTGAAAACTGGAGCGTCCGTTCCGATTAACGAGCGGAATTAATTCATCGCCAAATTGGGATCCTGTTTCAAGCGTAGCGAAGTGTTCCTTCGCCTTTTGGGCATCGTGGAAATCGATTTCCCAATCACGGGAAATCCCCTGGGTCAAAAGCTTCCCGCCCTGTTCAAGGCTGCGAGTCTGAGCAAGCTTTCCATTTTTCCAGACAACCACTTGGGTAATATGGTCAGCGATATCGACGAGAATAACGCCTTCTTCCTTTTCTTCCTCTGTCAAAACGGCTTCTGAAACCGTCAGCATCCTGGGCCAAAACCCTCTGACCGTAATATCTGCGGATTCAAAGGCCTTGGAAATGTTTTTAAAGTCCTGGAAATCCATCGTGAAAATCTTGAGGTTAACGCCAAGCCTTGTGGCTTCAAGGCCTAAGGGATTACGGACATCCTCCATGTCGTTAACCAAGAAACTTTCCGGGACTACTTGTAGGACAAATTGAGAAAGCGGCAACGTCGCGACACTCCGAGTTTGGTCGATCACGGATCGGACCTCGTGCTCGGTCACAGTCTGTTGAGAAGAAAAATATTGGGCGCTAGAAAAGCTGTAAGCCTGCAATTTAGAATTTGCCAAAACCACGGAGGCTTCAACCTCTTGGTTACCCCTATTGGGAAGCATTTCAGAAATGAGGCGATCCAGCGTGTTGGCGGCCGCCTCAAGATTCACAACGAATCCATTTTCAAACCCTTCAGGCTGAAAAACTTCTCGATGGGCAAGGACTCTAGGATCCCTGCCTTGCACAACGCCTGTAAAGACCGAAAGCTTGTGCGTTCCCACATAAAAAACAATTTCTACATTCGAAGGAGATTTTTCAGGAGTGGTCATGATTTTTTTCTCTTCACAATAACGTTATCAAATTGAAGGTCAATATACTGAATAGTTTCCCGGTCCCCTCCTTCAAGGAGGTAGATGATTTTTTCGAGAGTCGGGATACGGCTCGAAGCTCGGCGCCCCAGCCGGATATCGGGTCCCGCACCAAGCGTTATTGAAAGCTGGCCTAAGTGATCAAGGCTGACTCGCGTTAATACTTCCCTCTTTGATAAGGGGTGCTCCCAAAAGGCCTGCAAAAATTTAATAGTTTCCGAAAAGCCGCGGTTACGGATTTGATACCCAACCTGCGGGTCTTTTAGGCCCATCCCAAAAGCTTCAATGGTTACCAGGGAATGATCGCTGTTTTTGAAGGTGTTGAGAATCATTCCGTCTTCCGAAATGGATCCCACAGCACCATTCGGAGAAAATTGTACAAAAGCCGCAGGCTTTCGGGAAACTATTTCCACTCGGAGAGTTGAAGGCATTTGACGATCAACCCTTGCGCTTTGAACCTCAGGGTTGGATTCTAAATCGGAAGCGATTTTTTTCAAGTCGATTTGCAGGATATTTTTGCCAAGAAGTTTTGTCTCCAGATCCTGCCGTCGCCCATTAGCCATAGCCGGAGCCGGTGAAACCACAATGTCTTTTACTGTGAGCTGCGGATCGGCATAAAGGAAGTGCCGGACACCGAAAAAAAGGCTCAAAAAAACAGCTGCGACAAGCAGCGACGGCAGCGCCTTTAAACTCAAAGAAAACAAACCTGCAACGACGTTAAAAAAAGGTTCGAACAGATTCTTCTTTTTGCGCTTCGCTTTTTTCGCTTTAGCCATGAATTAAGACCTTCCTCTCGTGAGTTTTTTTCAGCTTCTTACGACTCCTCTTAAGGGCGGATGAAAGAAGCTGTAAACACAGCTGTTGAAATGAAATTCCAGCGCAAGCAGCGGCCTTAGGGACAAGGCTTAGTTCAGTAAACCCAGGAATCGCATTTGCCTCCAAGACGTAGGGGCTGCCTTTTTCATCAACCATTATGTCTGTACGGGAAAAATCGCGAAGTTTAAGTGCGTGATGGACGGCTATGGCAAGACGCTGAAGTTTGCGTGTCAAAGACGGCGTAATGGGTGCAGGGACCAGATATTCACACATCCCTTTTGTGTATTTTGAATGATAATCATAGAAGTCAGCCTTTGGCCTTAACTCGACAACAGGCAATGCCTTTTTCCCAAACACACCCACAGTGAACTCCCGGCCCCGGATACGGCGCTCGACTAAAAGTTTTCCGTAGCGGCGAAGAGCCTCTTCGATTTTTTTCTTCGAGGAAACAAAATCTTCCACTAAAAAAATACCAAGGCTTGATCCATCCTCAGGAGGTTTTACAAAAAAAGGCGCTGGAAAATTTTTGAGGCTTTTTTTCCAGTTAGCTGCATTGATCAGTCTTGAATCCGGAGTGGGAATGTTTTTTTTACGAAAGGCTTTCTTAGCGCGGTATTTATTGATTGAAAGCCTGCAGCCCTCCGGATCCGATCCTGTGTAGGGGATTCCCTTTTTTTCGAGGACTTTTTGAATGGTTCCGTCTTCCCCGCCGGTGCCATGCAGAGCGACAAAGGCGGCATCTATCACAGCAAGTCCCTTTCGGAGGGATATTTGATCAGCCGGGTCAAGTAGTGTTGTTTTAAAACCAGCGCTGCGCAGCGCTGCTTCCACGGCTTTACCCGAACGCAAAGAGACTTCTCTCTCGGGAGAGGTACCCCCGAGAAGAACGCCAACTTTAAGGTTTTGGGACAATGCGTACTTCGGGTTCGAGCCAGATGCCTTTGACATTAAAAACCTTGTCCTGTATGAGCTGAATCAGCTCCACCATTTCGGAGCATTTTCCCTGCCCCATGTTAATGAAATAATTGGCATGCTTGGGTGAAACCATCATGCCCCCAATCCTTGTCCCCTTTAAGCCAAGCTCGTCGATGAGTTTTGCTGCAGGCGGAAGCGGAGCTGGTGGATTTTTAAATACCGATCCTGAACTCGGGTGTTTCAAATCCTGTTTATCGTTACGATACTTAAAACAGGCCCGGATCTCCTTTTCAATCAATTCGGAGCTTCTTCTCCAAAGCCGGAATTTAGCTTCCACAATGATTCGGCCGGAAAGATTCGACTTCCGGTAACCAAACTCAAGCTGATCCTTACCGAGCACTTCCTTGGAACCATCAGGGTTCATCAGCGTAACTTCCTGAACAATATCCCCGATTTCGCTCCGCTGCCCCGGGAAACGGCTGAATCCGGCATTCATCGCAAGTGCACCACCGACAGTACCCGGAATGTTGGCGAGAAATTCAGAGCCGCCTATTCCATGGTCCCGGCAGGCTAAAACAAACTTATAAAGGAACACGCCTGCCGAAGCTCGGACTTCAGGCTTACCCGGATCAAATTCGATTTTGTTTTTCTCGAATTGAAGAAGAGTAATGACAATTCCCGGATATCCCTCGTCTGGGAAAATAACATTCGATCCTTTCCCAAGAATCACGTAGGGAATCGATTCACGGTGGGCGTATTGAAGGATCTGAGAAAGTTCTTCTTCGTTAGCAGGTTCCGCGAAAGATTCGGCGAGGCCGCCGATCTGCATCGTGGTGTACTGTGAAAGAAGGACGTTAGGCCGTAGCGAGATCTTTGAGTCGGCTCGCAAACTCATCCGCAACCCCCCCGATATTTCCGGCTCCGACAAATGCGATGACTCCGCCCAACTCGCGCATACCATAGAGCTTATTTATAATTTTATCGCGTTCTATCACGCTCACATCTCCATGCCCCAGCTTAATTAACTCGTCATAAATCATCCGGCTGTCAACATTGCCCGGGTTTTTCTCTCCTGCGGGATAGATGTCCGTCAAAATAACCTGATCAGCCTCAGAAAGCGCTGCGGCGAATTCTTTGAAAAAATAAGCCGTCCGGGTATACCGGTGCGGCTGAAAAATCATCACCACCCTTTTCCCCATGGACTGTAGCGCTCTAAGAGACGCCAGCACCTCAGTGGGGTGGTGCGCATAATCATCAACGACAACACAGTTTCCACAGTCCGCCTTAAGTTCAAGCCTACGGCGCGCCCCGCGGAACCCATATAAAGCGCGGCAGACATCGTAAACATCAAGCCCCATCTGAGTGAGCACAGCGATACAGGCCAGTGCGTTGGCGATGTTGTGTTTACCTGGGACTGACAGCTTCACGCGAGTCACAAAAAAACCAACCTCTGAAAGGTCAAACTCAGAACCAAAAGGAGTCATCAAAATATGATCCGCAGAATAATCATACTCGGGGGAGAATCCAAAGCTAACGCGAGGCTTAGCCGTTGTTTGTATGACTTCTCTGGACATTGCGTCATCACCTGAATAAACCACAAGGCCCGGGTCTCCAAGGCCCGCTAAAAAACGTTCAAATGAATCCTTCAAATCTTCGTTTGTGTGATAATTTTCAATATGATCCTGCTCCAAATTTGTGATGACCGCGTAGTTCAGAGCGTAGAGTTCATGGGTCTTGTCGCTCTCATCGACCTCGGCCACCCAAAGGTCATTGTTTCCAAGAACCGCATTGCTCTCAAAGTTAAGAAGATCTCCGCCAATAAGACAGGTGGGATTTTTCCGAAGCTCGCACAAAACGAAAGAAATCATAGATGAAGTAGTTGTCTTCCCATGTGTCCCGGTCACACCAATGGCAGTATTTGCCTGGTTCAGCAAGGATGAAAGTATCTGAGCACGATGATAGATCTTTACACCGTAACGGCGCGCTGTTTCCAGCTCAGGATGATGCGGCGCAATGGCTGAGGAGTAAATCAAAAGATCAGAATCAGCGACCACCGCGGGCGAGAGCTCTGTAAAAACACGAATACCGGCTTTTCTCAAGGCTTGTGTCTGACGGCTCTCAGCGGCATCTGAACCGCAAACCTCATACCCCTGATGCTTCAGAACCTGAGCCAGACCGCTCATACCAACTCCGCCAATACCGACGAAATAGATCTTCCGAGCGTTTCCAATCAAATCCTGATCTTTGGGGTTCACGTTGTTTGTCCTTTCAAATAGGAGAGGGCCAGCTCTACAAGTCTTTCGGGCGCATCCGGAGTCGCGGCATCTTGCATCGCCGAAGCCATCCGGGTTCTCAAAGCTTCATCGCTTTTCAAATTTCGGATCAGCTTCAGCAGCCGTTCATCCGTCAGTGAGCTTTCAGGCTCGCAAAGGACCGCCTGCTTGTTCACAAAAGGGGTCGCATTTTCAAACTGGTGCCCTCCCGCATGAGGATAAGGAATCACTATGGCCGGAAGCCGGAAAAGAGCCAGTTCAAAAAGTGTGTTGGCACCCGCCCGGCAAACCGCGAGATCCGACTCCGCGTAAAGGGCTTCCATGTTCTCAAAGAAAGGAAAAACTCGGGCTTGAAGGCCCATTCTCCGGTACTCCGAAGCAACGGATTCAAAGTCTGTTTTTCCCGTTATATGAGTAACGGCGATTTCCCTTTTTTCTTCAGGTGAAAGATGCGAAAAAGCCTGTAAAACCGTACAGTTCAGGAATCCTGCCCCCTGCGACCCGCCTACTACAAGCAAACGAAATTTTTTTATTCCATCCGGCCCCGCAAAGCTGCTTTTTTCTAGCCGCAATGCAGTGCTCACTAATTTTTTCCGGATCGGTAGCCCAGTTTTATAGATCCGCCTTGCAGCATAGCCTGAAAAACTACCCTCAAAACTCTCCGCCACGGCCTCCACATGCCTGGCGAGCCATACATTGGCTTTCCCCGGAACCTGATTCTGTTCATGAATCAGGGTAGGAATTTTTCTCCATGCGCTGAGCAAAACACCAGGGAAAGACACATAGCTTCCAAAACCAATGCTCATATCAGGTTGCGTTCGGGAAACCACACGGAAAGATTCGATGAAGGCACGCGCCAATTTTAACAAAAAGGTCACGGTGCGCAAGGAAATTCCAGGCGAAGATGGAAAGTTTTCGATAAAAACCACTTCTTCAAAAAGGCCTTCGGGAAAACGCTCGGTCAGGGGCTTGCCTTTATGGCTTGTGATGAAAAAAATCCGGGCAGATGGGAGTTTTTTTTTCAGACTTTCAGAAAAAGCTAAGGCAGGGAAGAGATGCCCGCCTGAGGGACCTGCAAATACTGCAAAAGTCGGCGTTTGTTTTGACATGATAGAAAAAGGATTAAACTGAACGGCGCTGATGAATGGAGCGGTCAAGGCTAAGAATGAACCCAACTGCCATCAAATTAAAAACAATCGAGGTTCCCCCATAACTAACAAAGGGCATAGCTAACCCCTTCGTAGGAATAAGCCCGGTTGCTACGAGCATGTTGATCAACGCTTGCAAAACAATAAGCAACACAAGGGATATAACCAACAGCTTTTCATAATCGTTTCGAGCTTTCTCTGCAAGCCTTATCCCGCAAACCAAGATGACCGCATAGAGAAACATGACGCCCAGCATGCCAATAAGCCCAAGCTCTTCCCCTATGACTGAAAAAATAAAGTCGTTATAACTGGACGGCAAATAAAAAAGTTTTTGCGTACTCTGCCCTAATCCCACCCCCTTGATTCCGCCAAGCCCAAATGCCAGAAAGGACTGAATGATCTGAAATCCGCTGCCTTGAGGGTCATCCCACGGGTTGAGGTAAGCGGTCACTCGGCTGAGGCGGTAGGGCACCCGGGCTACTAGCAGGTAAAAAACAGGGATCAGTCCCGCCAGAGCAAGGCCTACATACTGCATCCTTATCCCTGCCATAAAAATAAGAATCGATGTTACTAGAAAGATAATAAAACAGGATCCTAGGTCCGGCTGGAGCAGCGACAACACACAAACGGTTCCAATTAAAATCATGGGCGGAATGAATACCGGAAGACTGCCCTGCTTGATGACTTTGATCTTCCGGGTCATGTAATCACTCAGGTAAATGCAGGCCGCTATTTTGGCAAACTCGACAGGCTGAAAGTTTACAGGCCCGAGGCGGACCCAGCGGCGCGCGCCCCCGGCGGAGCGTCCAATTCCAGGCAGAAAAACCAGCATCATCATAAGAATTGCAAACAAAATTACTTCACGGGAGTGCCTCTTCCAGAAAGGAACGGGGGTCATCGCCGTGATAATCATAAAAAAAATACCCACGATGACAAAGATCAACTGACGGATCAGAAAGTACATGGAATTACTATAGACCTGTTCGGCATAGACCGCACTGGCGCTATAGGTCATAACAATGCCTACGGAAACGAGTAGAAAAACAGCAATAAAAAGGATTCTTGAAGGAAGTGACATAACCCTGCGCTAAGATGCGTTAGAAAAAGATTGTGAAGCGTGCCCTGCTGCGGTCGGGGCCTTTCCCGAAGCCTTCGCATGTGTTAATTCCTTAAAGCGAAGCCCCCGCTCCTGATAATTTTTGAACATATCAAAACTTGAACAGGCCGGAGACAATAAAACCGTATCGCCGGGAGCAGCAAAAGATGAAGCTGCTTCAAAGGCTTCACGGAAATCACGCGCTGTCAGCAGCTCGGTTTTGCCACGCCAGGCTTCTTCCAATAGAGGAGCAGCCTCTCCTATCAAATATGCTTTTTTGACTTTTCGGCCAATCAATTCTCGAATCGTATCATAATCCCGGCTTTTGGCAATTCCGCCGGCAATAAGATGCACCGAGGCGTCTTTAAACTTCTCAAGCGCCCAGGCAAGCGAAGCTGTTGTCGTGGCCTTCGAGTCATTGACATACTCCACACCTTGCAGGGTGGCAACTTTTTCAAGCCTGTGTTCAATGCCGGAAAACCCCTTTAAAACCTCTTCAACTTTCTTAGGGTCAAGCGATAGAAGAGAAGTCACTTTACGAACCACGGCCTCATTAGGATTTACCGAAGGGGTATCGTCAAAATATATTTTTTTTCCGGGAAACTTAAACTGCGGGAAAAGAGAGTCTTGGTCGCTTCGCCTGATAACTGCAAAATCCTCAGGCTTTTGCTTCACAAACATCCGAAGCTTAGCCTGCAGATACTCTTCCATATCCTTGTGCCAATCCAGATGATTGGGGGAAATATTCAAAAGCACCCCGACATCCGGCCGAAAGTCACAGCATTGCTGGAGCTGAAAGGAGCTGAGTTCCAAAACCACAACCGTTTCCTTACCAATTCGGCCCAATTCCCCAATCCAGGGGTTCCCGATGTTTCCGCAGCACACAGTAGGATATCCGCAAGCTTCGAAGCAGCGAGCTATCAAGGTGGTAACAGTCGTCTTTCCGGAGGACCCTGTAACAGCAATAACTTTGGAGGCTTTGGAAAACCAGCTAGCGACTTCAATTTCGCTGAAAACAGGTTTCCCTTTTTCCAGAAGAATCCTGTAAACAGGGGTTTTGGGGGCAATCCCCGGAGAAATCAAAATCCAATCAGAGACCAGAATTTTTTCGTAGGTATGTCCGCCTGTTTCAACCTCGATACCATCATTGCGAAGCCTGGCAGCAAGTTCTTGAAGCGCTTGAGAAGACCCAAACTCAGAAACGAACACCTGATACCCGAGAGCCTTCAAAAAAAGGGCTCCCTGATAGCCGCTTTTTCCCAAACCCAAAACTGTAACCTTTTTTCCTGGATGCATTAACGAACCTTGAGGGTGCTGAGGCCTGCGACCGCAAGGATCAATGCAATGATCCACAACCGGATCGTGACCTTAGATTCCGGCCACCCCTTAAGCTGGAGGTGATGATGAAAAGGAGACATTAGAAAGACGCGCTTTTTGGTGAGCTTAAAACTCGTTACTTGTATGATTACCGAGAGCGCCTCCCAGACAAAAACCCCGCCCACAATCATAAGCATGAGTTCCTTTTTAATAAGAACGGCTACGGCACCTAATGCTCCCCCCAATGCCAGGGAGCCCGTGTCTCCCATAATCACTTCTGCTGGGTAGGAATTAAACCAAAGAAAACCGGCGCTGGCTCCCACCAAAGCAGAACAAAAAACAGTTACTTCTCCAGCTTCAGGAATATGGGATATCGCAAGGTAATGTGCAAATTCGGCATGACCAACAATATAGGTCACGATTGAGAATGCACCAATGCAGAACAAGGTACACCCGACAGCAAGGCCGTCAAGACCATCCGTGAGATTCAAGGCATTCGAGGAACCTACAAGAACCAGCACAACAAAAGGAATAAAAAGAAGCCCGATCGACACGGTTTCCTGCTTCAAAAAAGGGATATAGATGCGCAGGTCAAAGGAGGGGTCAAAATAGAGAAAGCAGCCAAGAGCTAATCCGATAATAAGCTGTCCGTAGAATTTGGTCTTGGAACTCAGCCCTTTTGAGCTTTTAGATTTGAGTTTTATCCAATCGTCCAGAAACCCAACTCCGGCAAATCCTGTCATAACAAGGATCAGGATCCACACAAATCTGTTTGTAAAATTGCCCCAAAGAAGCATGGAAGTGAGAACGCTGGCGACAATAAGAATCCCCCCCATGGTCGGAACATTTTTCTTGCCCGCATAGAAGGCATGAATAGCTTGCGCATGCTCCCTCTGCTGATGCGCCGTGGCGTTCAGTCTTTTAAGCCATTCAATAATATGAGGACCTATGAAAATGCAAAAAAGAAAGGCCGTAATACTGGCTCCAGCAGAGCGAAAAGTTATGTAGCGGAAAAGATTAAAAAAAATCGAAACATCTTTGAAGGGATAAAGGAAATAAAGCATGGCAACCGTTCTAAATTAAGATGCGGGTGAATGTTGTGGTTAAAATTGTCCTCTTATATCGTCATTTGGAACTAAATTTCAAGGGGCTTATGATTCAAATCCTTAAAACCGTTCTGGCAAAGCGGCTGTCTGCCTCAAGGCTCTGAAGGACTCTTTCGATTTTCATTCCGCGGGAAGCTTTCATCAAAACCATGTCACCGGGTTTAAGAAAGACGGCAAGATGGCGGGCCAAAGAATCTGCGCTTTCAAAATGGCCCGACTCACCACGCACAGCTTTTTCCTTGAACCCCTGAATGACGGCACGTGACTCAGGCCCATAAGCAAAAATGGCATCCAGTTCCCTCTCGGCAGCCTTTTCACCAATCTGCCGGTGAAAAGCTTCCGATTCCTCACCCAGCTCTAGCATGTCGGAAACAACTGCAATCCGCCGGCCCTCCAGAGGAAGTGACGCAAAAGTCTCTAAAGCCTTTTCGCAGGCCTTAGGACTAGAGTTGTAGCCGTCGAAAATAACACGTACTCCACCGCCCAGATTCTTCACCGAAAAGCGTCCCTCCGGCAGACAAAAACCTTCCCAGCGCTCCGGAAGCTTCGCAAGATCAACACCGAGCGCTTCGGCCATCAAAAGTGCCATGGCCGCATTTAGAACTAAAAATGAGGCGAGCCCTGGAAAAGCGAATTGGAATTGATCCCGAAAGCAAAAAGACACCCACCCGTCATCAATACGAACTGCCGAAATTTTCCCGTTCAGGCTTCCGGGACTTCCCGCTCGGCGAATCGAAAGATCCAAAGCATCAACCAAGGCATCGAGATGAGAATCTCCCGAAGATATAACTGCCGGGGCTTGTGAAGGCAACGCCCGGAGTAAATCCGTTTTCGTTTGATAAATAGTTTCAAGACTTCCAAAACCTTTAAGGTGGACAGGAGCGACACAGGTGAGAATTCCAGCTGTGGGTTTAAGTATTTTACATAGGAAGGCAATATCCCCCCGAGCATTGGCACCGATCTCGGCCACGCAAAAACGGTGTTCCTTGGTTAAATTCAGCAGCGTAAGAGGCAGGCCAAGATGATTGTTCAGGTTGCCGCGAGTCGCAAGCACGGAGCCCTCACCGGCAAAAGCTTGAAGGAGATACTGCAAAAATTCCTTTGTACTGGTTTTGCCGACACTTCCTGTAATGCCAATAAATGGTATAGAGCATTGGCTTCTGCGCCAAGCCGCTATCTCGGCCAACGCTATTTCAGGATTTTCAACCACCAGGAGATTCTTGAACCCCTCAGGCGCAGGACGATTCTGAATCTCTTCTTCATAAAAAGTACTGGAAACAACAGCTGAGGAGGCGCCTAGCCTAAAAGCTTCGGGTAAAAAAGCATGTCCGTCCGTTTGGGTTCCCGGAAGAGCAAAAAAACAATCCCCTGGTTTTAGGCTGCGTGTATCGATGGATGCGCCGGAAGCCCGCGTTTCAGAGTCTGCAAATACAAGCTTGGCGCCGATTGCCTTTGCAGCGTCAGGAAGAGAAAACACGGGTTTTCCTTTTCAGGGCGTCCCGTGCGACCTGGCGGTCATCAAACGGAATTTTACGGTCACCAAGAATTTGGTAATCTTCATGCCCTTTACCGAGAATCATCACAATGTCCCCGGGTTCTGCAAGGGAAATGGCTTTTTGAATGGCAGACTCACGATCCAGGTCTTCTACAATCCGGCAGGAAGACTCTTCCTTAGGCAGGCCCTTTTTCATATCTTTCAAAATAGCATCAGGATCCTCTGATCTCGGATTGTCAGTTGTCAGAATAGCGATATCTGAATAACGCGCCGCTGAACGAGTCATAAGCGGGCGCTTTTCCTTATCACGGTCACCACCGCAGCCAAACACTGTAATAATTTTGTTCGTTGCAAGCTGCCGAGATTCACTCAAAACCCGCTCAAATGCATCCGGAGTATGTGCATAGTCCACAAAGACATCAACATCGCCAGATTGCCCCACCCTTTCAAGCCGCCCCGGAATTCCAGGGATTTCACGGAGAACATCACGATAGTCTTCCGGATCAAACCCTAACAGATCAAGTCCGCCCAGCACACACAAAAGATTGGCAACGTTGTGCCGCATCGGGAGTCGTATGTTAAAAGGAATCTTACGGCCCCGGTAACAGAGATTGAACTGGCTGCCTTGAAACGAGATCTGGATGTCCCGGGCTGAATAATCAGCATCGCCTTCAAGACTGTAGCTTTTCGTTTCAGGAAACTCGGCAAGCAGCCGGCGCCCGTAAGGACAATCTTTATTGATCAAACTATGTTTCGGTCTGGGCGAAACGCTGAAAAGCTGGCGCTTCGCGAGAAAATAATTTTCAAGGTTCTTGTGATAATCGAGATGGTCCTGGGTAAGCTGTGTAAACAGGGCGAGTTCAAATTCCAGCCCATGAATGCGGCGCTGATCAAGAGCATGCGAAGATGCCTCCATCACGCAATAACGGACATCCGCTTTTCTCATATCGTTCAAGAGAGGAATCAAAACTTCAGCACCCGGAGTGGTGTTGACAGCTGCGATTTTCTGGTTTGGCAGTTCATACCATAGCGTTCCGACATATGCAGCGCTCATAGTTTTTCCAATGAGCTTGTGCATGAGATAGGCAATCGTCGTTTTTCCGTTAGTACCTGTAACACCTATGAGTTTTACGGAGTGATCCGGATTGCCGTAAAAGCGCTTCAAAAGTTCCGACAGCGCTGCTTGGGAGTTTGGAACCTGAACTCCAGTCACGGCCGGAGGAATAACAAAAGTCGGCGAGTTTTCAAAGACAAGGACGGAGGCATTAGCATAAATTGCCTGGGTCAAAAAGTCATGTCCGTCCATACGGGAACCATGACAGGCCACAAAAACATCGCCTTTTTCTACAGCTCTCGAATCAGATGTGATCTTGCCAAAACTTTTGTGGGGTGCCCAATTGAATTTCTTGACCGTCGGGATGCCTTCAAAAAGTTGTTCGAGTTTCACGCTTTCCTCCCTTAATGGAGTGATGCAACCAGCTTAGGCGCTGCGTCCGATTTGAAACTGCAGCTCCGGTGACTTTACCCGAAGCGCAGAAATTTCTTTAAGTCCATCTTTATCAAATAAAAGATCGGCAAAAAAATCATCAACCGTAATTTTAGGCTTCGATCCAATCTGAGCAAGCTCCCCAAGCAAAGTAACCGGAAGTTTTTGCCCGTTCAGTTTGACCCGGATCCCCTTCCCAGATACCAGGCTCCCGAGATCATAATGCACGGTGACATCTCCGGATTGCAGGCTCACTTTATTGTCCCAAGTCAAAGCAGCATCACGGATTACAAACGATGTCTGAAAGAAGCGGGGTTCAAACCGCCCGTTCACGGGAACTTTCAACGACCGTTCCAGACGCTGGAAGATCCAAAATCCCATGACCGGCGCTGCCAAAGCTCCAAACAACAACAAACAGCAGCACGCAACAAGGACTTTTGTCTTCACGGCTGATCCCGCATGAACCGGACGTATCAAGAGGCGACCTTATTGGGCGAAATTACAATTTCTACGCGCCGATTTTTTTGGCGTCCTTCATAAGAACCGTTATCGGATATCGGATGAAACTCCCCGTAGCCCACAGCAGCTATACGGCGGGGGTCAATCCCGAGCTGATCGACAAACAAGTGCACAACTTCCGTCGATCGAGCCGTTGACAGTTCCCAGTTGGACCGCCAGCTGGAAAAGCGGATAGGAACGTTATCCGTATGGCCTTCGACATAAACCATATTCTCTCGAACCCTGTCAGAGAGAATTGAGGCCACGGTCTGGAGAGTCGTAAGGGCTTCGGGCTTCAACTCCGACTTTCCCGAATCAAAAAGAATACGGTCTAAAACAGTTACCACTAACCCGCGGGCCTCCATCGATACGGATGCATCCCCCGAAGCGACTTGCCCCTGAAGCTGGCTTTCCAAATCGTTCTTGGCCCTCGCCAAATCATCACGAGAAGAGAAGACCTGATCTAATTCATGATTCAGACGAGCGATCTCTTCATTCAAAGCAACAATCGTTGCCGCTTGTTCTTGAGAGGTCTGCGATGTTTGGAGAGCTGCTTTAGCTGGCTTTGTTTCGCGAGAGGATGAGCACCCAGAAAAAACTATGCTTAGAGACACTCCAAGAATTCCAAAAAAACGAAACGCCGAAATACGGCTTTGAAACTCCATGAGGATGAATCTCCGGTCAAAACGTGAGGGCAATGCAACACGGTTATTCTAGACATTTTAAGTGAAAAGAAAAGCACGAAAATAAAAAAAATCTTCGTTTTTTTTGGAGAGATGCGAGATTTTAAAAATTAGACTGAAAGAGCTGCGGCAGAACTGCTTTCGCGGGATTTTTTAGGGGCCCGAATGATGGCTTTCAACTTATCATGAATTTCTTTATTCCTGGCAACTTTGAGGAAGCAATCTACGACACGGGGGTCGAATTGTGTCCCGCTATTGGTTTGGATCTCCTTAAGCGCCTGCTCAACGGTCATGGAATCGCGGTAGGAACGCTCCGAAATCATCGCAATAAAGGAATCTACTATCGCCACAATGCGTGCGCCAATGGGGATTTCCTCTCCCCTTAGCCCCTGAGGGTACCCCTTTCCATCATAGCGCTCCCGGTGATGGAGGACGATGGGCAGCACAGGCTTTAAAGAGGAGATAGAGCTCAAAAGACTGGCGCCCCGCATAGGAATCCTCCTAATAATAGCCACCTCCTTTTTAGTCAGTTTGCCCTTTTTCTTGAGAATATCCTCAGGAAAAGCCAAAGCTCCGGCATCTCGAAGCATAATGGCACGCTGAATATGAATGAGTTCCCGACCGGAGAGCTGAAGCTCGCGGCCTATCTCCATAATCACTTCTCCTAAAACAGCCAGATGCGTCCGGTCAGCTCCGCCTTTAAGTTCCAATAGCTCATTGATCGTTTTGATACTTCCGAGTGTCAGCTGTTCCGTTTCTTCAAAGAGCTGAGCATTTTTAATCGCCGTGACAGCTTGTTCCGAAAGCGACTTCAAAATCTCCAAATCCGTCTTCGTAAAGGGCTGATTATCCACTTTATCCCAAAGACAAAGAACACCAACGATGTCCTCTTCGATAAAAGGGACTGCGATCGATCTCCGGTTCAGATGAAACTCCCCCGTGTCTGCAATTTTGCCTTCGAGACCACGCCCAATCCGAACGCGCTGCTTATGAACAAAGCGCTTACTGTCCCCGAATGAAAAAGCCGGAAGCAGGTATTCATGATTGGAATCGATCAGCATGATGGAGCATCCCTTGGCTTTAAGGACCTGTGCGCTCAAACGGCCAATCCTCGGAAGCAGGTCTTTAAGGCGTATGGAGGCACTTATAACCCTGTGGACAGAATGCATGGTTGAAAGAGCCAACGCTCGAGGGTGAACCGTTTCGTAAAAGTTATTAAGTTCAAAATTTTTATAGGCCAGTTCGAGTTGACAGACTAAAAAGTAATTGAAGGGCGCGAGGAAAGGATCGTATTTGGGTTTGTTCTCTTTGAGAGACGTCAGTAAAAGAAAAGCTCGCAGCTTGCCAAGGTGGCGAAGCGCAAAAATAACGCCGGACTTTCCGAATGCGTCCTTGAAGAAAGACGGAAAATGCGGGAGACTTTCGCTTTGACTAACCAGCATTTCACAGTATTTGCGGAGAAACGCTTCCGTACTTTGCTGGTTAGATTTTGACGCAGCATAGAAGGAGCAGTGATCCTTACGGTCGAGACGAATAAGTTGACTGCGATCCCCCTTATCAACAATATAAATCCAACCTAAGGGGCGGCCAAAAAGCTGATTAAACGATTTGTAACCTTCCTGCCAATCGGGATTGGGCAGAAGGAATCGCTCAATAACTGTTTGCTTGTTCTTCGCTTCAGACATCAAGAAGTCAGCCTCCCTGTCTTCATGGTCACAGCTTCTAACATCTAATTTTTACATAGCTTATGAATAAAGTCACGCCCTAGTTAGGGTTAGGCAAAGATTTCATGCGGTTCAAACAAACGTTTGTATTCTTGGACAGCAAAACGGTCCGTCATACCCGCCAAATAGTCACAAATCACCCTTCGAATCCCCTCTTTTTCGACACGTCGAATGACATCCGGCGGTAAAAGCTTGGGCTTTCCTAAATAAGCTTCAAAGAGCGCCTTAATAAACCGTTGACCTTTGTCTGTCATTCTTACGACATGGTAATGCTGATAGAGGTTTTTCATAAGGAACTTTTTAAGTTCCACGTGACGGCGAGCCATATCGGGGGAAAAAGCAATAATCTTTTTTTGGGTCTTCTGAAGCTCCTTAACGGACTGAATTCCTGACAAAGTAATCAGGCGTTTAGAATGCTGCACGACGTCCATGACCATATAATTCAGAATGCACCGGATCATGGCCGGCCGAAAAGAGGCCGGCTTGTATCGAAACTTTTTCTTTTCCAAATCACGCTTTGCCATAATCCAGAGAGATACGCCTGAAAGCATTTCCTCATCAAGCAGTCCCGCCCTTAACCCGTCATCCAGATCGTGGCTGCAGTAGGCAATCTCATCGGCGAGGTCGACAAGATCCCCCTCAAGGGTTCTGAATCTTTTCTCCCTTTTACGATAAAACCTCTCCGGGTGTTTCTTTAGACCTTCAAGCGTTTCAAAGCTCAAATTCAGGCCCTGAAAGTCCGAGTAGCGCTCTTCTAAAACTTCCACAATTCGGAGGCTTTGAACATTGTGTTCAAAGCCTCCGTGGGATTGCATCATCTCTTTGAGCGCCCATTCGCCAGCATGTCCAAAAGGCCCGTGCCCAAGGTCATGAGCCAAAGCGACAGCCTCCACAAGATCTTCATTCAAACGGAGCGCCCGGGCCAAAGTCCGTCCAATTTGACACGTTTCCAGTGTATGCGTGAGACGAGTCCGGAAATGATCTCCTTCGTGATTGACAAACACCTGGGTCTTGTATTGCAAGCGGCGGAAAGCAGTGGAGTAAAGGATGCGATCCCTGTCGCGCTGGAAACAGGAACGAATTTCGTGTTCCGTCTCAGGATGTTTTCGTCCGAGTGAAAACTCCGGATGAACAGCGTAGTCTGCAAGTGATAAAAGCTGAGGTTTGCGAATGACTGCCTTCCGGTTCAACGCCGGGAATCCTTCTTAGCTTTGAGCTGTTGAGACAGCTCCTGGTACACGGAGTCAAGTGATTCGGAAATCACTTTTGTCGCACCAACGACCGGCATGAAGTTAGCATCCCCCCTCCACCTGGGAACAACATGCAGGTGCAAATGCTCCGGAAGGCCCGCGCCTGCGGAAGCTCCCAGATTAATCCCGAGATTGAAGCCGTGAGCTTTCATCCGTGTCGCCAAAGCAGCCTTCACTTTTTCGCACAGCTCAAGAAGATCCAGCTTCTCCTCAGGCTTCAGATCCGAAAGATCCGGCACATGCCGGCGGGGAATGATGAGGGTATGACCATTATTGTAGGGATAAAGATTCAGAATGGCAAAACTGTGTTCGGTTCTTGCGAGGATGTAATTACGGACGTCCTTTTTTTCTTTCAGGAGTCCACAAAAAAGACAACCTTTACGAGGCTTGCGGTCAGCCCGAATATACGCCTTCCGCCAAGGTGCCCAAATTCGATCCATGTAAATCCTGCCCCTCAAAAGATATTAATTTGGGAAGGTCATAAAGAGCCAGCAAACTATTTAAATCGCGCAGCCCCCAAAGCTGAATCTGCGATGACTGCGCCATCAGTTTGGCGTTTTGGTCAATTCCGCCAAGCGTGACGATGATTTTCTGCTGAACTTTCTTCCGGGACCGTTTCAAGTCCTCCATAAATCCCAGAACGTCCTCTTCCTGCACTTCCTCTTCCGCGATGAGACAAACCCAGCGTTCACGCTGGCTCTTGGCTACAAGCGAGCAAAAACGCCCTTGGGCGGGACGAAATGCAATTTCCAGAAAATGAGGACACCGGAACTTCCGAGCCTCCATTTCAACGGCATCATTACGAAACTCCTTGAATAACCGTTCTATGCGGTAAGGTATCTCTTTTTTCTCATCATGGCACAGAGCTTCCATTTTTTCACGGATGGCATCAAGCAGCGCATCCGCGACGCTTTTTGGATCAGGAAGACAAAGCAGCTGTTTTTTCTGAAAAACCTCTCTAAGCCAAAAACGGAAAAGAGGATCTTCCATGACGTAAAAGCTGCCGCGCTTGGTAATTCTGTCTTCATGAATTAGGCGCTGAAGAATCTTTTGCGCCTCCGAAGACTTCAAATTAATAGAGGCCGCAATTTCACTGAGGCGGTGGCGGCCTTCACTCACAGCCAAAAGAGTTCGAAGGTAGGGGCCTTGGTCCTTCTGCGCACGAAGTACAGGTTCAAGCATACGCTCAAAAAGAAGCGCTATTCTCCCCTTTCTGTCGATTAACTCTTCCTGAATAGCTAGAAAGAGCAGCCTGTCTGAAACCCACTGTTCCGTCTGATCCGAAAGATAAAACTTCAACCGATCCATTAAAAGATCAAGGTAAAGCGGATCCCCGTTGGTAAGAGTAATCAGAAGTTTTTTTTGCTGTTCCGTAAAATGGGTTTTGGGGAAATGGCGCGCAACAAAATCCACAGTTTCTTTAAACTCAAACGGCCGCAGTTCCATCACTTCAAAATTACCAAAAAGAAGCGAAAGCTTTTCCCTGAAAATTTCCTTCGCCCTTTCCGGGTGAGAGCTGGACACCAAATACAAAGTATCTTTCTGCACCATGATTTCGCGCCCGAGCAAGGCAAATGGGTCAGCGTCAGGAAGAGTTTCGAGCTGTTGAAATTCATCCAGCATAAGAATCATTTTCTTTCCGCACTCCTGCGTCAGCATTCCGCTGAGGTTAAAAAGCTCCCTCAAAAGCGCAGAAGAGGACTCTTTGCGAAGCAATCTACGGACATGCAGGATACTTTGAAGTGTTTTGGGAATACGCGACTCGGAAGCCGCTGAAAGATCCGCAAAATCGCATCCTGCAGCAGAAACACCTTCGCTTAACAGATAGCCGGTTAAGATGGCACCCGTCCAGCGCTCCACAAGCCGTTCAAAATCAAAGCTATCCGCTTGAACATAAACGCATACAAGGCCTGGATGGGTTGAAAAATCACGGTAGGTGGTCGCCAGAAAATCGGTTTTTCCCAGACCGGATGATCCGATGATACCGACATTCTGCCTGTACCCTTTTAACAGAGCTTCAACACGCTTCCGTAAAACATTACCGATTTGATCGCGGGCAAATGTAGGCAAAAGAAAATCCCTGCTTTGGGCCATTCAAAAAAACAGCCGGGGGTTGAAAGCATTAGTCTGCTCTCGGAAGGAAAAACCGCCGCAACGAAACAATATATACAAGCTTAAGAAGGCTGATAAAATAATTGGCGGAGTTTTTTCAACCGAGAAAGAAAAAACGTGGGGATATCTTACAAAGATGACAAACGAAAGCAAGCGCAAAGGAGACATTCCTTTCCGTTTTTTTCGAAAGTGCTGTTCCTTGTGTTAAGCTTGAGTCAACCCCCAACATCTATGGATACATATTTGAAAAAATTTTCACATTTTCTTTTAGCTGCAGTATTTTTTTTTGAAATCCCGAATCTCTCCGCATCTGAATCCGTCATTTTTAATATTCTTAAGGCATCAAAAGCTGTTGTTAAAATTTATGCCCGTGCAGAGGGCCTCACAAAATCTCCAGAGGGTGCAAAGATTTTTAAAATGGAGAGAGAGGGTGCCGGGGTCATCCTTGATGCTTCCGGGATTATTGTGACCAATGCCCACACTGTTCAAGGAGCCCAGATCATTGCGGTCAAAACACAGGACGGGAATGACTATGGAGCAAAAGTTTTGGGACTTGCTGAAGATGATGACCTTGTTTTTCTCAAAATTGAACCCGCCTCTCCGCTCAATGTTGTTTCTATTGAGGATTCTGGCGAAGCGAAGCTTGGGGGAGTCGTTTATTCATTCGGAAATTCAGCTTTTTTGAATCAAACAATCAGCGAGGGCTCAATTACGGGGATCGGTCAAAAACCGAATAGCGCAGGAAGCGGACCCGAAAACGCTGTTCTAAGAATTAATTTCAAGGTTTATCCGGGGGACAGCGGTACACCCGTTTTCAGTCCTAGCGGCAAATTAATGGGCCTAACAGTCGGCGGCCTTAACTCCGGAAATCAAGAAACATTTGCCGTCACCGCGGAAAGAATAAAGAGAAACTATCTTAAGCTAGCCGCCCAGCAATAGAGCTGAGCCGCACCGATTAGTTTTTGGCCGGAGCGGGCTGCGAAGCTTCCGCGTCTGGCGTGGGAATAGCTTCAGGCTGCGGAGCTGGTTTCAACTCCACGACTTTAAACTCTTGCGGCACATTAAAAACAGAGTCATCAATAGGCGTAGTGGTGTCAACTTTTGTCAGTTCTACAGAAAGCAAGCCTTCGTTCGCCTGCACTTCAATTTTTAAAGGGAGATTTTTCTCTTTCCAAACCCAGGCCCGTGCATTTTTTTGCGTCATCGGATCGATAAACTCGTAAATGTCCGTGTCTTGGTCCTGTACTTTCTCCGCTCCGATAACCTTCGCTTGGTTCTGTTTGAGGAACTCCTGGTAATTATCGAGGTCGTCAAGCAAGTTTGCTTTTTGCCCGAGGTCTGGCAGCTTCAAGGCAACTTTTTGTTCAGGAATAACGCGATAAGTGCCTTGCGCGTTTTTCAAAACGAGTTCCGGCTGTTGGTCATTTAAAAATTCGGTTTTGACAAAATCGCCTTTTGCTGTGACCTTGAATTTCGCGACCTGCTTCTCTGCCATTGAAATGGTTTCTTCATAGCTCCCGTTAAAGGCCATGGCCGAGCCGGCACTCAGCACAACACTCATTGTCAGCACTAATGCGAAGTAAACTCCCTGAAAGCGCATGTGAATCTCCCCTCGGCCTTTTTATTGGCCCTGTTGTAACTGCTGAATTTGTTGCACGCAGCTTTGCATGGCCTTGCGCGCGTTGTCGACATCTTGCTGAGTTGCATATTTCGGCATCAATGCTTGATAGATACCTGCGGATTGCTCAAACATCTGCCCGGCTTCTACTAGAATCGCAATCGCGGCATTGCGCCCGGCAGGATTAGGGCTCTGCTGCAGAACTGCCCGGGCTCTTTCCATGAGCTGACTTGCTGTGACGACCTGATTGTTCGCTTGGCTTTTGAGGGCATTGGGATCTTGTGCCCAAGCAGTTGCTGTAATTGCTAAGGTAAAAAGAAGGGTTAGTAAGCCGTTTTTTTTCATGCCTAAATCCTTTCCTTGAAACAAGGATTCAATTAATGGATTTCGATTATAGCATATTTGACGGGATATGCCGCGGGATATTCACGGCTCTTTTAAATCGGCAGGAATGCTTGAAAAGTGAACAAAAAAGAGAAGGTCCCGGTTCTGTTCGGGTCTAAAGATCCCCCAATCTTTTCGACCTAAACTTCCCCAGGACCTGATAAAACTCGGGTTACAGTGTGACTAAAGTTTATTTCCCGGCAACGGCAGCTTCAATGGAAAGCCCCGCTTCCCTGCGTATAATTTCCAAAGCCTCATCACCGCTCTGAACTTGGCGAAGCAGCTGGCGTATAAAACGGTCTGAAAAGAACGCCAAAGCCCCATGCAAAAGAGACTTTTTCAGATTGCGGCCTTCTGCACTATCCGGTAAAAGAACGAGAAAAAAGATATAAACGAGATCTCCATCGAGGGATCCGAAATCCACTCCTTCACTGCTAACCCCCAAAATAACAAGCGGCTCAAGAAGATCTTTGCAAAATGCGTGCGGTAATGCCGTTTGATCGCCTACAGCCGTTGTTCCAAGCAGCTCACGCCCCATCAAAAGCTTAACGAACTGATCTTTCTCCTTCTGAGAAAAATGCTTCAACCCATCCACGGTCAACAGATCATGAAAAATATCTTCCTTGTTTTTGGAAGGCTTCAGGGCAAGCTTAATGTGATTTTCACGCAGCAAAAGTTGGAACATGATTTCTCCTCTCATGATTACGGCGAACACGTTCCTGGCTCACCATCTGCCGCTTCCAGCGGCGCCGGGCAAAGCGAAGTTCAAGTTTGTGCTGACGAAGCGTTTCACGAAGATCAAAGGGGTCTCCGTGGTGTTCGTCTCCTGCCTCCTGCTGCATATACGTCAAGGAAACTCGTACGAGGTCAAGCTGGCGGAGTTTTTTTTGGATGAAAATTTTAAGTTCGGCTGTTTCTTCTGTATAGAGATCACGAACCTCTTCTAAGAGATCGCGGTACTCCTGGTCTATGCGGTCAAGTAAGGGCTGAAACAATTGATTTGTAATCTGCATTTTGAGCTCCATAACGTGAACGGCACTTAGCGAACGCATGGATAATACAAAATAAAAGATTAAAATAAGATTAAAATAAGATTAAAAAATTTTAATACAGCGATGGCTAGGCAGTCTTTTTAAAGCGGGGAAAAACAATGGTGACCGTTGTTCCTGCATTGGGATAGCTTTTGATCGTAAGCCCCCCCCTGTGGGCATCGGATATGGCTTTGGCAATGTTAAGCCCTAGCCCTGAGCCCTCGTGGGCTCGAGCTCGATCAGAACGATAAAACCGGGAGAAAACCTTCTCTTGGATATCCGCTTCTATTCCCATGCCGTTATCAGAAACTTCGATAGCCGCATGCGTCTCGCTGCCTGAAAGGGAGAGCCTGACCCATCCGCCCGATGGAGTAAACTTAATCCCATTATCTACAAGATTGCTTACAAGTCGTTTCAGATAAAGCTCGTCCCCTTCAATCTCAAAATCCTGCAGGGCCTCCAAGCTAAGTTCAATCCCCTTGCCTTTAGCCCGGTCTTGGAGACGCTGAACAACATTTTGAAGAATTTCTTTAAGACTGACCTTTTTCTTCTCAAATCGAAGCTGGTGGGAATCACTTCGGACCAACAGCATCAAATCGTCAACAAGACGGATCAAACCGTTGATCTCCTCTTCAATAACGCGCAAGGTCTGAACCAAATCCTCCGCCGAGCGGGATTTCCTAAGTGCTAAATCAATTTCTCCGCGGACGATGGCAAGCGGAGTTTTCAACTCATGTGAAACGTCAACACTGAATTCACGAACAGCCTGAGTGGAAGAAGCAATACGATCCATCATTTCATTCAACGTTGCCGCCAAACGATCCAGCTCATCCCCCGTCTGAGTTCTGGGAAGCCGCCCCTGAAGATAGGCTGCCGTGATTTGAGTCGCCTCACGAATCATAGAATCAATCGGTCTCAATGATCTACGGGACAAAAACCAGCCTGCCGCACCAGCGACAACAACGGCAACTGGAATCCACAGGAGAATAATAAACAGCAGCCGCGACAGGGTGCTCTCAACATCCTGAAGCGGGAATCCGACCTGGACCACATACAAAGGATGTCCCTCATGCCTAATCATTTGGTAATAGAGTCTTACTGGGTTTTTTCGGAAATGAATGGTTTGAAACGAAGCCCCTGTTTCCATGAAAGCGGAATCGCGTTCAAAGTCAGGGAAAATAATTTCTTTCTCCCAGCCTTTAAGGTTCGAAATGATCACGGAGTGGTCAAAAGCCAGTATCCGGATCATCAAAGTTGCCCGGCGGAGGTATTGAGCGTTATGCTCCCATTCTTTGAGCGACTCCTTCAGAACACCGCTTAATTCAGGAGAAAAAGTTTTTCCTGCACCAGGCACAAAAGAAGTCTCATCACCGGAAACACCTCGCAAAGCTTGGGCGAGAAATCCTATAAGAGATTTATCAATTGCCGCTGCCTGCTGATAAATACTGCGATCAGCATCGCGATACAATGCCTTTGCAAGTTCGGCATGCATAAGGAATGAAAAAAAGGAAAGGAAAATAGTCAGAACGACTGCGTACCAAAGCGTAAGACGGAATTTGACGCTGTGAAAGAAAGCAATCATGCTTCGCTCAACCTGTAGCCGGAGCCGCGAAGTGTTTCAATACGGCTCTTTTTGCGGTTGATGTCGATTTTTTTGCGGAGAAAGTTGATGTAGACATCGATCGTGTTGCTCATAGGATCAAAATGCAGGTCCCAAACATGCTCTGCAATCTGAGAACGTGTCACAACCTGCCCCTTGCGCCTCATAAGAAACTCCAACAAAGCATATTCTTTTTGGGAAAGAATAACCTGATCCTGCCCGATCGTAACCCGATGAGTTACAAGATCCAGCGTCATCGTACCGGCCCGAAGAACCGTCTCTGTCTGAAGCTCACGGGGCCGACGCGACAAGGCTCGGAGACGCGCAAGAAGTTCATCAAAAGCAAATGGTTTTGTCAGGTAATCATCCGCACCCTGGTCCAAACCTTTAATTTTGTCCTCCACAGTATCGCGCACTGTGAGCATTAAAATGGGTACCCTCGATCCGGATTCGCGAATTTTGGCGCAAAGGGAGAGCCCATCCATCTTGGGAAGCATCCAATCTAAGATCAGAACATCGTACTCATTTACAGAAGCATATTCCCATCCCTTTTCGCCATCCTCAGCCACGTCTACGGCATAACCTTCTTCCTTGAGGCCTCGCTGAATAAAGGCAGCCATCCGCTTTTCGTCTTCCACAATCAGAACACGCATTAGTCTTCTCCTTCCGGATCATAATGAATCGTCACATCGGCACCCGCATATTGTCCTTTTATTTCCCTGACAAGGGACTCTGTAATGGCATGCGCTTTTCTAAAATCTTCCTCATCCCGGATTACAATATGAAAATCCAGAAAGATTTTGGCGCCGACCCTCCGGCTTCTAAACTCATGAATTCCTACAATTTGGGGGTGATGTGCCTGAATCAGGGCCGAAATTTCCTGTTTTGTCACGG
>CAYRBY010000010.1:0-41223 GCA_964422635.1 uncultured bacterium
CGGCGCGAATCGAATCTTCTGAGCGGGAATTATTTAGAAGAAATGGAACATCAAGGTCAAACTTAGGGAAAGCGCCCAACTTGGCATAAATCTTTACTTCATTTACTCTGCTGGAAACTTCCGGCGATGTACAACCAGTAGATAATCCTAAAACACAGAAAGGGCTAGAAGCATATTTAAAAATAGGAGGACAAACTTTTGGTTTAAGGGGAGTGTTGTAAATGAGCCTGTGATCTTTAGCCGCAGCTGGCTTTCTTATTGTGGCCGTTGTTGTTTTTTTCTCTTGTTCAAATGGAGCGCCGCATTTCCAACAGGCTAAGAAGGAAGGGTTATTTTTTTCCTTGCACTGCTGGCATACTTTTGATGTTGCTGCCATTAGCGCATCCTTTTGTCTAAGGTTTTCAGAATACTTTTCAGATCATCTTTTTTATATAAACGATAACCATTGATTGGATGTCTGCGCGACTTAAGCTTGCCCTGGTTGTCCCAATTTCTCAGAGTCATGGGATTTACGCCAAGAAATGCGGCCGCTTCTTTGATCGTGATATAGCCTTTTAGATTTTCCATGTCATGACAAACCTTATCATACCTTATAAAGGGTTATCAGCATAATAATCGTTTCTTTGCTTTTGTAAAACAAAACTTTCCTTAAATGTCCACCATAAGCTATAATTAAGTTATGCACTCAAATGCGAAAAAACAGGATATCAACTGCGCCGTTTATACGCGCGTCTCGGTGGATGAGCGGGCAGAAACGCAGACCTATTCAACTCTCGATAATCAACGGGATAGCTGTCTATCCTACATTGAAAGTCAGAAGTCTGTTGGTTGGAAAACTTTCAAAGTCTATGAAGATGCTGGGCAATCAGGGGGATCGCTTAGCCGCCCTGCCATGAAGCAGCTTATCGAAGATATCAAGCGGAAGCGCGTTCAAGTGGTCGTGGTTTATAAAATTGACCGGCTCACTCGCAATCATAAAGACTTTTATGCTCTCCTTGAAATTTTTAATGAGCACGACGTTAAATTTGTTTCTACCACTCAGCACTTTGACACCACTTCACCGGCAGGAAGGTTGCTTCTCCACATCATGCTTGAGTTTGCTCAATTTGAACGGGAAATGTCTCAGGAGAGAACTTACGACAAACGCTTTGCCATGGCTAAAAGAGGGATGTGGTGCGGCGGGTTTGTTCCGCTGGGATATAACGTGAAGAATAAGAAACTTGTGATCAATAAAGAGGAGGCCAAGATTGTTCGGCTTTGTTTCGAGCTTTATATCAAATTGGCCTCTATGGGAAAAGTCGCTGAGAAGCTGAATGAGATGGGGTATCGCACAAAGAAGTTTTATGCCAAAGGGAAAGATGCTTCGGGCAATACCAAGTTCGATAAGAAAAAAATTTCAAACATCCTGGACAATCATTTTTATATCGGGAAGGTTCGCTTCCAGGACAAAGACAAGAAACAGTATGTTTTTGACGGAGAACATAAACCGATCATCACGGATAAAAAACTTTGGGATGACGTTCAGAACATTCTGGTCAGTAATCGCGAGACTCATAAAACATTCAAACAAAATAAATATGAGATGCTTTTTCTTGGGCTGCTGACCTGTGGAGAATGCGGAAGCACCATGACAAACTCTTCCAAAGAAAAAAAAGGAAGAATGTACCTTTATTACCGTTGTACCTCAGCAGTCATTAAAGGCAAGAAGGCTTGCTCGATCAGGACCGTTGCCGCAGATGAGCTTGAGGAATTCCTGATTCAAAAGTTTAAAGACCTTGGAAATAATCAAACGCTTCTTAAGAAATCCATTGAGAAGGCCAATGTCATGGCAAAGCAGGGACTGGAACCTTTACGCAAGGATAAGCATCGCGCTGAATCACAGCTGGCTAAGATCAATCAGGAGTTAAAACATTTGATCGAGTTTGTTAAAACCGGCGATTTGGACAAGAAAAGGTCCCGTGGGATTGTGAAGGAAATATCTGACCCGGAAGGTTCTAAAGAAAAACTAGAAAGCGAAATCAGCCGCATTGAAACCAATATGCAGCATTTGAGTCAGCATGTGATTGATGCGGATACTTTTATGCGGCTCTTTAAGGAATTCCCGAAAGTCTTTGAGACTTTTTCTTTCGACGAGAAACGAAATCTGATTTTGCTTCTTGTGAAGGAAGTGATTTACACGCCTACCAAACTGAGAGTTTTATTTTGGGGAGATATTCCTGAAATGAACTTTGATTTGAAAAACCCGCCCGATTGGACCCCTCCGCCACCAGATGATGGCGACAAGCCCTACACTCCAAAAGGCCCGGGTGGATCAGGTGTAGAAGCACCCGAGCGAACCAGATTTCTGGTTCGCTCGGGCGTGTTGAATGGCTCCCCCGCGAGGGCTCGAACCTCGGACAAGGTGATTAACAGTCACCTGCTCTACCAACTGAGCTACAGGGGATCGAAGGGAGAAAATGTTCGATAATTATAAGGATTCAGCGCTTCAGGTCAACCGATGATTGCAGGTCTTACAACTCGGTTTGAGCAGGCTGAGGTGCTGAGTTTTGGCCCTGAGCCATGTAAATATCACGGGGTTTTGCCCCCTGCGCAGGGCCGATAAGTCCTTCAGCTTCCATCTGGTCAATGATGCGGGCCGCACGGGTGTACCCCAAACGCAGACGGCGCTGGAGGTTGGACGTGGAGGCCTGGCCGGTTTCAAGAACCACGGCCACAGCTTCATCAAAAAGTTCGTCTTTTTCGCCTGCCCCTTCGGCGGTTGCGCGGCCTTCCTGGGCGGAAGCAATTTCAGGATGATATTCGGGCTTGCCCTGGTTGGCCCAGAACTCCACGACACCATTGATTTCTTCATCGGTCACAAAGGGTGCCTGGCCGCGGATCAGTTTCTCCATCCCGGGCTTGAGGAAAAGCATGTCGCCTTTTCCAAGCAGCTTGTCTGCGCCGCCCTGGTCAAGAATGGTGCGTGAATCCACTTTGGAGGCCACCTTGAAAGAAATACGTGCCGGGAAATTGGCCTTGATAATACCCGTGATCACGTCCACCGACGGACGCTGCGTAGCCACAATTAAATGAATACCCACCGCGCGGGCAAGCTGGGCAAGACGCGCAATCGCGCCTTCGACTTTATCCTGCGCCACCATCATGAGATCTGCGAGTTCGTCAATAATGACCACAATGTACGGGAGTTTTGCAGGAACCACATTTTCTGATTCCTTGCCTTCAATTTCCGCAAGGGCTTCTTCGCTCAAGGGCCGTGAGTTGAAGGCCTGAATATTGCGGACACCGACGGTCGCAAGAAGTTTGTAGCGGTTTTCCATTTCGTTCACAACCCAGTTCAGGGTGTGCGCGGCTTTTTTCACGTTCGTAACCACAGGCGTCAGCATGTGCGGCACACGGTTGTAAACCGCCATTTCCACCATCTTGGGATCAATCATGACCAGTTTCAGCTGGTCAGGCGTGGCGTGGTAAAGAAGACTGACAATAATGGAGTTCACGCAAACCGTTTTACCGCTGCCTGTCGTGCCCGCAATAATAATGTGCGGCATGCCGGCAAGGTCCGCGATCAAGGTCTTGCCGCTCGTGTCTTTGCCAAGCACAAGAGGCAGTTCGGATTTCTTGGATTTAAAGAGCGGCGAATCAATCAATTCACGAAGCGACACTACACTCGAAATGGAATTCGGCACTTCAATACCAATCGCAGATTTACCGGGAATCGGGACAATCAGGCGGATGCTCATGGCCTTCAAGGCAAGGGCGATATCATCCTGCAGGGACGTGATGGAATTTACTTTCACACCCGGCGCCGGCAAGAGTTCGTAGCGTGTAATCACAGGGCCTTGCTCAATTTCCACAACCTTGACCTGAATACCGAAGCGGGCCAGGGTTTCTTCCAGAATGCGGGAATTGGCCGTAAGGTCATCCCCTGCTCCGGCAACTCCGGGCGCTGCTTTTTTCAGAAGATCAATGGATGGAAACTGGTATTCAACCGTTGAAGCTTTTGAGCCAATCACGCCGTCATGGGCACCTTCTTCAGCATCTTCAAGTTTGTCTGCTTTCGATATCGCAGAAAGCGCGGCAGCCACCTGGGGCGAAGGAGTACGGTTTTTCTCCACAGGTTTTTCGTTTTCTTTTTTCACAGGAAGATTCTTCTGAGTCTCGGCGAGCACCGCTTTCTTCAACTCTTCTGCGGCATCAAGGCTTTCTTCAGGAAGTTCCGGGCGGTACTTGGTGACTTTGAGCGGAACATCAGGCATCTTCGGAAGCTCCACAGCCTTGGCCTTCTCTTTTTCTTTTTCCTTGGGCTGTTTCTGCTGCGGCGCTTTTTCTTTTTGGGGCGCGGCGGCTTTGGGTTCCTTGGCTTTCAAAAAGGAAAAAAGTTTCGAGAACCCGCGGGACAGAGACGAGAGGGCTTCGAAGAAATCAGAAAATCCCTGGTGAAGCTTTTCGAGCATGCCTTTAACCATCGGATAAATAAGAAAATCCGTAGCCAGAAGAAGCGAAAGAAGAAGACACGCGGTGGAGACAATATAGCTTCCCACTTGCCCGAAATAACGAAGCAGGTGCGTGCTCGCAAGATAGCCGATCGCACCGCCTTCATTGAAACGCGATTCGGGGGCCACAGAAATCGCGACCAGTGTTGCTGTGGAAACAAGGGAAATGCCAAGGCCGAAAAATTTAAAGATCTTTTTTTCCGGAACGCGCTGCAGAAAAAAACAGCCTGCCCAAAGAAGAAAAAGCATGGGGATCAGATACGCGCTGATTCCGAATGTGATAAAAAGACCAAAGGCAAGATAAGCGCCGATGAGCCCCGTGTAATTATGAACCGGAGAAAACGGATGTGAGGTATAGAAAGGAATATCGTTAATCTGGAAAAAAAATAGGGCCGCCAGGGTAAAGAGACCCATCAGCAGCGCAAAAACTCCCCAGATTTCGTTCAGTCTCTCTTGACGCATCGTGTGAACCCGCGGATGTAATTTGTGGAACGCGCTTCTTAAATATATAAGGACGAACAGAACTGCGCGTTATGAAATACCGGTATGTCCAAAACCCCCGCTGCCGCGGGATGTAGCGCTTAAATTATCGGCCAAAACCAGCTGAGCCTTGACCACTTCCGCAATCACCATTTGAGCGATTCGCATCCCCCTGGTAATCGTAAAGGGTTCCCGCCCCAGATTGGCTATAATCACCTGGACTTCCCCTCTGTAATCGGCGTCAATGGTCCCTGGAGAATTTAACAGGGTAATGCCGTGTTTAAGGGCAAGACCGCTCCGGGGACGGATCTGGGCTTCATAACCTTCAGGGAGAGAGATCGAAAGACCGGTCGGGACCAAAATACGCTCGCCGGGATTGATCGGGATATCCCCTGCGCAAGCGGCCATGAGGTCAAGGCCGCTTGCGTGGGGTGTTTGATACTGGGGAAGTTCCAGCCCTTCGAAGTGAGGAAGCTTTTTAACAACAACTTCGCAGGACTTCATAGTTCTCGCTTACCGGCGAGGACGACGATCGCGATCGCCGCGTCCGCCGCGGTCACCGCGGGCAGGAGCTGCTTCAATCACATCGCGTTCAGCGCCTTCAGGAAGTTTGGGCCAGCCGCCTTCTTTGGCCTGCTTGATGCTGAGGTTAATCTTGCCCCTCTCATCAACGCCGACCACCTTCACGGGCACCACATCGCCGACGCGGAGGTATTCAGTCACATCTTTCACATAACCTTCGGAAATTTCAGACACATGGCAAAGACCATCCTGTCCGGGAAGGATTTCGCAGAACGCGCCAAAAGGCATCAGCTTGCGGACCGTTGCCTGATAAAGGGCGCCGACTTCCGCTTCCGCGGTGATTCCCTTCACACGGGCAATCGCAGCATCAGAAGCTGCGGCATCCGCTGAAGCGATAAGCACGCGGCCGCTGTCATCAATATCAATCTTGACGCCGGTTTCTTCACAGATGCTGCGGATCATTTTTCCGCCGGGACCGATGAGTGCACCGATTTTTTCAGGATTGATTTGAAGCGCGGTGATGCGCGGGGCAAAGCTTGAAAGATTTTCGCGCGGAGATTCGATCACAGCCGCAATCTTGTCCAGGATCTTGAAGCGGGCTTCCTTGGCCTGATCAAAGGCTTCGAGAAGAATCGCATCTGTCACGCCGGAAATTTTAAGATCCATCTGAAGCGCCGTAAGACCGTTGCGCGTTCCGGCGGCTTTAAAATCCATGTCGCCGAGATGGTCTTCAATACCTGCGATGTCTGTCAAAACTTTCCATTCATTGCCTTCGGTCACAAGACCCAGCGCAATGCCCGCCACAGGAGCCTTGATCGGAACGCCTGCGTCCATCAGGGACAGCGTGCCGCCGCAAACAGAGGCCATGGAGCTGGACCCGTTGGATTCAAGAATGTCCGACACTACGCGGACCACATACGGGAACTGGTCCGGGTCTGTGGGGATTATAGGTTTCAGTGCACGTTCAGCAAGAGCGCCGTGGCCGATTTCGCGGCGGCCTGTACCGCCGTAGCGGCCGGTTTCACCCACGCTGAATGCCGGGAAATTGTAATGAAGCATGAAACGCTTTGTCACATCGCCTTCGAGGGCATCAATGCGCTGTTCGTCATCGCCGGTGCCGAGCGTTGTCACGCAAAGCGCCTGGGTTTGACCGCGGGTGAAATAAGCGGAACCGTGTGTTCTCGGAAGCACGCCAACTTCGATATTGATGTTGCGGATTTCGCGGTTCTGACGGCCATCCGGACGCTTGCCCTTGCGGACAATAAGTTCACGGACATATTTCTTTTCAAACTTTTCGAAGACCGCCTTGATCGCGCCTTCGTTGTATCCTTCGGCTTCGGGGTCAAACGCGCCAAGGACTTTTTCCTTGTAGAGTTTTTTCACGCCTTCTTCACGGTCTTCCTTGGAACCACCGCCGAAAATCTTGTCAAATTCGCCCGCGATGATACCGGCGATTTTGGATTCGAGCGCTGCATCCGGTTCTTTGCGGACGATTTCGCGCTTTTTCTTTCCGATTTTCGCGCGCAGCTCATGCTGAAGTTCCGCGAGTTCCTTGATGGCCTTGTGGCCGAAGTGAAGGGCTTCCATCATTTTTTCTTCGGAGATTTCATTCGCGCCGGCTTCGATCATCACGATTTTATCCTTGGTGCCCGTGACGACGAGGTCAAGGTCACTGGTTTCCATTTCTGCAATCGTGGGGTTGATCAAAAGCTCGCCATTCACAAGACCGACACGCACCGTACCGAGCGCATCTTCAAAAGGAATGTCAGAGACAAGAAGGGCCGCCGAAGCGCCATTCATGGACAGGATGTCCGCGGGATTTTCACAGTCAGAAGAAAGCACTGTGACAATGACCTGCGTATCATTGGTGTAATCGTCATCAAAAACAGAGCGGATCGGGCGGTCAATAAGACGGGAAACCAGGGTTTCACGTTCCGTCGGGCGGCCTTCACGCTTGAAGTAGCCCCCAGGGATTTTCCCTGCGGCATAAGCCTTTTCGCGATATTCCACGGTCAGCGGAAAAAAATCTTTGGTCTCATCCGCTTCTTTTTCAGAAACCACGGCGGCCAGAATCACAGTCTCGCCGTATTGAACGGTCACGGCTCCGTGTGCCTGTTTGGCCACGCGTCCGGTTTCGATAATAAAATCGCGATTGCCGATTTTGCGGGAAATTTTCTCAATGGTCATAGGATTGTCCTTGCTTGGATTTCGATTCAGTGCGGAAGGCAGATTATTTTCTCAGATTCAAACGAGCAATGATTTCCTTGTAACGCGGAAGCTCATTTGTCTTGAGATACGTCAGAAGTTTTTTTCTGCGGCTGACCATCTTGATAAGACCGTAACGGGAATGATGATCGACTTTGTTGGCCTTGAAGTGCTCTTCGAGTCCGTTGATGCGCTCGGTGAGGAGAGCAATTTGAACTTCAGCCGAACCGGTATCTTCTTTTGAACGCCGGTAATCCGTGATGACTTTTTTCTTTTTATCTTTAGCGAGTGGCATGTGAATCTTTCTAACTCCTTAACATGGTTTTATTTAGATTTTTAGACCGCGCAGTATACCCAAATCACGCGTTCTTGTAAAGGCTTTCTTCCCTTCCGGCAAGGCTTTCGGCCAAGACCTGACGGGCCCTTTGAATATCGGTCTGAATCTGGTTTTTTAAAGCAGAAACATCCGGAAAAGTCAGCTCGGCCCGAAGCTGCGGGTAAAACCGGACTTCCAGCGTCTTTCCGTATATATCCCCTTTAAAATCAAAGAGATACACCTCAGGGACAGCCTTCCTGACCTTTTCATCAAAGGTCGGCCGGTAGCCGTAATTCAGGATCCCCGGAAGCCAGGAGCCGGCTTGGAGGTTTCCCATGACACCGGCTTCGGAGCCAGCGCCCGCTTCAGAAGTCAATTCCCTGACCTGGACCGGGTACACCCCAAGGGGCGGCAGAATCTCGCTGGCCACTTCCAGGTTTGCGGTTGGAAATCCGATTTTGGAGCCTCTTCCCGCGCCTTTGACCACCGTCCCAAAAACACTGAACTTTCGACCCAGACAAATCTCGGCCTCATCCAGCTTCCCTTCCCGGACCAGGGTGCGGATCCGGGAGCTTGAAACCATATCCCCGGCGGCTTGAACCGGTTCGAGCTGATAAAACGCAAACCCCAGTTCCCGGCCAAGACGGCGCATCAGATCCGCATCGCCTTCACGGTTTCGGCCAAAGCGCGCATTATGTCCCAGATAAACTTCCTTCACACCGAGCTGCCCGACAAGGACCTCGCGGACAAAAGCTTCGGGAGGCATGGAAGAAAATTCCGTGGTAAAGGCGAGAAGAAAACAAAGTTCCACGCCGTGCTCTTTGAGAAGGAAAAGTTTGTGTTCAAGAGAAGTCAAAAGCGGCGGCTTGGAGGTCGGGTGAAGGACATGCTGCGGGTGTTCTCGGAAAGTCATGACCGCGGCAATGGCGTTTTGGGAACGTGCGCTTTGGGTGACTCGCGCGAGAAGGCCCTGGTGTCCTAAATGGACACCGTCAAAATTGCCCAGCGCAAGAACAAGCGGCCGGGAATTTTTCGGGGCAAGTCTGAAATCACTGAGTATTCGCATAATTTAAAGCCCTCAGCGGAAGCACCTTGCGGCGGAGTTCTTCCGGAGTCATGTTCTTCAGGGCTTCAATCGTCACACCGCCGGGCTCCAGCGTAAAAGTGCCGCTGCGCAGACGGCGGAGCTCAGCCAGCGTGGCCGAACAGCCAAGCGCTTTGCCCAAATCATGCACGAGCGTGCGGACATACGTGCCCTTGGAAACGCTCGAAAAAAAGGAAACGAATTTTCCGTCCTGCTTACGGATGTCAAAGACCTGGACATTGACTTCACGGCCTTCGCGGGGAACTTCCTGGCCCTGCCGCGCAAGTTTGTATAAGCGCACACCCTTGTGCTTCAAAGCTGAAACCATGGGCGGCACCTGAATAATATTACCGGTAAAGGCCTTCGCCTTTTCGCGGACCATTTCAATCGTGATGCCGGAAGGGTCTGATTCCAAAAGGACTTTGCCGCAGCGGTCGTGAGAATCGGTTTCAACCCCGAGCTCCATAACGCCCTCATAATCCTTGTCGCACGCCGTGAGGTTCGCGGATTGTTTTGTTGCACTGCCGAGAAGAAGAACAAGCAGCCCTGTGGCAAGCGGGTCAAGGGTTCCAGCATGGCCGACCTTTTTAATGTTGAATCTTTTTTTCACAAACGCGCAGACATCATGAGAGGTCCATTCACGGGGTTTGTCGACAAGCAGGATCCCGTCTATAAAAAACTCGCGCTTCTGGTTCTGGGTGTTCATGCCGGATGTCTCCCCGATTTAAAATGAAAGGAACTCAGGATGCGTTTGACGATCTGGCGTTCCGCTTCGGCAACAGAAGCGCGCATCGTGCAGCCGGAAGCTTTTTTATGCCCGCCTCCGTTAAAAAAGGTTGCGACTTTGTTCACATCATAAGGGCCTTTGGCGCGGAAGGAGACACGCACAGATTTTCCGTCGGCCAGCTCACTCATGAAAAAGGAAATTTTTGAGCCTTTCAGGTAGCGGACAAAATCAATGAATCCTTCGGCGTCTTCATATCCTGCGCCGGTTTCATGAAGATCACGGCGGCTCATCGAAGACCAGGCCAGCGCTCCGCCTGCAGCTGTTTTAACGCGTCCAAGCAGCCTGCTGTAAAGCCGCATGGTTTTCAGCGAATAGGCGCCGTGAAGTTCATCGTTTATTTTTTCGATATCAAGGCCTGTGGCAATGAGTTTGGCGGCAATCACATGCGACTCCGCACGAGTGTTGCTGTACTTGAACGAGCCGGTATCTGTCGCGAGACCGACATAAAGGTTTTTGGCTTCATCGCGCGTTAGAGGAAGCTTGAGGTAATCAAAAATATCGAGAACCACTTCTGCGGACGCAGCAGCCTCGGGCCGGATGAAATTATAGTTCCCGAAACGGTCATTGCTGATGTGATGATCAATATTAAAAATAGCGATTTCGCGGGGGAGAACTTCGCGGACATCCCCGATGCGTGCAAGGGTCGGGCAATCGGTCAAAACAAGGGCGTCATAATCAATTTTTTTACTTTTCAATTCTTCGGTGCGTTTCCATTTCCGGCTCGAAAGACAGGACAAACGTTCCGGAAAAGGATCCTGACAGATCACCTGGGTTTTTTTGCCCATGCGTCTCAGAAGGGATTCCATGGCGAGCATGCTGCCGATCGCATCGCCCTCCGGCGTCACGTGGCAGGACAGAAGGAAGCGTTTATGCTTCTTCAATCCCTGAACAAGATTGACCAGGTCGCGCTTGTGCCCGCTTTTCATTCGGCGTTCCCGCCCTCGGAAGGGTTTTCCTTGCTGTGAATATCGCGGAGAATCTTGTCGATCTCAATCCCTTTTTCCAGGGAGGCGTCGAGCCTGAAGATAAGGCGCGGCGTGTTACGCATTTTGAGCACAGCTCCGATTTCACGCTGAAGAAAGCCGGCCGCCTTTTCAAGGGCGATCTGTGTGCCCTTCTTCGCCTCTTCGGTGCCAAGAACACTGTAGAAAACACAGGCGGATTTGAGATCCGGCGACACGTCCACATGAGTAACGGTCACAAAGCCAAGACGCGGGTCTTTCACTTTAAAAAGAATCAACTGGCTGAGTTCCATCTGCATGAGATGACCCACCCGGTCCGTACGTTTACCTTGCAAGAGAATCCTCCGTATAAGCGATATGCCCCCTGAAAATCGGGGGAACCTGCGGGACTAGACTTCGAAGAAACGCGGGAAAAATCTTTTTAATGCAGCTTCGTGGCGGTCTTGTCCACCCGGTAAGACTCGATGATGTCGCCTTCGCGGATATCATCGAACCCGTTGAGTGAAATACCGCACTCGTAGCCCTCGGCCACTTCTCGGGCATCATCCTTAAACCGTTTCAAAGCGGCGATTTTTCCTTCAAACACAATGATGTTATCGCGAATAACACGGACAGGATTGTTCCGGAGAACTTTCCCCTTGGTCACCATGCCGCCGCCGATATTGCCAATCTTCGAAGACCTGAAAATTTTGCGCAGTTCAATGTGTCCTTCAATCACTTCTTCAAGCGTCGGTGCAAGAAGACCTTCCATGGCCTTGGTGATGCTTTCGACCGCTTCGTAGATGATGTGGTAAAAACGGATATCCACACCTTCCTTGTCGCTGAGCTGCTCGGCCTTCACATCCGCCTTCACATGAAAGCCGATGATGATCGCGTCCGAGGCTGCGGCCAGCATCACGTCAGACTCATTGATGCCGCCGACGCCGCCGTGAATCACACGCACATGACACTGGTCGTTTGTAAGTTTCTCAAGCGACGTCTTCAGGGCTTCGGCAGATCCCTGCACGTCCGACTTGATGATCAGTTTCAGTTCTCTGAAATTACCTTCTGAAATTTTCTGGTACAAATTCTCAAGGGAAAGGTGCTTGGAGGATGAATTCATTTCCCGTTCGCGCTTCTCAAGCACGCGGCGGTCCGTGATTTCACGGGCCTTCTTTTCGTTCTCAACCACCACAAAAGTTTCGCCGGCTTCCGGCACTCCACTGAGACCGCTCAGCTGAACCGCATACGAAGGCCCTGCCTCTTTCACGGTCTTTCCAAGGTCAGAACGGAGGGCTCTGACTTTTCCCATGTGTGTTCCGCAAACCACGACATCGCCGACGCGAAGGGTTCCGCGCTGAACAATGACAGTGGCAACAGGTCCGGAGCCTTTTGAAATTCGGGCTTCTACAACAGTTCCGGCAGCAGGACAAAAACGGTTGGCTTTCAATTCCAGAATTTCAGATTCCAAAAGCAGCAATTCCAAAAGCTCTTCAAGACCCAAACCTGTTTTCGCAGATACTTTCACGCAGATCGTTTTTCCGCCCCAGGCTTCCGGCGTAAGGTCATGCTTCTGAAGCTCGCCCATGACTTTTTCAGGGTTCGCGGCCGGAAGATCGCATTTGTTGATGGCGACCACAATCGGACATCCGGCTTCACGTGCGTGGTCAATCGCTTCAATCGTCTGAGGCATGATGCCGTCATCCGCTGCAACGACAAGCACCACCACGTCCGTAATATTCGCACCGCGGGCACGCATGGCCGTGAAGGCTTCATGGCCCGGCGTATCCAAGAAGGTCACAAAACCTTTTCCAGGGATGGAGACGTTATAAGCACCGATGTGCTGGGTGATCGCACCGTGTTCGCGCGATGCAACGTTGGTTTTACGGATGGCATCCAGAAGACTCGTCTTGCCGTGATCGACATGACCCATCATGGTCACAACCGGCGAACGGGTCTCAAGCTTGGAGGGGTCTTCCACCGCAACAGACAAGGCGTCGGCTTCCGCTTCTTTAAGAGCTTCCACCGGAATGCCCAGTTTTTCTGAAACCGCAAGACCGATGTCTTCATTCAAAAGCTGATTTACGTTTGCAAAAATTCCGATTTCCATCAGTGCCTTGATAAGTGCAGGAATGCGGACATTCAGCTGAGAAGCCAGATTTCCGACTGTCACCGGGAAGCGGATAGAAATGGATTTTGACGCGCTTGAGGCCTGGGGCTGAGGAGCCGGAGCAGCAACCTGCGGTGCGGGCTGCACGGCTTCATGCTTAACTTCAGATTTTGCTTCAGCGGACTTCACGGCTTTCACGTCTGCCGCGGGTTTCTCGGCGGCTTCATCGCCCTTCGCGGAGATGATCGGCTTTCCGCTGAGAATCATGCTGAGCTTGCCCTGAATGAGTGTCAGCAATTCTTCATCCACAACAGCCATGTGGCTCTTGACGCTTCCGCCCAATTCGGCAATACGCGCCATCAGGTCCTTGCTGGGGATCCCCAATTCTTTGGCTAGTTCGTGAACTCTCATTGATTCCCTAAAATAAGCTGTGATTTAAAACAGCTGTTAATTGCCCTTTTCCAAAATGGCTTTATGGGCCGCGTTGATAATTTTCTCAGCGGTCTTTTCGCCGATGCCGGGGATTTTCTGAAGATCCTCGGCCGTCGTTTTCAGAATGTCCTTGATTGAAACAATGCCGGCACCTTTCAAAATCTCCTCGGTCTTCTCGCCGATTCCTTCAAGTGAACCGAGCGGGATCTTCTGATGGACGCTGCGCACATCAAGGTTCCAGCCAAGCAGCTTGGAAGCAAGGCGAACATTCTGCCCCTTTTTCCCAATCGCAAGAGAAAGCTGGTCATCTTCCACAAGCACTTCCGCGGATTTCTGGTCGCGGTGCAATTTGATTTCAGCGAGCTGGGCCGGGGCCATGGCATTGCGGATGTAGGTTTCGATATCATCGCTGAAACGGATGATGTCGATTTTTTCTCCTCCAAGCTCGCGCACAATGTTCTTCACACGCTGCCCGCGGACACCCACACAGGAGCCCACGCAGTCGATCTTGTCATCCGTGGAATGTACGGAAATTTTTGTTCTTGAGCCTGCTTCGCGCGCGGCACCCAAAACCTTCACAATGCCGTCATGAATTTCAGGCACTTCAAGTTCGAAGAGCCGGCGAACAAGGCCGTCGTGAGACCGGGACAAAATAATTTCGGGACCCTTGGAAGTCTTTTTCACTTCCAGAACATATGCGCGTACAAGATTGCCCTGTTGAAATTCATCCACAGGCGACTGCTCACGCGCGGGAAGAATCCCTTCTGTCTTTCCAAAATCCACAAAAATGGCCTTCTTTTCAACGCGATGAACGGTTCCGGAAACAATGTCTCCCACCTGATGATTAAACTCATCGTAAATGGAATCACGCTCCGCTTCGCGGATTTTCTGAATGATGACCTGCTTTGCGGTTTGGGCTGCAATGCGTCCAAAGGCGGCATCATTAATAGGACGGCCTTCTTTGAGAAGCTCAATGCGGTAGGTAATCGGGTCAATATTGATCTGAATATCTTCGGTTTCAGGGTATGTTTTCCGGCAAGCGGACAAAAGCGCCTGTTTAAGCGCCTCCACAAGAACTTCCTTGCGGACACCCTTTTCTTTTTCAATGTATTCAAGTGAAGTCAAAAGTTCCTGATTCACGACAAAATCCTCTCTTGTCTCCTGAAAATAAAAAAGTGGGCGTTGACTCGGCCCACTTTCTGCGTACTCTGCCAAATGAGATGTTTCATTATATGTACAAAGGCATTTTTGTCAATCGTCTGTTCGCGATTCGAGAATTGCTATGCTTTGATATTTTTTAATTCAAATTGCGTTTTTTTGATTTTTATAACTAAAAAATTATCTGTAAAAACCCTGCGTTCCCCCCTTGATCCAAGGGTTTCACGCAAACAAATGCGTTAAAAAGATATGGTACTTGGGCCGAAAATCTACTACCATAATCAAAATTTTTTCCGCGGAAAGCAGTCTCTTTTCCCGTAAATCCCAATGGAGGTTTTTTTTCGTGTCCCACAATACTCTTGAGCAGGAGTCTTCTGTCTCCGCTTCGGCACCAACCCCTTACCATTTTCAATGGAAGGATGTTTACTGGACCCCTTTTATTTTTATTGTCGCTGTGCATCTGATTGCACTGGCTGGTTTTTTCACCTTCACGTGGCCGGCATTCTGGCTCTGCGTGGTTCTTCATTGGGTGACTGGCGGCGTTGGAATCACGCTGACCTATCATCGCCTTCTGACTCATCGGAGTTTTCAAATTCCTAAACCCCTGGAATACGTTTTGGCAACAGTGGCCACCTTGGCCGGCCAGGGCGGACCGATTTCCTGGGTCGCAGCACACCGTGTTCATCACACAAAATCCGATCTTGAGGGAGATCCGCACAGCCCTCTTCGCGGCTTCTTCTGGGCGCACATGCTGTGGTGCATGACCCGGAACGAAACGCTTGATCACTTTGAGTCTTATTCCAAGCACGCCCCTGACCTCGCAAAAGACCGCTACTATGTTTTTCTGGACCGCTTTCACATGCTTCCGACAGCGCTTCTCGCTTTAGGTCTTTACGCCTGGGGCGGTTTGCCCTTTTTGATCTGGGGCGTTTTTGTACGTCTGGTTCTTGTGTATCATTCCACGTGGCTCGTGAATTCGGCGGCCCATGTGTGGGGTTATCAAACGTATGAAAGCCGCGACGCCTCTCGCAATCTCTGGTGGGTGGCTCTGATCACTTACGGGGAAGGCTGGCACAACAACCATCATGCGTTTCAGCACTCTGCCCGTCATGGCTTGGCCTGGTGGGAATTCGATACCACATATTTGACTATCCGCTTCTTAGAACTTCTGGGACTGGCCAAGGCTGTGAAGCTTCCTGCTCCCGAACTTCTGCAAAAGAAAATTGCCCGCTGAGCATTCTGAAATAAAGCGGTCTGGAAATTAAAAAGGCGCCCCAAAACGGGGCGCCTTTGTTTTGAAGATAGATGGTTTTGGGTAAGAATTTTTATGAAAGAATGGAACGGGCAGCCCTGATCTCGCTTTAAAAAATCTTTGAAGTTATCAGGACGCCGCTCTAACGGAAGAGGATAGAAGTTTTATTAAGCTTGGAGCGGGCAGTGGGAATCGAACCCACATGACCAGCTTGGAAGGCTGGGACTTTACCATTAAGCTATGCCCGCTTAAAAGAGCGGACATTATAGGCAGTCCCAAAACCCTCTGTCAATTGATGGTTTAATCGTTTTTATCTTCAAGAAAACTCACAACGAAAGGTTCTCGAAATGCCTCAACTCATTCTTTTGCGTCACGGTCAATCCCAATGGAATCTTGAAAACCGCTTCACGGGCTGGGTCGATGTGGAACTCTCCGCCAAGGGCCGCGAGGAAGCCACGGAAGCCGGAAAAAAACTCAAGGCTTTCAAGATCGACAAGGCTTACACCTCCATCCTCAAGCGTGCCATGAATACGTGTGACATTGCGCTTCAGAATGCCGGAAAAACAGGGGTCCCCATCACGCGTGACGTCGCCCTCAACGAGCGTCACTACGGCGCGCTTCAAGGTTTGGACAAGGCCGAGACCGCCAAAAAGTACGGCGATGAACAAGTGCATATCTGGCGCCGCAGCTACGACATTCCGCCGCCCAAAGAAAAGACCGAAATGAACCCGGAAGGCATCAGTGAAAGTTTGAAAGACACGGCCGCGAGAACGCTTCCGTATTTTGACGCGCACATTATGAAGGATTTAAAAGAAGGCAAGAATGTTCTTGTTGCTGCTCACGGAAACAGCCTGCGTTCGATTGTCATGCATCTGGATAAGATGACCGAAGCACAGGTGCTTGAACTGAATATTCCGACGGGCACACCGCTTGTTTATGAGCTGGATTCCAACCTGAAGGTTCTTTCGAAGAAATACCTGTAATCCTCTGGTCCCGCGCTGCCTTTCCCGGGCGGCGCGGGGCTTTCAAAAACCCGCGCTACCCCGGGACGTTGATCCCCATCCGCTTGAGCGTCTCCCAGATGATGATATCCATCACTCCGCGAAGGCCTTCGACATTCCTGAAGATCGAATGCTGCACGCCCAGGTTATAACTTTTTTGAAGCGGGTTCGGCCCCGTCAGATCCGTGGACGTGGCTTGACCGAGGCTTAAAATCAGCTGATCCACGCCAAACTGAGGCTTGATCTCTGCGGCAAACCGGCCCGCCCCAGGCTCGCCTGTGTCTTTGAATTTCGGCTTCATGACGGAAAGGGCATAAAGATTAAGGCCGTTGCCCGGCACATTCAGAACCCGGATCTCACCCACATTCACTTCCAGCGTCCGAAGCATGATTTTGCCGCGAAGCAGGGCTTCTGGTTTGAAATCCAAGAAAAGCTTGGGAATAAAAATCATGCCGCCATCAGGGAAAACCAGGGGATTCTGAATCACAACCCCGTTGTATTTGGCCTGGGCATTCACAAAATCGAGCTTCACTTCTTCGACAGTAACCTGGGTTCCAAACTCTTTTTGCAGATAGACCGTCAAAAGCCATTTGGCACCGTAAGCCCGCAGGAAAAATCCCACAAGAGCCAACAATACCGCGAGTTTGATCAGGCTCCAGAGAAAACGCATAGGGTTCCTTTCCATGTAAAAACGATGGCTTGACGGATTAAAAGCGCCCCATTCTAGCCGCCTCCTGCCAAGCCTGCAACATAGAAGGCAAAAAGCCGTTTTTTGTTTGACATTTCAGGGGTGTTCCGTGATAATAGCGCCCTTAATTTTCCCTAAGTCCGTTCCGGGATTAGGGTTTTGTTTTTTCGCTCGGGAAACGATTCGTAATCAGGCGTTTCTCTGTTTTCCAGGTCTTTCCGCAGGAAAGTTCAGCGAGAACACCCTTGACTGCTCAAAAAAGTAACCCTTATAAATCCATTTGGATGGCGGGCCTCGCGCTCACGCTTCCAATGATTCTTTTGAGTGGGCCGATTGCAGGCTATTTTTTAAGCATTGCCTGGCTCCGGCATAACAAGGGACCGGGCTATATAACACCGCTTTTTATGATGATAGGATTTGCGGTGTCGGGTCTTCAAAGTTACCGGCTCATTAACAAGCTTCGCCAACAGTTAAAGAATATCGAGTCATGAAAGAGCACGAATTAGCCACTGCCGCACACGCTTCTGCTGGACATGCGCATGAAGCCCACGAGCTGCCGAACTTCATCAAGGTTTTGAGCGGCCATTTCCCTGACTCCGGCGTTCTTAAATTTTTTGAGAGTTGGGAAAACGCCCTTTTTACGGCGCTGATTCTCAGCGTTCTTTGCTTCCTGACGATCCGGGCCGCGCGCACCGGCAGCCTTATCCCCCAAAGCCTTCAAAATTTCTGGGAAGTTCTAGTCGAAGCTGTTTATGCCTTTGTTTGCGGCATCCTTGGCCCCAAGCACGGCCCCAAACACGTTGCTTTTCTCGGAACCCTTTTCTTTTATGTTCTTCTTATGAATTGGGCAGGCATGATTCCACTCATGAAGTCACCGACCTCGGCCTGGAGCACAACGCTGACGCTCGGATTTATTACGATGTTCTATGTTCAGGGCACAGGGCTTCGAGAACAGGGCCTTGTGAAGTATCTGAAACATATCGCCGGCAACCCTCAGGGTTTTCTCGGACTTGCCCTTGTGGTCCTGATGCTTCCGCTGAATATCATTCTGGAATTTTTGGCCGCACCTTTCAGCCTTTCACTTCGTCTTTTTGCCAACGTTTCCAGTGAAGACCGCCTGCTTTTGAACTTTGCTCATTTGACCTTGAATTCCCCGTTCCGGATCGGTTTTCTGTTTCAGCTTTTCGCCAATGTCTTGACCGTTGTCTTCAGCTTCATTCAGGCCTTCGTCTTCATGTTACTATCCACGGTTTATATTTCCCTTGTCTTACCTCATGATGAACACGGGGAGGATGAGCACAACGATTCCACCCCAGCCCACTTAACACCAAAAGGAGAACATTAAAATGGATTATCAAGCAGCTTTAGCACTCGCATTGCCCCTGAGTTTGGGAATCGCCGCCGCCGGTTCAGGTATTGGTCTCGGAAGAGCCGTTGCCGGAGCCATGGATGCCACGGGCCGTCAGCCGGAAGCCTCCACAAAAATTCTTGTCAACATGATGGCCGGCTGCGCCCTTATTGAAGCCTTGACGCTTTACGCTCTTGTCTTCGGCTTTTCTCTTATGGGCAAAATCGGAGCCTAATTTTAAACGCTTATGGAATTCTTTAAAGCGAACATCATTCCCAGCGAAGTCATCGTACAGCTGATTGCCTTTCTTCTCGTGTTTTTTGCGCTGAGAAAAATGGCTTGGAAGCCTGTGCTGGACACTCTGGAAGCCCGCCGGTCTAAAATTCGCAGCGAATTCGAATCCATCGAAGCTGCGAAAAAAGAGATCGAATCCCTGAAAGCCGAGTACGCCGCAAGTCTTCAGAAGATTGAAGACCAGGCGCGCGCGAAGCTTCAGGAGGCCATCGATGAAGGCCGCCGGATTTCCCGCGAAATGCAGGAGCAGGCAAGACTGGACTCGCAGGCCGCCTTCGAGAAGGCCAAGGAAAATCTGGCCATCGAAGTCGCAAAGGCCAGAATCAGCCTCCGCCAGGATATCGCGGGGCTTGCCCTTGACGCTTCCGAAAAGGTGTTAAAGGAAAAGATGTCCGATGACAAGAAACAGCAGGAAAAAATCATGGCCATCATTGAAGACATGGAGAAGGCATTGTGAAAGATCTCCGGGCTTCCAACCGTTATGCGGGCGCGCTTTTCAGTCTTGCTGAAGAGCGTGACGAGCTTTCGAAAGTCGAGCAGGATCTTGCGGCGGTAAGCCGCGTTCTCGAGGAGCATCCGCAGATCACGCGCATTGTGTGGAACTCAACAATTTCCACACAGGACAAGGAAGCCGCACTGGAGAAGATCTTTGGCCGCATGGTTTCTCCGGTGGTCTTGAATTTCCTGAAACTGCTTATCAAGAAAAACCGCTTTTCCGAAATTGCTTCGATTCAAAAGTCGTTCCATACGCGCTTTGAGGCCAAAAAGAAAATTCGTGAAGTCACGGTGCTTGTTTCCCGTTCGCTCACCGAAGAGGCCGAGAAAAAACTGCGCGCTCTTTTGAACAAGAAACTGGCTTCTGAGATTCGTCTCGCGGTGAAAACTGATCCGAGCTTAATCGGCGGCCTGGTGCTTCGCTTTGACGGCCGCGAGATCGACGCCAGCTATAAAAATCGCCTTCGGGAAATCCGGCAAAAACTGCTGGCTTCCTGATTTTTTTTGACGCAAGTGACTGAAAAACTGAAGAGGATTCGGGCATGCTGAAACCTGAAGAAGTCGTACAAGCAATCCAGACCGAAATCAAGAAGTACGAAACCAAACTTAAAATGGAATCTGTCGGCTACGTGCTGCAGGTCGGTGACGGCATTGCGCGCGTGTACGGCCTCGATGAGGTCATGGCCGGGGAAATCGTCAGCTTTCAGGACGGTACCATGGGTCTTGTCCTGAACCTGGAACCGGGAAACGTCGGTGTCGTTATTCTGGGTTCGGATACAAATATTAAGGAAGGCCATCAGGTCAAGCGCACGGAACGCATTGCAGATGTTCCTGTGGGCAACGCCCTCCTCGGCCGAGTTGTAAACCCTCTCGGCATTCCGCTTGACGGAAAAGGTCCGATCGCGTCCACAAAACGCCGTCCTCTTGAAACCGTACCGCCTTCGGTCATTGAACGCCAGCCGGTCAAAGAACCTCTTCAGACCGGAATCAAGGCCATTGATGCCATGATCCCGATCGGCAGAGGTCAGCGCGAACTGATTATCGGCGACCGTCAGACAGGTAAAACCGCCATTTTGATCGACACCATCGTCAATCAGAAGCACACAGGAGTGAAATGTATTTACGTGGCCATCGGCCAAAAGCTTTCCAGTGTGGTCGCCCTTGCGAGAACGCTTGAACAGTATGGCGCGATGGAGTACACCACCATCGTCTCTGCTTCTTCCGATGATCCCGCTCCGCTGCAGTACCTGGCTCCTTATGCAGGCTGCGCGATCGGCGAAGAATACATGCACAACGGTGAACACGCCCTTGTCGTGTACGACGATCTGTCCAAGCATGCCGTAGCGTACCGTGAACTCTCCCTGCTTCTTCAGCGTCCGCCGGGACGCGAAGCTTACCCGGGCGACGTTTTCTATCTTCACTCGCGCCTTCTGGAAAGAGCGGCCAAGCTCCGTGATGATCTTGGTGCAGGTTCACTGACCGCCCTTCCCGTCATTGAAACCCAGATGGGTGACGTGTCCGCTTACATTCCGACAAACGTGATCTCCATTACAGACGGTCAGATTTATCTGGAAAGCGATCTCTTTTACGCCGGTGTTCGTCCGGCCGTGAACGTCGGTCTTTCCGTATCCCGCGTCGGCGGCAACGCCCAGACCAAGGCCATGAAACAGGTGGCCGGTCAGCTTCGTCTCGCTCTCGCGCAGTACCGTGAACTAGCAGCCTTTGCCCAGCTGTCGACTGACCTGGACAAAGCTACGAAGGATCAGCTGACGCGCGGTGAACGCATGGTGGAAATCCTGAAGCAGGACATTCTCCAGCCGATTCCGTTTGAACGTCAGGTTGCGGTAATCTTCGCTGGTAACGAAGGCCATCTTGATGATGTTCCTCTCGACCGCCTGAAGGATTTCGAAACCCAGCTTCTTGTTTTTCTGGATAAGAACTATCCCGATGTCTTTCACAACATCCGTGAAAAGAAAGCGATCAGTGACGATCTGAAAGCAAAACTTGCGGACGGCGTGAAGAAATTCAAAAGTCAGTTTTTAGCGAAAGCTTAAGCGCCTTTAACGGAGTTTGTTGTGTCAGGTCAGCTCAGAGAACTTAAAAACCGTATTCGCAGCGTTGAAAGCACCAAGAAGATAACGCGTGCGATGGAAATGGTGGCAGCGGCAAAGCTCCACCGTTTTCAAGGCATGATGAACAGCGCTCGGCCTTATACAGAAGCGCTGGAGAATCAGGTCAAACGGCTTTTCCAGACACAGGGATCCTCGGCAGGCGGCGATGTGCTGCACCCCTTCTTCCAGGAGCGCGCGCCAAAGAAAATCGCAGTCGTTGTCATGACCTCCGATACCGGACTCTGCGGTTCTTACAACACAGACCTGGTCAACCTTGCGAAACGCTTTCTGCAGGATCAGCCTTCAACCAGCGAACCGGTTTTTATCGGGGTGGGGAAATCAGGCATCACGGCTCTTCAGCGTGAAGGTTATGACTTTACGGCCACTTTTACAGACCTCCGGGCCAGCCGCGTGGAAGAGGTCCTCAAGGGCTTCAAGGAAACGCTGGAGGAGCTTTACATTTCCAGGAAAGTAGATGCGATCTATGTGGTTTACGATCACTTCCTGACCCTCAGCACCTATGAAGGTGTTGTGGAAAAAATCCTGCCGCTGGAGAAACCCAAAGGCGGAAGCGCCGGGGCAGAATCGCCTTACATTTTCGAACCTGATCCTGCTGCCATTTTCAGCCGGATTGTTCCGCTTTATTTTGAAGCCAAGACACGCATGATTCTGCTTGAAGCCCTGGTTTCTGAACAAGTCGCTCGCATGCAGGCCATGCATTTGGCCACGGAAAATGCGAAAGAAATGATCGACTCTCTTGTTCTGCTTCGCAACAAGGCGCGTCAGGCGTCGATCACCAAAGAAATTATTGAAATTGTTTCGGGCTCTTTGGCCCTGAAAGTAAAGTAACTTTGACTCACGGGTTTTAAACACCCGCTAAGTGAATCGAGATTTTACGGAGGTTTTATGGCGTTCGGTAAAGTAGTCCAGGTTGTTGGTCCCAGTGTGGACATCCAGTTTGACAATGCGGCACTTCCCCAGATTTTGAACGCGGTTGAAATTGAAACCGAGGAGAACGGTAAAAAGAAAATTCTCGTTCTCGAGGTAGCTCAGCATGTCGGTAACGACACGGTTCGCTGCATCGCTCTTGCAGCTACTGAAGGGCTTGTCCGCGGCATGCAGGCCCGTGATACCGGCGCCCCGATCTCTGTGCCGGTCGGTGACCAGACACTTGGACGCATCTTCAATCTTCTCGGCAATACGATCGATAACGGCGGTGCCCTTAAGGATCCAAAAAAGAAATACCCCATTCACCGCCCTGCTCCTTCTTATGAAGAGCTTCTTCCTGTTTCTTCCGTGCTCGAAACCGGCATCAAGGTCGTGGATCTTCTCGCACCTTACCCGAAGGGCGGTAAAGTCGGTTTGTTCGGCGGCGCCGGTGTAGGAAAAACCGTTATCGTGCAGGAACTCATTCACAACATCGCGACACAGCATGGCGGCGTCTCGGTTTTCTGCGGCGTCGGGGAACGTACACGCGAAGGAAATGACCTTTATCTGGAATTGACGGAGTCCGGCGTTATTAAAAAAACCGCCATGGTGTTCGGTCAGATGAATGAACCCCCGGGTGCGCGTCTCCGTGTGGCGTTGACGGGTCTTTCCATGGCCGAATACTTCCGCGATGAAGCCCATCAGGACGTGCTTGTTTTCATCGACAACATTTTCCGCTTCACGCAGGCAGGTTCTGAAGTATCGACGCTCCTTGGCCGTATGCCTTCAGCCGTCGGTTACCAGCCGAACCTTTCTACGGAAATGGCCGCGCTTCAGGAACGTATCGCTTCCACGAAATCCGGCTCCATCACTTCCGTGCAGGCCATTTACGTACCTGCCGACGACTTGACGGATCCGGCCCCGGCCACAGCATTCTCGCACCTTGACGGTGTTACCGTGCTTTCCCGTCAAATTGCCGAACTGGGCATTTATCCGGCCGTGGATCCGCTGGGTTCCACGTCACGCATGCTCGATCCCCGCGTGGTCGGCGAAGAGCATTACAAGACCGCACGTGAAGTGCAGAGAATTCTTCAGCGCTACAAAGACCTGCGTGACATTATCGCGATTCTGGGTATTAACGAGCTTTCCCAGGAAGATAAGGAAATCGTGATGCGCGCCCGTAAACTGGAGCGTTTCCTGTCCCAGCCGTTCTCAGTCGCCGAAGCCTTCACGGGCCGCAAAGGAAAGTATGTTCCGCTTCCGGAAACCATCAAGAGTTTCCAGCGCATTGTCTCCGGTGAGCTGGATCATATTCCGGAACAGTGTTTTTATATGTGCGGCAGCGTAGAAGACGTGATTGAAAATTTTGAAAAAACCAAAGCCGCAGTTTAAGCGGCTTTTTAAAGAGACCTTTTTATGGCCAGCACCTATCATCTTAAAGTGATCACTCCTCAGGGCGTTGCCTATGAGGGGGCCGTTGTTCACGCGCGGGTGCCTGGCGAAAATGGTTTTGTCGGAGTCCTGGCCAATCACGCCCCCCTTATCACCTCTTCCAAGGGCGGACGGCTGGAGCTTCGTGAAAAAAGCGGTGTTCAAAAAGCATTTGAAGTCGGTTCAGGTTTTTTTGAAGTGAAACGCAACGAGGCTGTCTTCTTAACTCAGATGTTTGCCCCCGCCATCTAACACTGATCGTTTGGTTTTATGGAAGCTGTTCTCTTCTATTTTTCTTCGGCCCTGGCGATTGTAAGTTCGCTCTTGGTGATCTTTCTGCCAAAGCCTACCCGGGCACTGCTTGCCTTGATTGTCGCTATGACCGCCCTTTCCATCCTTCATATCCTTTTGGGTGCTTATTTCCTGGCCATTTCGCAGATCATTGTTTATGCCGGCGCCGTCCTTGTTCTCTTTCTCTTTGTCATCATGCTGCAAGGGATTGCGGCCCGGGACATACCGCTCTGGAAACGCTTTGGCGCTGTCTTCCCGGTCGCATCCGCTCTCACTGTATTGATGCTGCTGGCTTTTCTTGGTAAAGCGGCATGCGGGTTCACAACTTCTCCGGCCAAGGGCGTTATGGGAGACATTCACTCCGTGGGCATTTCTCTTTTCACAAATTTTCTGCTGCCTTTTGAGCTGACTTCCATTCTGCTTTTGCTCAGTATTTTTGCCGCCGTAGCTTTGGCGAAGAAGGATGATGCATGATTCCCATCACCCATTACCTCATGGTCAGCGCCATTCTTTTTGTGATCGGGCTCTTGGGTCTTCTTTTGCGCCGCAACCTTCTCTTGATCCTGTTATCGATCGAATTGATGCTGAATGCAGCCAATCTTAATTTCATCGCGGGCGCCGCGCTTCACGGAGATACCGGAGGACAGGTCACGGCCTTTTTCGTGATGGTTCTGGCCGCAGCAGAAATCACTATTGGTTTGGCCATTGCGGTCCTGCTTTTCAGAAAACAAGACTCTGTCGACACGCAGGAAATTTCGTTTCTTAAAGGCTAGTCTTTCTAACCGGCTTGCCGGAGAACTCTAAAGCTTCATGATTCTGACTTTAACGTGGATTATTTTCTGGCTGCCGTTTCTGATGGCGATCCTGCTGGGTTACGGCCTGCCGAAATCCTCCAAGCTGGCGGGTGTGCTCGGGACGGCCGCAATGTTCACGGCCTTCCTTCTTTCATGCGCACTGTTGCCGCAATATGACGCCCTTAAGCATCAAGGCCAGACGCTTCTGGAGTCATCACTGCCGTGGATTCATGTCGGAAACCTTACCCTTGATTTCGGAATCTACGTCAACGGCCTGACCCTTCTTATGCTCCTTGTGGTCACGGGCATTGGAACCCTGGTTTTTTTGTTTTCAACTTCTTATATGGCCGGAGACCCCGGCTATAACCGGTACTTTGCATGCCTCTCCCTGTTCAGCTTTTCCATGCTGGGCATCGTGCTGGCCAATAACCTGATTCAGATCTTTATTTTCTGGGAACTCGTCGGCCTGAGTTCATACCTTCTCATCGGTTTCTGGTATGAAAAAACCGAAGCCAGCACCGCCGGCAAAAAGGCCTTTATGACAACCCGCGTGGGAGACGTCGGGATGATGCTCGGCATTCTCGGCCTCTACGGTTTTATGGCCTCAAAAGGAGTGGAGAGTTTTAATTTCACGGTTATTGCCTCTCATCTTTCCTCGCTTGGTATTTCTTCTTTCTGGATGACCCTGATTACCCTCGGGCTGTTTCTTGGAGCCGTGGGTAAATCCGCCCAAGTGCCTCTTCACGTGTGGCTCCCGGATGCCATGGAAGGCCCAACCCCGGTCAGCGCTCTTATCCACGCCGCCACGATGGTCGCCGCGGGTATTTTTATGGTCGTGCGCCTCTATTTCATCTTTGAAGTTTCCCCGGAAACACTCCGCATCATCGCCTGGACAGGCGGCATTACAGCGTTCCTTGCCGCAACGCTTGCGCTCGTTCAAACCGATATCAAAAAAGTGCTCGCTTACTCGACTTTAAGCCAGCTGGGTTACATGGTCCTTGCCCTCGGGCTCGCAAGCCCTGAAGCCGGCATGTTTCACCTGACCACGCATGCTTTTTTCAAAGCCCTTTTGTTTCTTGGAGCCGGCTCGCTGATCCACGCGCTTCACACTCAGGACATCCGTGAAATGGCTGGAAAAATTCGTGAAGAGGGGGGCCGCTTTCAGCTGTTCAAAAAAATGCCGTGGACCAGCCTTACGTTTTTAATCGGGACGCTGGCCTTGATCGGCATTCCTCCGCTCAGCGGTTTTTACAGCAAGGAAGAAATTCTGACCGCAGCGTCCCATGGCCCCAAAATTCTTTTTGTCCTCTCCATAGCCACAGTTTTTCTGACCGCTTTTTATAATGGCCGTCTTTTTACGATTGTCTTTCTTCCGGCATCGCGAAACTCCGGACACAGCTCTGCTGCTCACGGACACGGAATTCATGAAAGCGATTTCCGCATGCTTCTTCCGCTATTAATCCTTGCAGTGCTGACCGTCATCGGCGGTTTTCTTCCCATCCGGGAACTCCTGAATTTCCCATCGAATGCGGAACATACGGTACCTCACGGGTTCGGGACCTTGGCTATGATTTCGATTGCGACGGCCGCCGCGGGCTTCCTTATGGCAGTCATTCTCTACGTCAGCCGGTCAAAAAGCCTTCGCTCAGCGGTTCCTTTTCTGGCTGCCCCGGCCTCAGTGCTGGAGAGAAAGTACTTTTTCGATGAGGCTTATGATCTCCTGATTCAAAAAGTTCAAAATGGGCTCGGCCGTCTGGCGGACCTTCTCGAACGCTACCTGCTCGTGGAGTGGACTCTCAATGGTCTGGGCCGGCTGATCCGCACCATGAGCGACACGATGCGGAGACTTCAAACCGGCGTGGTTCAGTTTTATGCTTTTGTCTTTACAATCGGCGTGACGGTCATTATTTATTTTTTTGTTGTCGCAAAGATTTAATTTAAACGGGTCTAAAAGATTTTAGGTTTTCCATGATTCTGGTACTTCCCTGGATTTCGATGCTGGCGGCTTTCGCGATGCTGTTTATTCCGAAAGAGAACGAGCGCCTGCTTAAATCCCTGACTCTTACATCGTGTGCGGTTTCCTCGCTGATCGTGCTGGCTTTGACTCTCCAGTTTAACCCTGCACAAACGGGTTATCAGTTCCTGCAGCGCTTTGAATGGATCCCTTCGCTGGGGATTCATTATCAGGCAGGGCTGGATGGGCTTAACTTGACGATGTGCCTTTTGAACGCCATCGTTTCCCTTGCAGGCGCGTTTCTTTCGTGTTCAACCAAAGAACGCTTGAAGACTTACCTTGTTTTTTATCTCATCCTTACAGGTGCCCTTTACGGCGTCCTGACTTCTCTGAATGTTTTCTTTCTCTATCTGTTTTATGAGACCACGGTCATTGCGGTTTATCCCCTCATCTCTATCTGGGGCAGCGGAAAGAAGGAATATGCGGCCATTAAAATGGCGCTTTTCACAGCCACGGGTGCAGTCATCGCCCTTTACGGCTTTCTGGTTCTTTATCATCAGGCCGGTCCTCAGGTTTTTGATCTTGTCTGGCTTCGAGACAACGCCGCCCTTCTTCATCTTTCCGGGGATTTTCAAAAGAGCGTTATTCCCTTTCTGCTCATCGGTTTTGGAATCATTTCTTCGCTTTGGCCCTTCCACAGCTGGGCCCCTTCGGGGTATGGTTCAGCTCCAGCCTCGGCCGCTATGCTGCACGCAGGTGTCAAGGTGGGGCCATACCTGATACTCCGCTTTGTGATTCCTTTTCTTCCGGAAGGTTTCCGCGCTTCGGCCGATTGCCTGGCCATGCTTGCAACCATCGGCGTGCTTTACGCGGGTTACGCCGCACTGCAGCAGAAAGAAACAGGTCTAATGCTCGGTTTTTCGGGTGTTTCCCACCTGGGCTATGTGTTCCTGGGTCTTTCGGCCTTAAACGTCACCGCGGTTTCAGGCGCTGTTCTTTTAATTTTCTCCCACGGCCTTTTGACTGCGTGCCTGTTTGGAATTAATGGCGTTCTTTATGAGCAAACCCAGAAACGGGGCATTTCGGAGTATGGAGGGCTGGCCAAAGCCGCCCCATTTCTGAGTGTCTGCCTTATCATGGCTTCCATGGCATCGCTCGGCATGCCGGGTTTTGCAAACTTCGCTTCCGAAGTTTTGATTTTTATCGGGGCCTGGCGCACTTCGCCCGTGCTTGTCGCCTTTGCCGTATTTGGAATTCTGGTCACCGCACTTTATCTTCTGCGCATGGTTCAGAGTATTTGCTACGGCCCCATGAATCCTGCTTTGGCAAAATTCAAAGATGCGTCCACATGGACAGAGCGTTTTCCCTTTCTTTTTCTCCTGGCCGGCCTTCTCCTTTTTGGTTTCTGGCCCCAGGGACTTTTAAAAATCATTGAACCCGCAGTCGGAGTCATCCTTTCATGAACTTTTCTCTCATGATTCCTGAATTTGCAGTCCTGGGCGTTCTTCTTGTGCTTCTGCTCGGAGAATTGTTTGTGAAGGATTTTTCGAAGCGTTTCTCGGCTTCTGCAGCAACCGGCGGCGCGTTTTTTGTTCTGGCTGTTCTTTTGCTGACTGCGGGAAATCAGGGGTCAACCTTTGGCGGGACTTTCAAAGTCGATGACCTCAGTGTTTTTTTTAAAGTGTTTTTCATTCTGTCCATTATTCCGGTCATCCAGATGAGCGTCGACTTTTTCGGAAGCAGGCTCAAGAACCCCGGGGAATTCTTTTTGATTCTCTGGAGTTCCCTTTTCGGTTTCTTTTTCCTGGCCTCTGCCCATGATTTCCTTCTCCTTTTTATCGCTCTGGAAATCGTCACCCTGTCGTTTTACATTATGGCGGCATACCTTAAAAGAGATCTCTTCTCAATTGAAGCCGGCTTGAAATACCTGATTCTGGGCTCTCTGTCTTCCGCCTTTTTTGTCTACGGCATCAGCCTTCTTTACCTTGCTGCAGGCTCAACATCCTTTGATCTTGTCCACCACGCTTTTGCAGCCGATGCTCACAGCAAAATGATGCTGCTTGGCCTGATCATGATCATCTCAGGTGTGGGCTTTAAAGTTGCTTCCGTTCCCTTCCACCTTTGGGTTGCGGATGTGTACGAAGGGGCTCCCACACCGGTGGTCTCGTTTCTTTCCGTGGCTTCCAAAGCGGCCGGCTTTCTCATTGCTCTCAAGCTGTTATTTTCGGTGTTCCCAGCATTCGACACGGGACGAACCATTCTCTTTTCCGTACTTTCGGCCCTAACCCTCGTTTATGGAAACGTGGGCGCTGTTGTGCAAACGAACATCAAACGCCTTTTCGGATATTCCAGTATCAGCCACGCAGGATATCTTTTGATGGGCCTTGCGGCCGGCACGATCCGTGGAACAGAATCGTTGCTGTTTTACCTCATGGCTTACGCGGTCAGCAACCTTGCAGCTTTTATGGCCATCACACTGGCGGGACAGGCACTGGGCTCCGACCGGATCGATGCGTACCGCGGCCTTTCAAAGCGTTCCCCTTTTATCGCCGGCGTTCTTTTTCTGTCTCTTTTTTCATTGGCGGGAATTCCGCCCCTGGCGGGTTTCTTTGGAAAATTTCTGATCCTGCTTTCGGCCATGGAAAGCAATCTTAAGGCCTTGACGCTTTTAGGGGCTTTGGCTGTTGGCGTTTCTTTGTTTTACTACCTCAATATTGTACGAAAAATGTACGCTGAAGAATCCTTCGTGGAAACACCCATCCACGTTTCTAAAACTTCCCAGATCATGATGGCGGCTCTCTCAGCCGGCATCATCGTGCTCGGCCTGTGGCAGGCTCCGTTCCTTGGCTTCGCCCACCAGGCTGTAAAAACTCTCTTCTAGAATTTTTTCTCCTCAGAGTTTCAGACAAACTCCATCCTCTGAAAATCATTCTGCCTAGGGCAGAAGAAATCCTTGTCCGTTCTAAGTCTCAGATCTTAGGTTTATTTAGTTCGCTTCAGGAGGAGGAACTTGGGAGTATTGCGGATTGGGATTCAGAAGTTCGCGGATATCAAGAACCATCTGCTTACGGCTGTAGGCCGAGGTATCAATAATCTGGGTGTCCATGCGAATGGCATCTTCCGGACAGGCCTCAACGCAGAAGCCGCAGTAAACACATTTCCCAAGATCAATATCAAAGCTGGCCGGACGTTTCTCAATTGTCGGATCCGGGTGCTCTTCCGCCACAATTGTAATGCAGCGGGCCGGACAAACTGTTTCACACATCATACAGGCCACGCAGCGGGTGGAACCATCGGCGCGTTTCATCAGGCGGTGACGGGTGCGGGAGCGTTTGGCCATCGGACGGCGGTGCTCCGGGTACATAATCGTCACAGCAGCCTGAATACCCTTGAAAAGCCCCAGCGTGTGCATGGTATGAAAAAACAGATTCCGCCAGAAATGGCCGCCGGTAATCAAAACGCCCCTGATCACTTCCGACAGATACATCCTCTGCCAGAAGTTGAGTTTGGGTCTTTCCATGACTTTGGTTTTAATAGGCATGCCTTGTTTCCTTTAAAAGAGGCTGTACTATAGCCCTTTTCGGGGCTTTTTTCAATCCGCCTTCTTCGTGACCAGATAGTCCCCGATGGCCAGGTATTTCAGGCCGCTTCCTTCAAGCATCCGAAGCGCATCCGCCGGCGAACACACCATCGGTTCGCCCCTTCGGTTAAGCGAAGTATTGATGACAAGCGGCACTCCAGAGTGCTGATAAAATTTGCTGATCAATTCATGAAAGCGAGGATTGTGCGCGCGGCTGACGTATTGCGGTCTTGCCGTCCCGTCCACATGAACAATTTCAGGAACTTTGGCCTTCCATTCTTCACGAACGTTGAAGCAAAAGGTCATAAACGGCGAGCCGTGCTTACTGTCTAGAATCTTGTCCGCATGCTCTTCCAGCACCGAAGGGCAGAAGGGCCGCCAGTTTTCCCGGAACTTGATGATCTCGTTAATGCGGTCGGCTGTGCCCTTGACCGTGGGGTTTCCAAGGATACTGCGATTGCCCAGCGCGCGAGGGCCCCATTCCATCGCGCCCTGGAACCAGGCCACAATTTCTCCCTTGTCCAAAAGACGGCTCGCTGTTTCTGTAATCGAGGCTTCACGCGTGAACGTATGTCCGCTTTTTGAAAACACAGCTTCGATTTCTCCGGCAGGATAACTCGGGCCATAATACGCATGTTCCATAGGCTGAATTTTATCGCCTGCCTGATGAGCCACCAGGGCCGCGGCTCCGACAGGAAGACCGGCATCACTGGATGCGGGCTGGACCCAAAGCTCGGAGACCAGGGGGTGCGCAATAATACGCTGATTCAATTTCACATTCAGCGCACAGCCGCCCGCAAAACAAAGGCGTCCCCCTGCGGCCTCAAGCGCTTCGGTCAGATAATCATCAATCAGACGCAGGGTAATGTCTTCGAACTTCTTCTGTGTAGCGGCGGCAATGTGGATATAGGGCTCGTTGAGTTCATCACCTTCCCGGGGCGGGCCAAAACGTTCGACCATGGCTTTTGAAAACCACTTTTCAGGCTGGTACCGGTTGCGGCGGATGGCATAAATGTAATCATCATTCACACGGTAGCGTTTGTTTTTATAGCTGACCAAATCATCCAGGTTGAATTTCGAGGGGTCTCCGTACGGTGCCATGCCCATAACTTTATATTCACCGTCATCGTGTTCAAACCCCAGGTAGTCGGTCATGGTGGCATAAAAAAATCCGAGGGAATCGGGAACGCAAAATTCCTTCAGCACATGAATTTTTCCGTGCTTGTCAAAATACCCGAGCATCGTAGCTGTAAATTCTCCGGAACCATCCATCGTAATAAAAGCGGATTCCGGGAACCCTGAAAAGTAAAAGGCCGAAGCCGCATGCGCGACATGGTGTTCCACATCATGAATCTGAACCTTGTCAGGATCAATCCCGGCACTTCTTAAAACCTTGCGGGGTACCTCGCGAAAGTTTTCATTCCGGCTTTTGGATTTCACAAGCGCTTTTAGGGCCTGTGCGGGGCGGCTCTGAAAGGACCGTAAAAAATAGCCCCATTTGTGCCGGTCGTAGGCTGCGGGTGAGGACGGGTGCGCCACCGTGTGGATATCCGAAAGCTGAAGGCCGGCCTGTTTCAGGCAGAAATGAATAGCGTTGACCGGATATTCCCCGGTCGCATGTTTGTTCCTGCTGAAACGTTCTTCTTCTGCCGCGGCAATGAGTTTTCCATCGACCAGAATGCAGGCCGCAGGGTCATGATGCAGGTTGCCAATCCCCAAAACGTTCAAAGGTCCATCTCCTTGGTAAAAAAGGGCTCAGAAAAGGCGTTATTGTATCGTTTTTCAGGCAGGATGACGAGTGTAAACCTTCGCCGGGGCTTTATTTGAAAGGTGTCTTGAAATTTCGGAGCCAGGCACAATATTCACAGGCCGGCTTTGAAGGAGGCAGCGGTTCAGTGAGCTGCTTAACGGCCTGCCTGAGGAGATCTTTGGCTCGCCCCGTGGACACCGGGATCTTGATCGGCTGAACCTCGAAACGGATCTGCCGGACTTCCAAAAGGTCTTTGGGAGAAAAATAAAGCAGGTAACCAAACCCGGCTGTTTCAAGTCCCTGGGCTTCCAGAATAAGCGCATAGCAATCCAGCTGATTTTGGTAGTACTTGATGGCCGACTCCTCCGTTGCAGGAGAGCCCTTGGTTTTAAAATCAAAAGGGACATACCTCCCGTCATAAGTCATCAGATCATCAAGTGCTCCGGAAAGAATCGAGCCGTCCGTGTCCCGGAACTCAGGCCCGGTTTTCCAATTTCTCCATAAATCGAGCTGCTTCTGATCCTGAAAAAGAGCGATCCCCGCAAGTTCCGGCCTGTCCAGCCCAGGCGGAAGAGAGGCCTTGGCCCGGTGCTGGTCAAAGTAGGTCTTAATCACGCGGTCCATCCCGCCGGGAAGCGACGGGAAAATGCCGCGCGGCCTTTTGATGTTTTTATTCTTTTCGAGCCAAAAACAGCGCGGGCAATCCACAAATAAATTTAATGCCGACGGCGACAGCCTGGGACTGCTCATCTTATTTCTCCGTGCGGCCAGCCTGAAGTGAGTAAACGATTTTGGACAATAAACAGCGCGGCGAAAAGCGTGTCGAAAAGGCGAGAACCTTGTTAAGAAGCCCGGGAATAATAAGCCTTTTGCCTTTTTTCATTCCGTGGACACCGGCTTTGGCAACTTTTTTCGTATCCATGCTGAAACGTTTGAAAAGCGCCACATGTGCCATGCCAGCACGCTCTTGAAATTCAGAGTGCGTGGGACCTGGACAAAGCGTCGAGACCTTGATGCCTGTACCGCGCAGCTCCTCGGCAATAGCTTCGCTGAACATCAGGACATAAGCCTTGGACGCATAATAGGCCGCCATGAGCGGGCCCGGTTGAAAGGCTGCTGTGGAGGCTACATTAAGAATACGTCCATATCCGGCCTTCCGCATACCCGGAATAAAGAAGCGTGTCAATTCAGTGAGGGCTTCGATGTTCAGCCGAAGCATCCCCGTGATTCTCTCGGGATCCATTTCGTCAAAACGTCCATGCAGGCCGTGTCCGGCATTGTTAATCAGCCAGCTGACGGGATATTCCCGTTTCACCACTTCCTCGTAAAGGCTCTTTGCGGATCCCGGCAAAGAGAGATCCCTTACAAGGATATGAACTTTAACGCCTTCCTTTTCAAGCTCCCGAGCCACTTCATTGAGTTTCTCCACAGAGCGCGCGACGAGAACAAGGTCATGCCCCTCACGGGCCAGAAGGCGTGCCATCTCAAGACCTATTCCAAATGACGCTCCGGTCACAAGAGCGGTTTCCTTAATTTTCTGTTTTGCTTTCACGCGAGAATCCCCTAGAGTTTTAAAATAAAAAGCGTATCGCTTTGGGCTTCACTGGAAGGTTTCAAAATTCCCTTTTCTACTTTTTCCGCCCAGGCAGCATCGGATTCATAATCGACCCCGATTTTTTCATCCGGGGAATCCTTTTTGATCGCTTCTTCAAGTTTCATAATAGCCCATCGGACAAACAGCGGCCGCTTTTCTCGGAGAAGCTTTTTTTCTTCCTGGGGCAGTCTTTTAAACCAGCGGATACGGAAATAACGAACCAGGAAATCTTCGGTAAAATAAACCAGACGCATTTCATACCGGTTCAGCGGTCCTCGAACATCAAAAATGACTTCGAAGGCAGAATCGTTGGGGGGATCCTCCCGGAAATCCGTAATTTCGATTTCAAAGGTTCCGTAGACACCCATGGCTTCCTCCGGGGTTAATGCTGCGGCTCAAACCAGACAGGCATCATAAGTTTTCCGGACGCATTTGGCAACCCTTGCAAGAGATTCCGGTTTAAAAACCTCTGCTCTCGGCTTAGAATAGAGCCATGTCATCAAAATCCCGAGGGCACAATTTTTTCCTTACTGTTCGGCCGCGCAGAAACCGCCGAAGCGCTGCTATCCGGGCCTTGGCCCGGGAGACACGTCTCGTCCCTGAGAATCTGATTCTTCCTCTTTTTTTGATCCCGGGAAAAAACACCAAGACAACGATCACATCCATGCCCGGGGTCTTCCGTTTGAGCCGCGACCTTTTACTTAAAGAAGCGCGGAAAGCGGCCTCTCTTGGCATTCCAGCTGTGGCTCTTTTTCCTGCTTTACCTGACAAACTCAAGGACAAAACGGCCTCGGAGTCCCGCAACCCCAAGGGCCTGCTGCAGGAAACTGTCAAAGCTCTAAAAGATCAGTGCCCGGAGATTGCCGTCATTACAGATGTAGCCATGGATCCTTATTCCAGCGACGGCCATGACGGCCTTGTGCGCAACGGAAAAATAATTAACGATGAAACCCTTGCGATTCTTTCCGCCATGGCCCTCTCCCAGGCTCAGGCCGGAGCGGATTTTGTGGCACCTTCCGACATGATGGACGGTCGTGTTGGCGCAATCCGGAAGACTTTGGACAGGGGCGGCTTTGAAGAAACTGGCATCCTGGCGTATTCCGCAAAATATGCTTCAGCTTTTTACGGACCTTTCCGTGAAGCGCTGGACTCCGCTCCGCGTTCCGGGGATAAAAAAACCTATCAGATGGATCCGGCTAATATCCGGGAAGCGGTTCGAGAAGTGAAACTGGACATTGAAGAAGGTGCGGACATCGTCATGGTCAAGCCGGCCCTGGCTTACCTGGATGTCATCACCCAAGTCCGGAAAGTTTCAACCGTGCCTGTGGCGGCTTATAGCGTGAGCGGTGAATATGCGATGATTATGGCCGCGGCTCAAAAGGGCTGGCTCTCCGGAAAAGACGCCATGATGGAAGCCCTTCTTTCCATCAAACGCGCGGGTGCGGATATGATTTTGACATATGCCGCGCTTGAAACCGCTCGCCTTCTTAACTCTTAAAACTATTTCTCCCCAAAATAAAAAGGGCCCCGTTTAAAGGGGCCCTTTTTTGTTTTCCTTGTAACCGGTTTTTACATTTCAAGGACGTACGCAAACACCAGCGGCGCCACAATCGTTGCGTCCGACTCAATAATGAAGCGAGGTGTGTTACCGTCCAGCTTTCCCCACGTGATCTTTTCATTCGGCACAGCGCCGCTGTAAGACCCGTAAGATGTAGTGCTGTCGGAAATCTGACAGAAATAACCCCAGAGTTTGCAGTCGCCTTTGAGGTCCTGATTGATCAACGGCACAACGCAAATAGGGAAATCACCGGCAATACCGCCCGCGATCTGAAAGAAACCGATATTGCCTGCGCCTGCCGTGTTGGTCAGGTACCAGTCAATCAGGGTATCCATCAGTTCAAGTCCGGACTTTACAACATTCAGTGTCGAAACATTCTTTTTCCGAACCTGGCCGACAAACATATTGCCAAGGGTGGAATCTTCCCAGCCCGGCGTAAAAATCGGAAGGTTCTTTTCACAGGCTGCAAGGATCCAGGAGTTCTTAGGATCAATTTCGTAATACTTCTCAAGACGGCCGCTCCTCAGGAGCTGATACATATATTCATACGGGAAGTAACGCTTGCCTTCCTTGTCTGCTTTCTGCCAGAAGTGGAGCACTTCGCTTTCGATGCGGCGCATGGCCGTATCTTCCGGAATGCAGGTGTCCGTCACGCGGTTCAGTCCGCGGTCATGCAGAGCCACTTCCTCTTCCGCTGTCAGATGCCGGTAGTGGGGAACGCGCTCGTATTCGCTGTGCGCAACGAGATTAAAGACATCTTCTTCAAGATTGGCGCCCGTGGTGCAGATCGCGTGAACCTTGTCCTGGCGGATCATTTCGGCAAGCGTAATGCCGAGCTCTGCCGTGCTCATCGCGCCGCCCATAGTCAGCAGCATTTTGTTGCCGCCGTTCAGGTGATCGACCCATGCCTGCGCAGCGTCCACGATCACGGCTGCGTTAAAATGGCGGTAATTGTTCTTGATAAAATTTTTAATCGTCGCTTCTTTGGCCACAGCCACTCCTGCTTCTTTCATATTGTCATCCCTCACTTTTAAGATCCATCCCGCGGTTAGGCCGCAGGGGCGGGTGCGTAAAAACTACTTCTTTGGAATCGGCTCCTTGCGACGGGGTGCTTGGGCCGGGCGAGCAAATTCTCGCAAAATTAACCGGCAGCGTCAACCCGTCATTCGGGGATTTTTGCCATTCCTCAAGAACAGGCTATTTGAGGCCCTGAAGAGGTATGGATTCCTCAACCAGCATCACGGGAATCCCTTCACGGATGGGGTACAAAACCTGGCCGTCGCGCCGCACGAGCCCAGCGTCAATCTTTCCAGCTACTTTCTGATTGCCGCGGTTGAGAAGATTGCCGCTCCCAATAGCGGCATTGACGCGCGCCAAAGTTTGAGCATCCGCAACCTGAAGGCTTTGCTTGGTTTCCGGGCACGCCAGAATTTTGAGAAATTCAGAATCAATCATGCAGCCTTTTCCTTGGTCTTAATTACTTCTTTTCCTTGAATGCCACATGCTTGCGCAGGGTCGGATCGTACTTACGAAGTTCAAGACGTTCCGCATTGTTACGCTTGTTTTTGGACACATAGTACGAATAGCTGCTTTCTGTGCTGCGCAGCTGAACGTTCACGCGTGCTCCTTCTTTTTTTGCCATGATGAGTTTCTCCTTTCCTCAGGCTTACGCCAAAAGTTTTTTCAAAAGCTCCGAATGCTTACGGACAACCGGAAGTTTCGGAAATTCTTTTACAATCACGGCCGGCGGGTTAAAAAGAATCCCCTCGTCAGCAGCGTGAATCATCGTCAAATCATTGTAAGAATCGCCCGCGGCTTTCACGTGAAAGTTAAGCTTCTTGAGCGCACGGACCGCCTGCTCTTTTCCGTTTTTTAACCGGAGGTGATAATCGGACACAAACCCCTTTTTATCAACACTCAAATAATTACAAAACAGCGTCGGCCAGCCGAGCTGTTTCATCAAAGGCCGGGCAAATTCATAAAACGTGTCCGAGAGAATAATGACCTCCCGCTGGCTTCTCAGCTCATCCAAAAATTTCTTCGCACCAGGCAAGGGCTTGATCGTTGCAATCACGTCTTGAATATCTTTCAGCGTGATTTTACGGTCGCGCAAAATCGCGATCCGGTATTTCATAAGCTTGTCGTAATCGCGGATTTCCCGGGTTGTCAGCCTGAGATCCTTGATGCGGGTCTTCTCCGCAACCTTGATCCAAATTTCCGGGACCAGGACGCCTTCGAGGTCAAGACAGCAGACTTTCATGCCTGGGTGGAACCTTTCAGATATTCACGGTTCATTTTGGCAATGAAGTCGACACTGATTTCTTTCGGGCAGGCAGCTTCACATTCGTAATGGTTGGTGCAATTTCCGAAGTTTTCATTGTCCATGGTGCGGATCATGTTTTTCACGCGCTCCGCCGCTTCCACTTTACCCTGGGGAAGAAGGGCCAGGTGAGAAACCTTGGCTGCGACAAAAAGCATGGCAGAAGCATTTGGACAAGCGGCAACACAAGCTCCGCAGCCGATGCAGGCCGCAGCATCCATGGCCTTATCCGCATCCGGCTTCGGAATCAGAATAGCATTGGCATCGGGAACCCCTCCGGTAGAAGCAGAAGTAAACCCGCCCGCCTGAATAATGCGGTCAAAAGCACCGCGGTTGACCATCAAATCCTTAAGAACGGGAAAGGCCTTGGCACGCCAAGGCTCAATATAGATTTCGTCGCCGTCCTTGAAACGCCGCATGTGAAGCTGGCAAACGGTTGTTCCGCCATCCGGACCATGCGGCCGTCCATTGATCACAAGAGAACATGCGCCGCAAATGCCTTCGCGGCAGTCATGATCAAAAGCCACCGGGTCTTCCCCCTTGGCCGTCAGTTCTTCGTTCAAGGTATCGAGCATTTCAAGAAAGGACATATGGTCATTGACCCCTTTTACGGAATACTTCACCATGCGTCCTTGATCTTCCCCGTTTTTTTGGCGCCACACATGAAGAGTCAGGTCCATTACTTGTAACTCCTTTGCGCAAGCTTCACGCTTTCATAGGCCAGCGGTTCCTTATGAAGCACTGGAGCCTGGCCGTACTTGGTGTATTCCCAGGCCGCAACATAACAATATTCATCATCGTTACGGAGCGCTTCGCCGTCCTCGGTCTGATACTCCGTACGGAAGTGACCGCCGCATGATTCCTTGCGGTGGAGTGCGTCATAACACATCAGTTCACCGAATTCGAGAAAGTCTGCCACGCGGCCCGCACGCTCAAGCGACTGGTTTACCTCTTCGCCTTCGCCCAGAACTTTTACATTTTTCCAGAACTCTTCACGAATTTCCGGGATCTTTTTAAGGGCCTGTTTGAGACCGGCTTCATCACGGGCCATGCCGCATTTATCCCAAAGAAGCTTTCCGAGCTCACGGTGAAAATCATCCACGCTCCGAGTTCCTTTAATCGAAAGCAGCTTTTTGATTTTTTCAGAGGCATCTGTTTCGGCTTTTTTGAATTCCGCATGGTCCGCTTTCACGGTACCCGGCTTTGTCTTCGCAAGATAATCAGCAATCGTAAAAGGAAGAACAAAGTAACCGTCCGCGAGACCCTGCATGAGCGCGCTTGCGCCAAGGCGGTTCGCACCATGATCCGAGAAATTCGCTTCCCCAATCACAAAGAGGCCGGGGACATTGCTCATCAGATTGTAATCCACCCAAAGTCCGCCCATGGTGTAATGAATCGCCGGATAAATTCTCATCGGCGCCTTGTAAGGATCCTCTCCGGTAATCTTTGCGTACATGTGAAAAAGGTTGCCGTAACGCTCGCGGATCACATTCTCGCCGAGGCGCTTGATGGCGTCTGCGAAATCCAGATAAACGCCCTGCCCTCCGGGCCCCACGCCGCGGCCGTCATCACAGGCTTCTTTTGCCGCCCGGGAAGAAATATCACGCGGGGCAAGATTGCCGTAGCTCGGGTATTTGCGTTCCAGATAATAATCACGCTCATTTTCCGGAATTTCGTGCGGCAGACGCGTGTCGCCTTTTTTCAGCGGAACCCAGATGCGTCCGTCATTGCGAAGGGATTCCGACATCAGCGTAAGCTTCGACTGGTAGTCACCGCTCACAGGAATGCAGGTGGGATGAATCTGCGTGAAGCAGGGGTTCGCAAGCAGGGCGCCTTTTTTGTGAGCCCGGTAAATGGCCGTAACATTGCAGCCTTTGGCATTCGTCGAAAGGTAAAAAACGTTGCCGTATCCACCGGTCGCAAGCACAACGGCATCTCCGGCATGCGCCGAAATTTTTCCGGTCACCAGATTACGCACGATAATGCCTTTGGCCTGTCCGTCCACCACGACAAGATCCAGCATTTCCGTACGCGGGTGCATCTTTACCGCGCCAAGTCCGATCTGGCGGGAAAGGGCCTGATAGGCTCCGAGAAGCAGCTGCTGGCCTGTTTGTCCGCGTGCATAAAAAGTACGCGACACCTGGGCGCCTCCGAAAGAGCGGTTTGACAAATAGCCGCTGTACTCGCGGGCAAACGGAACACCCTGGGCTACACACTGGTCAATGATGCTCGCACTAACCTGCGCAAGCCGGTACACATTCGCTTCGCGCGCACGAAAGTCACCACCCTTGATCGTGTCATAAAAAAGCCGCTTCACGCTATCGCCGTCATTCTGATAATTCTTGGCTGCGTTGATACCGCCTTGGGCCGCAATGCTATGCGCCCGGCGCGGGCTGTCCTGAAAACAAAAGGACTCGACCTGGTACCCCTGCTCAGCAAGCGTGGCAGCAGCGGAAGCGCCGGCCAAACCTGTACCAACCACAAGCACCTTGTATTTGCGTTTATTGGCAGGACTCACCAGCTTCATATCAAAGCAGTGCTTGTCCCATTTTGATTCAAGCGGTCCGGCGGGAATTTTGGAATCCAGTTTAATCGTCATATCAATCTCAGCGAACAAGTCCAAAAAGAATGGAAAGCGGAATGGAAATAAACCCCGTGAAAAGCAGTGCTGCAAAACCCCGCGCCGCACATTGGAGCTTTGCGCGGCAGCATTCATTTTTCAAAATCCCAAGTGACTGCAGAAGGCTCGAAAGCCCATGCGCCAGATGCATGGCCAGCAGGATCTGGGCCACCACATACGCCAGCACAATAAAGGGATTCTGAAAACTCTTCACCACCATCCCGTAAACATCATGACGGCCCAACGAATCGATGCCGTGTGAGATTTCGGGATTCGTAACTTTCAGAGTGAAATGGAGAATGTGATAAACAATGAAGGCAAGGACGATCAGACCCGACATCGCCATAGTACGCGCGGCATAGGTCGTACGGACAGGTTCGTAGGCTTTGTAAGGCACGGGTCTGGCTGCGCGGTTTTCAAGGGTCAACTGAACCGCCGTCACAATATGCGTGATCACCGTCGTCAAAAGAATAATACGTGCCACCCAAAGAAGGGGGCCGAGGTTGCGCAAATGCTCGGCATAACTATTCATGGCATTCGGACCCAAATAAATCAAAAGATTGCCAAGAAGATGGGCCATAAGAAACCCCACCAGCAGGAAACCTGAAAACGCCATAAGAAATTTTTTTCCGACGGACGTACGGAAAAGGCAAGAACTGGCATCTGGCATAAGATGCTAAAACCCTTCTC
>CAYRBY010000011.1:0-28860 GCA_964422635.1 uncultured bacterium
AAGATTCTCGACTGCAGCCACCCGTAGGTGTCTGGGCAGTGTCTCAGTCCCAGTGTGGCTGACCATCCTCTCAGACCAGCTACCCGTCTTAGCCTTGGTGAGCCGTTACCTCACCAACTAGCTGATAGGCCGCGACCCCATCCAAAGGTGACAGGCTTCCGAAGAAGTCCCCATCTTTCTTCTAGTCCCAATTAAGAAACTAGAACGTATCCGGTATTAGCTCGCCTTTCGGCAAGTTATCCCGAGCCCAAGGGCAGGTTAGTCACGTGTTACTCACCCTTTCGCCACTATAGTCCGAAAAAGCTAGACTACCGTTCGACTTGCATGCCTAATCCACGCCGCCAGCGTTCGTTCTGAGCCAGGATCAAACTCTCCATAAGAAAGTATTTGATCCAATTGAATCGTTACGTTGGCTCCGCACATCAATGAGAAAGATCGAAGAGACAGCATCCCCTTCAGGGGATGGCCCCGTAAAAAAATAACTTATGAAAGATAAAGACTGATTTTCAAACCAGGCGGGAAACACTACAACCGCGTTGGATTTAAGATATCCCTTACTGCAAGGGAGCGTAATTCTATGCAAACCCCTATGGGGTGTCAACACTTTTTTTGTGAAAAAATTTATCGGGTTTTAGGCGGCAAACTTTAGCTGTTTTTAAGGGCTTTTGGGCTTTTTGGGGGGTCCATCCACCGGGCTGCTAGAAAACAGATTTCGAACAGCGCCCACATCGGAATCGCGACCAGTAACTGCGTCACCGGATCGGGAGTCGGTGTGATAATTGCGGCCGTCACAAAGACACCTAAAATTACCATCTTTCTCGATGCGATAAAAAGTTTTGCCGGCAGCACGCCAAGCCTTATCAGGCCTAGTAAAATGAGCGGTAGGTCAAACATAAATCCACAGGAAATTGTCATCCAAAAAAGAAATGAAAAATAGGGGCCGATTGAAAGCAGCGGTCTCAGACTTTCGGTTTGAAATCCGAGAAAAAAATGAAGCCCCAAAGGAACGACAAAAAAATATGCAAAAGAGAAGCCGGCCGCGAAAAGAAGCACCGAAAGAAGGGCCAGCGGGAGAATGACTTTTTTTTCAGCTGCATAAAGCCCGGGCGTTAAAAAATTCCAAAGCTGGATAAAAAAAATAGGGGACGACACAAAAAAAGCTGCAATGCCAGAAACGTTCAGGTGGGTTAAAAAGGCTTCGTAAGGACTCTGAAAAACGAGCTGGGCATTATCATATCGGCGGAGGGGGGCAATAAAGGCGTCAATAAGGGGTCTTGAATAGAAATAGCAGGCTACCCAAGAGGCTGCAAAACTGATAAGACATATAAAAATACGCTTCCGGAGTTCTTCAAGGTGAGCTATAAGGTCGGAAATCACGTCCGGCTCCAGCAAAAACGCGGCTGTTCCGCGCTTCTTTCAAAACTTAGGCTTGGGCAAAAACTTCGCGGGCAACAATACCCACAACACCCAAAGCAACTGCATTTTCGCCAAAAGCGGATGGAATAATTTTGACCTGGCTAGAAGCCTCTTCAACAGACCATTCTTTAATCGAGGTTTTAACTGCATCCAAAAGAGGCGCGCCGCAATCTTCAATGCCGCCGCCAATCACAACCACTTCCGGATTAAGAAGGTTGACTAAGAAGGCAATTTTTTTACCGAGCTCATTGCCGACCTCATCAACAACGCGAAGAGTTAAACGATCACGCTCTTTGACTCCCCGAACAATATCTTTAAAGGAAAGCTTGCTCAAATTTCCTGCTGTGAAATCCTTAAGGAGAGACGATTCGCCCTTTTCCATATATTCCCGGGCCTTCACAACCATACCAAGATCCATTTCCCAGCGTCCCAGCTGAGCCGCGATCTGCTGAGCATAATCTTTTGCTGCCTTGGGGCTGGTAATACCGAGCTCTCCAGCCGCCCCTGTTGCGCCACGGTAAATTTCGCCATTAATAAGAATGCCGCAGCCTACCCCTGAAAACATATAAAGCATGTGCCGCACATCGCGGTCAAGACCAAGCCATTTTTCACCAAGCACTGCTGCATTGGCATCGTTCTCAACAAAGGTCGGAATGTTGAGCCTGCGTTCGAATGTATCTTTAATCGACAAGCAGACGTTTACATCGCGCTCTCCCAGGCTTTGCGGCCAGCGGATTGTCCTTCCTCGCTCATCGATAATCCCAGGTACGCCAACCCCCACGCCCACAATTTTGCTGCGGTCGATCTCCGCCTTCTCAATAATTTCCTGCGCCATATCGACCATGTTCTCGATCACGGTCTCAGAGTTTTCAGGATTTCTTTCGCGCTTCACCTCGGCGATCACGTTAATCTCAAGATCCACCAAAACGCCAACAGTACTAAGCATGTTAAGGCCAACGCCGACGATATAACCGGCCTTCGGATTCAGCTCCACAAGAACGGGTTTGCGGCCGCCCGTCGATTCATCGAGCTCTCCTTCAACCACTAGACCTTTCTTAATGTAGTGGTTGACGTAATTTGACACGGTGACAATGTTGAGCTCTGTGATTTTAGAAATGTCCGTACGGGAAATGGGGCCATTTTTACGGATCACTTCCAGGATGGCGAGATTTTTCCGCTCTTTATCTGTCAGAATCCGGTCTTTTAACAAAATCTGCTTAATCACGATTCGGCTCCTTTCACTGGAAGCACCGATGGGGGATAAAAATTAGAGCGCTATAAGTCATTTAAAGCGAAGGTATTGTATATGCAAACAAATCATTTTTAAAGCCCTAGTTATGAGTTAAAAAATGTTTCTTTTGAAAGAAGGCTTTCTGCCTTTTTTCCCACCGGATCCGCATGAAAGCGATTTTGAATTGCCCCGCCCGACAGATAATTACAAATGGCGACCAAAATCATTCCCTGATCCAAGGCCAAATACTGGGGATTAACCCGATTATTTTTAAGGTTAATGGCGTCATAAAAGCCGTAATCCCCATAGATGGGATAATCCAAAAGCTTGCGAATATTTTGAATAGCGTCCTTTGGCAGACTGTCCAAAGCCAAAAAGCTGACATGCGGCGTTATGACTTCTCGGTCAGGGTATCCTTTGGCGCCGAGCTCAGGGACACCAAGTTCCAGGTACTGCCAGGTCCTGCCGTTGCTGTCTGCTGCGGGCGAGATGCCCCAAACAGGGTATTTTTTCTCAACGAGAGCATAATCTCTTTGCAGCTCCGTCATGATTCGATTATTAAGGCCAAGTCCATTGGGTGCAAGCTCCCTTTCCTTCAATACGAGCGTCGGCATTAGAACCTCAAAAAGCGACCCGCCCCAGCTGGGCACAAATTTTTTGTCGCCTTTTTCGTAATATCCGGAAAAGTATTCCACTCCTTCTGCAACCTTAAACGTCCCCTTGGGCTTTTGCTTCTGCCACTCCCACACTTCCGGAAGCGTTCTATAAAGAAACCACCAATGATCCCTGGGGACATCCCCTTTACCTATCGCATAGAAGCTCGTGGCGCGGGCTTCCGTAACGAGCATCCCATAGTGATACATTCCGAAGTTTCTTGCAGGAACATCAAATCCCACCACCAGCTGGTTGTTCTCAGGATCAAGAAATTCCCCAAAATCGAAAGCGTCCAGATATTTAGTGACCTCCGCATGCAGTTCTGGGAACGCCTGGCGGATCACAACAAGAGAAATGGCTAACCAGCCGCTGTCGACTGTAGAAATATACTCTCTTTGTACAGATAGTTTTTTCGTGTCGTAAAAGTTATAAAAAAACCCGTCGTACCGGGTCATTCGGGCCATTGTCTGAAGGTTCTCTTTGACGCGATTAACCGCTTCCTCTCGTGCGATAAAACCTAAGTCCATTGCGGAGACGATCGCCAGAAAGTCCATTGCCATATTGGTTGTGGAGGTGTAATCCCCGATGAGCGGCGCCTCTCCAACTCGAATATGATCCACAATGAGGCGCGTCTGTGTATCTTTCGAGTTTTTAAAAAACTCCCAGGTATCAGCGGCAATAGCTTTAAGAAGTTTTTTATCGTTTCGTTCGCCTTTGAGCTTTTTTCTGCGGATTTCCGAAAGCATTTGTGACGGAAACCCCGACAGGTTGTCTCGGTGGCTCTGAAAAGAAAGATTCTCCATACCAAAAAAAGAAATCTCATCCAGCCACAAGGTTCCGCGCACGGGATCATCCTGGGATATGATCGAAAAACGAAGTGTTATAAGTTGATCCCTGTCCAGCGTCTTGAAAAGGCTAATAGGCAGAACAATTTCGGACCAGCCTGTGCCCGCATCGGGAAATGACGCTGTCACATCCTGGGATACCTTTTGGTGCTTCCAATCTACCAAGGTCACACGAACGCGCCCTCGAAAGGGTTCTTTTTTAGGGGTTTCTAACTTTCCTTTAAACACAAAGGCGTCGGCCTTGCTAACGTCAAGACGATCGAGAAACGTTTCAAAAAAAACTTGCTCTTTTTTGGAAAGGTTAAAAACCGCTTTGAGGGAATGTCCGCGAATGGGGCTTCGCCCATCGATCTTGTCTACGGAAAGGTCAAGGGCACCAATGGCAGGCTGTTTTATTCTCCATGTAGCGCCTTGCCGAACTGTAAATTTTCCAGTATTAAAATCATCGATAACAACAAATCTTGACGAGGATGCTAGCGGTTTGTCGTCAGGGAGAACTTCAAAGGGTTTAGGCTGGTTCTCTTGAGCAAAAATGTCTGGGGCGTGAAAAAATAGTACGGCGAAAAAAGCAACCTTCAGGAACCCTGAGATTATTTTACTTTTCTTGATGCTTGCCGTTTGTGTCATCGCTGGGAAAATCAATGGGGTGCCGCCTGAAGAAGATTTTAAAGCCGCATAACCCGGGGAAGGTCTTTAAAAACAAAACTCCACAGCCGCGCAGCAAGTCTTTTGGCGGCTGTGGAGTTTTATTAAACTTGATTAACCGAGAGTTACTTGAACCTTGTGAATCTTCCCATCCGAAAAAGCTGGCAGAACGTTAGAGGGAATTTTCTTGCCATCGACAAGGACTTCTTTCACACCCTTGTTAACACCCTTCGGATTACTCACTTCGATCATGTAAACAGATTTGCGGAAGGTTCTTTTCGCTTTGAAAGACTTCCAGGTCTTCGGAATCACAGGATCCACAATAAGACCATCTTTCGACGCACGAATACCGCAAATCCAGTTATATGCAACTTTCTGCATCCATGAGCCTGAACCGGAATACCAAGACCAGCCGCCGCGTCCAAAATTAGGCGAGTCAGGACCATCGACGTTGCCCGGCGTCACATAAGGTTCAGCATAGTACTTATCCGGATCCAAACCGCGATATACCGGGCACATATTCTTGTATGCTGAGTAGGCTTGTTCCGCATCACCCATCATGACAGCGGCTTGAACACCCCAGCATGAAGCGTGCGTATACACGCCGCCATTTTCGCGGACGGACGGAGCATAACGGGACAGGTAACCAATCGTCTCATCCAGCTTGTCGTATCCGGGAGTAAAAAGAAGCGGTCCATATTCACGATAGAGCCACTTGTATGCAGAGTTCATGGCGGTGCGGGCGCGCTCTGGCGTTGCCGTGCCGCAAATGACAGCCCAGGTTTGTGCATTCAGGAAAATCTTCCCGCGCTCCTGCGACTTGCTTCCAAGAGGAATACCGTTATCACGTGTGGCACGGATATACCATTCGCCGTCCCACGCATGCTGATTTATGGCGTCCTTCAATTTTTTGGCCCGATCGAGATACTTCACCGCACGATCCTTTTCACCGCGCTTTTCACAAATCGGTGCAAGGCGATTCAAAAGCCCGTGAAAAAAGTGCCCGAGCCAAACAGATTCACCTTTCCACTTCGGCCCAACATGGCTCATGCCGTCATTCCAGTCGCCCTCACCCATTAACGGAAGACCGCGGGGAGACCAGCGGGAAAGCACTTTTTCATATGAACGAATGATGTGCTCATAAACGGATCCTTGCTGCTTGGGTTGACCCGCTTTGGTCACAAAAGGAGCCACTTCATCAAGAATGCTTTCATCGCCTGTTTCATCAATATAGTTCAACGTAATGAGCGCAAGCCAGAGAAGGTCGTCAACCATCTCCGTGTGTGCCCCCATCCCCGTTCCCGGATGCCACCAGTGGTAAACAGTTCCATCTGGAAACATCTGTTCGGCATGAACAAGAATCTGTTTGCGGGTAATCGCCGGATCACTCTCTAAAAGGCAATTCGAGTCCTGAAGCTGATCGCGATAACCAATACCGCCTGAGCACTGATAATAGGCTGTTTTGGCCCACATTCTCGCGCAGAGCGCCTGATAGCGATACCATTTGTTTGTTACAAAATTCATGGCTTCGTCTGGCGTCTCAATCCAAGATTTGTCTGTCAGATCATTCCAGTAGCCCGTAATACGGTCGAATTCTTTTTTCACCGTTGCCAAGGAGCTGTACTTCTTAATGATGCCTGCCGCTTTTGTCGGGTCTTCGAGGCGCGCGAGCAAGAAAACAAGTGTCTTGCTTTCGCCCGGCTTGAGACTGACATTGGCCTGCATCGCGGCTATCGGATCGCCCCATTTTTCAAGTTCGCGGCGATTCTGAACCTTGCCTTCAACAACCGCCTTGGGGGCATCATAGGTTCCGTACATCCCGATAAATGTTTCCTTATCACCGTCATAGGCAACAGGCTTCTGATTGGTCAAAGCGAGAACACCGGTGAGAGGTGTGTCTTTCAGACCTGAGGAAATATGCGGCGGGACAAGCGGCGGCCGCTTTCTTCCAATAATTGCACCGAGTTTACGGTTAATCTGAACTTCGATAAAAGTTTTCTGAAACTCGCGGTGCGTTTCCGTTCCGTTGCCCAAGCACCAGTCAAAGAAAGGAAAAACGCTAAGCTGACGCGCTTTTTTGCTTTCGTTGGTCAGAGTAACTTTCCAGATTTCGCAGCTGTCTTCACGAGGAACAAACATCACTTGTTCCGTTTTAATGTCCTGGTACTTTGTCGTGAACTTCGTGTACCCCAAACCATAACGGGCTTCGTAGAAATCATATTTGAAGCCAGTCGGCTTCCAGGTGGTCGACCAATGCTTCTTTGATTGATTGTCGCGAACATAAACATACTTGCCGTACGGGTCGCGGATAAGATCTTGATACCATGTCGTCAAGCGTGAAAGCTGGGAGTTTCCAAACCATGAAAATCCACCGCCCGTTTGAGTGACAATGAAACCGTAGTTTTCATTCGCACAGACATTAACCCACGGACGCGGCGTGCGAGGATCCTTAATGACGTACTCGCTCCCGCACTCAGTAAAGTAGCCGTATTTGTTTTCAAACTTGCGAATTTCTTTAGCCTGCGGGGCCTTCGCCTTGGCTGTTTTCGATGCTTGCTTTTTCGGTCTCTTAGTCAACGTCGTGGTCATGGATATCCTCTTTTTCCTCACTTTTGTGGGGATTTTAAAATTTCATTCATCTTTGGAGCAACTTCTTCCAGCACTTCGGCAGCTGTCTTCTTTCCGTTAAAAACCAGATCCAGTTTGGGAATCAAATACTTCTGCTCGATTTCGTGCCAGCGAGAATCAAACGGAGAAAAAACAATATGATTCACCGCTTCATTCAACATTTTTTTATTAGCCGGCGGATCGGGATTTCCAGCCCAAGCTTCGGATTTTGCTACATCAATAAGCGAAGGCTGCGCAAGTCCCCGGCGAGCAAGCTCTCGCTGGCCCTCGGGGCCGGTCAATGCCTTGATAACTTCCCAAGCTTCCTTTTTGTTTTTGGACGACTTCAGAATCGCATAACCTGACCCGCCGGACCCAAAGGCGCGCTCCCCTTCCGAATTTTTAGGAAACATCACCACGTCCCAATCAAAGTTGTAACGGCGCAGTCCGGGGGTTTCCCAGATTCCAGAGAGAAACATCCCGAGTCGTCCGCTCGCAAACATCAGATCAATCCCCATTCCGAGATTAGCGAGCGCCACGGGAGCCGGCATAACTTTGTAGAGATTGACGAGGTCGGAATAAAACTGAAGTCCTTGAATCGTTTTCGGATCATTTATTTTGGTTGCGGTCGGATGCGCCACATCGTCAACAAGGGCGCCGCCGTTGCCATAAATAAAATTCTGCCACGCCCAGCCATAAAAACCGTACTGAACGGTGCGCCCGTTTTCATCCTGCTTGGTCAGTGCTCTCGCCATGCGGAGCAGATCATCCCATGTCCAATCATCAGTGGGATAGGCAAGCCCAGCTTCATCAAACAGTTTTTTATTATAGAAGACACACGCAAACGGCGCTACGTCACGGGGCACAGCATAAAGATCACCATTAACGGAAAAACGATCGCGAATGGATGGAAAAAAAGCGTCCTTGGAAAATTCCGGATCGGACGACGCATAGGGTGTAAGATTTTCAAGAACACCCTTGCTCGCGAAGGTGACAAAATAGTCGACTTCTGTTGCAATAATATCGGGAGCAGCGCCTCCCGCGATGCGGGTTAAAATCTTGCTGTCATATCCCGTGTAAGGCGTATGCTCAAAAACAATTTTAATGTCGGGATGCTTTGCTTGCCAATCTTTAATAGAAGACGTGATGATGTCGATTTCTTCGGGGCTTCCCCAAAAAGCGACTTTTATTTCTTTGGCTCCACCCTGGGTGGCTGCGGGACCGCAGCCGGCAATTGCGAGAAGCGAAAAACCAAGCGCAAGAAACTTAAGTGATAATTTCATGTGATCCTTTGCTATGAACTTTTAAAAAGAGCGGCGATTATAACACACACATTTTGCGTGTCAATGAGCGAGAAATGCTCTTTGTGCTCGATTTCTGAAACACTAACTATGGGTTAGGCTTTGGCAACCCCGAGGCGTTCCAAAACTGCATCCAGCTCATCCAGAGAGTAATACAAAATCTCAATGCGCCCCTGCTTCATGTTTTTTTTCGGGTGAAGCTTCACCTGGGCACCCAGCTGTCTGGCCATGCGGTTTTCCAAATCCAGAATTTCGGGGCTAAGATGACGCGCCTTCTTGGCGTGCCGCTTATGGGCAACGCTTCGGCTAACCAAAGCTTCCACTTGTCGAACTGAAAGGTTTTCTTCAATGATTCTTTTTGCGATTTGCCGTTGATGCTCTGGCGTTAAAAGAGCCAATAGCGCTCGCGCGTGCCCTGCTGTTAACCGGCCTTCCGCAATCCACACGCGGATATCCTGCGGGAGTCTAAGCAGACGAAGTGTATTGGTAACTGTTGTTCTTTTTTTTCCAACTCTTTTAGCTACCTCATCTTGCGAAATCATATGTTCTTCCGCAAGTTTTTCGTACGCCTCTGCTTCTTCTATGGGGTTAAGGTCTTGACGCTGTATATTTTCGATAAGCGCCCATTCGAGGAATTCTGCGGGTGCAATATCCTTAATAACTGCAGGGATTTTTTCCAAGCCGCAGAGCGTTGCCGCGCGGAAGCGTCTTTCTCCGCAAATCAATTCATAGACTTGCTCTCCAATTTTTTTGACCACCACAGGCTGAAGAATGCCTTTTTCTTGAATGGATGCGGCCAAATCCGCGATGGCATCCGGGTCAAAAACCTTTCTGGGCTGATCGCGGTTGGGCCGAATTTGCGAAATGGGGATGAGCTCCAGCAGATTGTTGATTGGTTTCGAGTTCGTTCCCGAACCAGCCGCCGCCGACGGAGAGCCATGCTGTTCCGATTTTTTTTCTTTAACGTAACTATCTGGTATTAAAGCACTTAGGCCTTTACCTAGGGCTTTTTTCATAGTCACTCTCCTCTTTCTTTTCGGAAGAATCTATCGGCGGATTCTTGAGCTCTGCAGCTGCCTGCTCCGCCGCCTTTTCTTCATCTGGATTGGCACTTTTTTGCTTTTCTTTCTCCGAAAATCTTTTCACGAATTCGCGCCCCATGGCGACGTAGCTCTTTGACGCTTTGTTCTGAGGATCATAAAGCACGGCGGGCTTCCCAAAGCTCGGGGCTTCCGAGAGTTTGACAGATCTTGGAATAATGGCCTCAAAAACCTTTTCTTTGAAGAAAGCTTTGACCTCCTCAATAACTTGCTGCGTTAGATTTGTTCTGAAGTCCGCCATTGTTAAAATAACTCCGCCGACCTCCAGACCTTCGTTTAAATTGTCTTTTACAAGCTGAAACGTATGCAGCAACTGCCCCAATCCCTCAAGAGCGTAGTATTCGCACTGCAGAGGTATTAAAAGATAATCGCTTGCGGTTAGACAGTTGATTGTTACAAGCCCAAGAGATGGCGGGCAATCAATAAAAATAAAGTCATATTGGGGCGCTATAGCCTTTATCCTTTCAGAGAGGACATACTCCCGACGATTCGCCGCGACAAGTTCAAGGTCGGCCCCTGAGAGATCGGTGTTGGCAGGAATGATGTCGAGTTTTTTAATTCCTGTCTTTAATATCCCCGGCGCAATTTCCTGGTTATCCACAAGAAGTTGATAACTTGTGAATGAAAGTTCCGTTTTTTCTATTCCGAGTCCGCTTGTGGCATTTCCCTGGGAGTCCATATCGATAAGCAAGGTCTTATAGCCTGCCTTTGCTGCAAGCGTGGCCAAATTTATAGCAGACGTTGTTTTTCCTACGCCGCCCTTTTGATTACAAAAAGAAAAGATTTTTTTCATCCCGCCCTCCGGCATTGTTTCACGTGAAACACCGATCGCATCCTATCCGTCTTACTTTGAAATCTCAAGAAAAAAACGCTTCGGTCGGATTAATTTCAAAAATAATGTAGGTCTATTGAGCGGGCCGCCCATGTTTCACGTGAAACATGGGGGTGTATGGGATCCTAGTCTGACGAAAAGCTTTTACCGTTCTTCTCTAAATACACAGCCAGGAGGGTAAGGTCACAGGGGGATATGCCCGGAATTCTGGCGGCTTGGGCAATGGTCGCAGGGCGAATCTTTTTGAGTTTCTCTTGGGCCTCTCGGCTTATTCCTCGAATTTGATTGTATTCGATTTTTTGTGGAATTTGCTTTCGCTCCATCTTCTTGAATTTTTCTACCTCTTGGAGCTGGCGGACGATATAGCCTTCATACTTCGCATAAATTTGCGCCTTGAGCGCCTGCTCGGGACTTAATGTTGATTGGTGTAAGTTGTTTTCTAATATGTATTTATAGTCATTTCCTGGGCGCTTTAGGTGGCTGTAGACCGATGCTCCTTGGTAAAATTTTTGCTTCATGCTTTCAAGGTCGCGGCGAATTTTTTCTTTTCCTTGGTTCATAGCCTCAAGGGTTTCGTTGGATATTAACCCAAATTCATGCCCATACGGCATCAGCCTCTCATCCGCATTATCCTGCCTCAACAGAAGGCGAAACTCCGCGCGGGAAGTAAACATCCGGTAAGGCTCGTTAGTGCCGCGCGTTACAAGATCATCAATAAGCACTCCGATGTAAGCCTCCGATCTGTCTAAAACAAAAGCTGGCTGCCCGCGAAGCTTTCGAATCACGTTGAGTCCTGCCATCAGTCCTTGCGCGGCAGCCTCCTCATACCCCGAAGTACAATTAATTTGTCCTGCAAGATACAAGCCCTCAATTTTTTTAGTTTCGAGTGAGTGATAAAGCTGTGTTGGTGGGGCACAATCGTACTCGATCGCATAACCGAGCCTAATGAACTTCGCATTCTCCAGACCGGGAATCTCCGCCACAACCGCACGCTGAATATCCTCTGGCAGACTCGTAGACAACCCGTTCACATAAATCTCATCCGTGTCGCGGCCTTCAGGCTCTAAATAAATCTGATGTCTCGTCTTATCAGCAAATTTAACAATCTTATCTTCGATCGACGGACAATACCGTGTCCCCGTGCCTTTGATGGTTCCGCCATAAAGCGGCGAACGGTGAAGATTGTCTTTGATGTAGCGATGTATTTTTTCATTGGTGTAGGTCAAATAGCAGGACATTTGCTGAACATCTAAACTTTTCGTTCTGTATGAAAAGGGGGCGGGGGGATCATCACCTTTTTGTTCTTCAAGACCTTCCCAACGTATGCTTTTCGCATCAAGGCGCGGAGGTGTTCCCGTTTTAAACCGGACGAGTTCGATTCCTATGTTCCGGAGAGAATCACTGAGACCAATGGCGGGTTTCTCGCCGATCCGCCCCCCCGAATAGTTTTTTTCACCAACGTGGATAAGTCCCTGTAAAAAGGTTCCCGTGGTCAAAATGACAGCGCGGCTTTTCACCGCTTCGCCGTCTTGCGTTCGAATTCCAACGGCCTTGTTTCCAGAAAGCAAAATCTCTACCGCTTGGCCTTCCTTCAAAACAATGTTTTGTTCGCTTTCTATGACTCGCTCCATATACGCGGAGTATTGCTTTTTGTCAGCCTGCGCGCGCGGAGACCAAACGGCCGGCCCCTTGGACCGGTTGAGCATTCTAAACTGAATTCCGGTAGCATCGGTCGCTAACGCCATTTCGCCGCCGAGCGCATCAATTTCGCGGACCATGTGTCCCTTGGCAATTCCGCCAATGGCCGGATTGCACGACATCCTGGCAATCGCTTTACGATCCATGGTCAACAGCATAACCTGATAGCCGGCTCGCGCGAGACAAAGCGAGGCCTCTACACCGGCGTGTCCGGCGCCTACAACAATCGCATCGAATTCTTGGGTGTTCATAGTTGGAGAAAACCGTCCGAGGGAAATGGATTTCCGGGAAGCGCTCTGCTTTTGGATTTAGTCAGAATGGCGATCTTCATGGTGAAGCGTTACAACGATGCGCTTTACGAATCCTTGTTGAATAATCGAAAGCACATTGTTGAGGAACCAGTAAAGCACGAGCCCGGAGGGCATATTGTAAAAAATAAATCCGAAGACAAGCGGCATGAACGCGAAGACTTTTTGCTGCTCCGGAGAAACACCGGATTGAGGCGTCATCTTTTGCTGCACCACCATAGACGCAATCATGAAGAGGGGAAGAAGATTGAAGCTGTCTCCCACAACAGGCAAAGAAAACGGGAACATAAAAAGCCGGTCGGGCTCGGCAAGGTTATGGATCCATCCAATAAAGGGGGCCCCCTTAAGCTCAATTGCCTCGTTCAAAACCTGGTAAAACGCGATAAATATTGGAATCTGTAAAACCATCGGCAGGCATCCGCCCATGGGGTTAACACGATTTCTTTTATACAGTTCCATCATTTCTTTGTTAAGGCGCGCGGGATCGTTTTTGTAGCGCTCCTGTAATGATTTGAGCTTGGGCTGAATCGCCTTCATTTTCTCCATCGACTTATAGCTCATATGCGTGAACGGCGCGAAAAGAAGCTTGAGAATAAGCGTCAAAAGAATGATGTCCCATCCAAAATTATGCGTGAACCGATGAGAGGCCTTGAGCGCTTTAAGGAATAGAATTTTGAGCGGGCCAAAGAATCCCCGCGAAAGCATGTTTTCAAATCCAACATTAAAACTCGCCAGCGTCTCATACCGCTGCGGTCCGGCGTAGACAAAAATTTCTTTTCGAACCGTTTCTCCAGCTTTAACAGAAAGCGGTTCCATGAGAAGCGTGCTCCACAAAATAGGATCTTCGGAGCGACCCTCAACAGCAACCGTTTTCCATTCCGGTTTTAGAAGTATGGCAAAGTACTTTTTTACAACGCCCGCCCAGGCCACATTCTCAGATAAATGAAACCCCTTCTTAGACACGTGCTTCATGTCGGCTGTTACGGCTTTGCCATTCCATGCAACAATGCTGAATTCATGTGGATTCTGCTGATGAAGCAAATGATCGGCGTGAATTCCGGCATCAAACTCAAGGGGGATTTGCCGGGTTTCGGAAGCAAGGTTTTCGATGGCCACATCGAGGCTAATAATCGGTTCTGAATGGCTCAAAACAAAGTGTTTGGTAATTCGAAACTGTCCGGGTTTTTCAAACTGAAAAATTATTTCATCTCTGTTTTCACTGCCGTCAAGGACTCGAAATATTGCCCGGGAAAGATCTACAGGCTCCTGAGAAATTCGCAATGTCAGGAGCCCCGGCTCAAATGGAACTCCTTCGAAAAGAACATTTCTTGTAACTTGTTGTCTTCCGGCATCTCCTTTGTAAACAAGCCTCGTCACAGATCCGCCGCGTGTAGAAAATTCGGCTTCATAAAGCTCGTTTTCAAAGCGGACAATCTCGGGCTCGACCAGCGGTTCGTTGCTTATGGGCTGGGGCTTTTTGGCGCGAAGGTATTCTTCGCGCGGTGTGCCCGCATCGGGCGTTGCAGGTTCACCGTCTGTGCTTTTCTCGATGTGCTGAGCTGGCGGATAAAGAAGCTTGAGCACAAACGGATATCCCAGCATCACAACCATGGATAAAACAAGCGCGATCAGATAATTTTTTTCGTTTTTCGGTTCAGGATTCAACGGGATCATAGCCTCCGGGATGAAGCGGGTGACATTTCAAAAGCCTTGAAAGAGCGAGCTGAAGACCTTTTATGGGGCCCCTTGTTCCGATAGCCTGTTCAGCGTAGGCAGAACAGCTTGGGTAAAATCTGCAGTTTTCTCCCAACGCGGGCGAAACCCAATTTCTGTATCCAGACAACACGCTTAGCAAAACACTCGTCGCCGCGTTTTTTACTCTTCCGGATTTATTCACGCCTTAATCGCTCCGCTTTCCGCGAGAATTGCTTTGAGTTCTTTTTCTATTTCTTCTTGCTTGGGCAGCCTTGGGTTTGCCCTCGCCTGCACCACAACCATAAATCCCGGTGTCATTCCGGATGCAAAAAGCCTAACCGCGTTGCGAACCCTTCTTTTCCAAAGGTTTCTGCGGGTCGCTTTTGGCTCTACTTTACGGCTTATCACCAAACCTATTTTTGACTTTTCCGCCCCTTCGGGAGTTTTTTCAATTCGAACGATTATCCACTTTGAGCGGAAAGACTTGCCGCGCTCAAAGACACGCTGAAAGTCTCGCCGCTTTAAGATTCGCTGATCTTTCCGGAAGGTCTGGGGGGGCTCGCGTTTAGGCTGGCCAAATAGCGTCATCGCTCACTCGCCGGAAACTGGCTTTTGGTGATCGTGCGCTCCAATTTATTATTTGGAATGGATGGAAATAGTAAGTCTTTTCCGGCCTTTTTTCCGCCGCCGCTGAATCACTTCTTTTCCGCCCTTTGTGGCAGTCCGGGCTCTAAACCCGTGCTTCGATCTTCTCTTGCGCTTGGATGGCTGATACGTTCTTTTTGGCACGCTGCTGCAACCTTTCCTTTTCTAAGTCTTTGCCGGCTTTTGCCGGGGGGGGGTGACAAAAAAACCGCATTCCTTGTTTTTAAAGAATGCGGCCGTTTTTTCCGCTTTGGAGGCCGCATTATAACCTAAGTCTTTTCTGGTACGCAAACGGATATTTGTAGAGGGGCGCTCAAAAGGCCTTGGTTTTTTCTTTTGCCGGCCTTAAAATAACCGCGTTGGCCTCATTAATAAACCTGCATTTCCTGTGGATAAGTCAATGACCCCTGTGAATTTCTTTTGCTTTACCTCTGAATTTTCCTTGTTTGTCGGGTTTTTGGCCTGTGGATATCGTCGTGTCTGAGCCCCGCTCCGCTCACGCCGCTCTTTGGGAAAAGGTGTGTTCCCATCTCTCTAAAGAGCTCAGCGAGCAGTCCTATAAAACCTGGCTAGAGCCACTCCACATCCGCTCACTTTCGGAGGAAAATCTTATTTTAGCTGTTCCCGACAGCTATTTTGGAAATTGGCTTCGCGACCACTATCACAACCTCATCCAAAGCACGGTTCGGGATGTTTTGGGAAGCCCAAGAAACATTAGTTATGAGGTTGTGGAAAAACCACTCCCTCCGGCTGCGAAATCTTCTGTCTACCCAAAACACTCACCCCCTTCGGGCAAACCCTCTCAGGAATCGCTTGGATTCCAAGAGTCCGCGCTTCACAGGTGCTATACTTTCAACGATTTCGTTGTCGGCCCAGGAAATCGCTTTGCGCACGCTGCGGCAGTTGCTGTAAGTGAGGCTCCTGCAAAGAATTACAATCCTCTTTTCATACATGGGCCGACCGGACTTGGTAAAACACATCTCATGCAATCCATAGCTCATGAGATGAAGCGCAGGAACCCCAGTTTTAAGGTTTTATATATTTCCAGTGAGAAATTTACAAACCAACTCATAACCGCTATTCAGACACGCTCAACCAATCAATTTAGATCAAAATATAGAAACCTGGATCTTTTATTAATTGATGATATTCACTTTTTAGCTGAAAAAGAGGCCACTCAGGAAGAGTTTTTTCATACTTTCAATACCCTCTACGATGCTCACAAGCAAATTGTTGTTTCGAGTGACCGCCCACCAAGAGATATACCTGGTTTAGAAGAGCGGCTGGTTTCTCGTTTTGGCTGGGGCCTTGTGACCGATATTCAGCCCCCGGACTTTGAAACTCGCGTTGCTATTTTGAAAAAAAAGATGGAGAAAGAAACAGCGTCCGTCCCGGACGACGTTTGTTTCTTTATCGCTAGTCAGTTCAAGTCAAACGTTCGCGAGCTGGAAGGCGCTCTTATTAGGGTTGTGGCTTGTGGAACGTTGACAGGGAAACCAATCGATCTTTCTCTAGCCAAACAAACCCTTAGAGACTCGGTTGAAGAGGAAGAAAAGAAAATTAATATGGATCAAATCCAGCGCCTGGTCGCAGATTATTTTAATATCCGCGTTTCTGATCTTCGCTCGAAAAGCAGAACAAAATCCGTTGCAGAACCCAGGCAAATAGCAATGTATCTTATTCGCACTCTCACTTCTCATTCTTATCCGGAGATTGGTGAATATTTTGGCGGCCGTGATCACACAACTGTTTTACACGCCTGCCAAAAAATATCAAAAGACGTCGAAGCGGATCCAAAACGAATGCGCGTTATTTCTGAAATAAAGGATATGTTGAAAAGTGTGAAGTAGTTATTCACAACATCTCTGAGACACAAGTTATATCTCAGTAACGGTTTATGCTGGTTATCAACATATTCACATCCCTTAATATTATGATGACTATATTTAAAATTTTGATAGAATAAAAGAAAAGGGGAGTTGGAATGGAAATCCTCGTTACAAAAAATAACTTTCTTAAGAGTATCTCTCTCGCCGGAAGCGTTACCTCCAATAAAACAAATACACTTCCTATTCTTTCAAATATCCTCATTGAAACGGTTGGGGATGGTCAGCTTCGTCTCGTTGGAACAGATCTTGAAGTGGGTCTTTCGACGCAGGTTCCCTGCAAAGTCGTTAAAGAAGGAAGTATTACGCTGCCCGCAAAAAAGACACAGGAAATAGTAAGAGAACTCCCGGAAGGGGAGGTTGAACTGTCTGTTGCAAAAAACAATTCCGTGACCATAAGATCAGGAAAAGCAGTTTTCAAAATTATGGGGCTTTCGAAAGAAGACTATCCAAAGCTTCCTGATATTGACGAAAAGGCAGCGATAGAATTTGAACAAGCCCTAATAAAAGAAAGTTTAGAGCTAACCTCCTTTGCTATTTCGTATGATGAAACAAGATATGTTTTAAACGGCGTCCTTATGGCAATAAAAGGAAACCAGGTAAAGTTCGTTGCAACAGACGGACGAAGACTCGCATTTATGGATAGAAGTTTCGAATCACCTGTAACTCAAAACATCGAAATGATTATTCCTACAAAAGCGGTACAGGAAATATTAAAAATTTTGAACTGGGACGGAATTATGAAAATATATCCGTCGAAAAACCAGGTTGTGTTTGAGATCGGTGAAACGATCGTTTTTTCCAGAGTTATAGAAGGAAACTTCCCAAATTATGAGCAAGTAATACCCAAAAGCGAAAAAACCACATCAAGTGCAAAAAGAGAAGATTTCTTGCAGGCGATAAAGAGAACGGCGCTTCTAACGTCAGCAGATTCCCCGGCGGTTAAGCTGGATTTTGTTAAGGGAAAGATTCTTATTTCTTCACGATCTCCAAATCTTGGAGAAGCAAAAGAAGAGATGACGGCTGAGGTTAAGGGAGATGATATAGCGATCGGATTTAACCCCCATTACCTCATGGATGTTTTAAAAAACCTCGATATAGAAAACATATCGTTCTCTCTGACAGATCCTGATAAACCAGGGCTCATCAAGGGAAAAGAAGGCTACCAATACGTCATTATGCCTATGCAGCTTAATTGACATGGATGCAATTAAAGACCTTATTGGCAACGTTCTCAAAGAACTTGAAAAACCTGAAAAAAAATCCCGACAAAAACTTTTAGAAGCATGGAAGCAAATCGCGGGGCCTACCCTTGCGGCGCAGACGAAGCCGTCAATTACAGAAGACGGAAAGCTTTTTGTGTGGGTGGAAACATCAACTCTGGCGTTTGAGTTAAATCAGAAATACAAGCAATCGATCTTAAAAAGAACACAAGCGGTTCTCGGAGAAGAAAAGGTTCGGCAGATCTACATCCGTGTCGGACAATTACGATAAAAAGGAACCAGCATGTCGACGAAAGTAGCTGAGAAAAAAATGAGCAAAAACGAAGAGATAGAAGAAAACAAAAATAAGTATGACGCAACACAAATTCAGGTTCTCGAGGGCGTTGAGGCAGTTCGTAAAAGACCTGGAATGTACATTGGCGACACGACTCTTCGCGGCCTTCATCATCTCGTTTATGAGGTTGTAGACAACTCCATCGACGAAGCTCTCGCTGGACATGCCTCGCAGGTTTCCGTAACCATTCAAGAAGAAGGGAGCGTTAAGGTGGAAGACGATGGGAGAGGTATTCCTGTCGACATTCACAAGACGCAAAAGAAGTCAGCGCTGGAAGTCGTTATGACCACGCTTCATGCCGGAGGGAAGTTTGACAACAAAGCCTACCGGGTGTCTGGGGGGCTTCACGGCGTCGGCGTTTCTGTTACAAACGCTCTTTCAGAATGGTGCGAGGTCGAGGTTTATCGAGAAGGAAAAATCCACACGCAGAGATACGAGGCAGGGAAGCCGGTCTCAAAGGTCGAGGTTAAAGGAAGCACAAAGAAACGCGGAACGGTGGTGACGTTTCTTCCGGATTCCAAAATATTTACAAGCACCATTTTTAGTTTCGATGTCATCTCAAACCGCCTTCGCGAACTTGCCTTTCTCAACAAAGGCATCAAAATTATTATTCGCGACGAAAGAGACAAAAAAGATCTTAAGGAGCATACCTTTTTCTATAAAGGGGGAATCTCCGAGTTTATTCAGTATTTAAATAGAAACAAAAATCCTCTGCATAAAAAGATTTTTTACGTTGAAAAAGAAAAGGACGGCGTGGTTGTTGAGGCGGCCTTTCAATACAACGATAGTTTTTCAGAAGAAGTTTTTTCTTTTGCTAATAACATTAATACAGTCGAGGGGGGGACGCATTACAGCGGATTTAAAACCTCTCTCACACGAGCGACAAACCAGTACGCGAAAAGCAAAGATCTTCTGAAGGGGATCGAGGGAACGCTCTCCGGCACCGACCTCACGGAAGGTCTCACCGCCGTAATAAGCGTCAAGGTGCCTCAGCCGCAATTCGAAGGACAAACAAAGACTAAGCTTGGAAACGGCGAAGTCGAGGGGATTGTCTATTCTGTTGTTTATGAAAACCTGAGCATGTTTTTTGAAGAAAATCCCCCTATTGCTAACAAGGTCGTTGAAAAAGCTGTCCTTGCTTTACGCGCGCGTGAGGCTGCGAGAAAGGCGCGTGAGCTGACGAGAAGAAAGGGGGCTCTCGACACCTTTTCCCTTCCAGGGAAACTCGCCGACTGTTCGGACCGCGATCCGCACAATGGAGAGCTTTACTTAGTTGAAGGCGACTCCGCAGGAGGGTCTGCCAAACAGGGCCGCGACCGCAGGTATCAGGCCATTCTTCCTCTGCGTGGAAAAATCATCAACGTAGAAAAAGCCCGCATTGACAAAGTGCTGGCGAATGAGGAAATTCGAACCATTATCACCGCGGCGGGAACCGGCATTGAAGCAGATTTCAATCTGGAAAAGCTTCGGTATCACAAAATTATTTTAATGTGCGACGCCGACGTTGATGGTAGCCACATCCGCACACTTCTGCTGACCTTCTTTTACCGGCAAATGAGAAAGTTGATCGAGGGGGGGCATGTTTTTATTGCCCAGCCGCCGCTGTATAAAATTAAAAAGGGAAAGCACGAGGAATATGTTCAGACCGAAGAAAAAATGAACGCGATGCTTCTCAATCTCGGATGCGATGGAGTAACGCTGACCCAAAAAGGGAGCAAAGAAAAGATCACCGGAAAAGATCTTACCGAGCTTGTTTCTTTGACGCAAGCCCTGGAAGATCTCGACATCTCTCTTTCTAAAAAAGGCATTTCTCTGCAAGCCTTTTTAAAGGCTCGCGACAAGCAGAAAGGCTTTCCGACTTTTTGGGTGCGGGAATTTGAAACAGAAGAAGAAACCTTTTTTTACAGCGAAACAGAGCTTAAACGCAAAGTTGAAGAACTCGATAAAAAAGCGGCCGCTGCCGCTGCTGGCGAAACGGCAGAAACGGCAGCGCCATCGACGGCGCGATATGAAGCCGTGGAAATTCCCGAGGGCCGTGAGATCGAAAAGGTGGAAAAGAGATTCGCGAAGCACAAGTTTACCGCAGACGATTTTTGGGGAGTTGAGGACGCGGGCTTCGAAATTTCGCATGGAAAAAACACAGAAAGTATTCCGTCCCTATCGCGTGCGCTTGAATGGGTTAAAGCAAACGGAAAAGAGGGTATGAACATTCAGCGTTATAAAGGCTTGGGAGAAATGAACCCGCAGCAACTGTGGGAAACGACCATGAATCCCGAAACAAGAACCATTCTGAAGGTCACTCTTGATGATGCTGTGGCAGCGGATGAGATTTTTACGGTTCTCATGGGCGACCAGGTCGAAGCCCGAAGAGAGTTCATCCACCGTCACGCCAGAGCCGTCCGAAACCTCGATATTTAAAATTAATTTTGTAACCTCCAAAAAGAGGGAAGGTAAAAACACATGGCCGATGAAAATCTTTACGCAATGAATCAGAAGATTTTTCCTGTTCCCATCGAAGATGAGATGAGGGACTCGTACATTGACTATGCAATGTCCGTCATTGTGGGCCGCGCTCTGCCTGACGTTCGCGACGGCCTCAAGCCTGTTCACCGGCGAATTCTTTTCGCAATGAACGATTTGGGAATTGTGCACAATAAACCGTATCGCAAATCTGCGCGTATTGTTGGTGAGGTGCTTGGAAAGTATCACCCTCACGGAGACACCGCTGTTTATGACTCGCTTGTCCGAATGGTTCAGACCTTTTCGCTGCGCTATCCACTTGTGGACGGGCAAGGAAACTTTGGATCCATCGACGGGGACAACGCAGCGGCGATGCGTTATACCGAAGCAAGGCTTCACTCCATCAGCAAAGAGCTTCTGACCGATATCGATAAAGAAACGGTCGATTTTACTCCTAACTTTGATGAGTCGCTGGAAGAACCTACAGTGCTACCGGCCAACGTGCCGAACCTTCTTGTGAATGGTTCGAGCGGTATTGCAGTCGGCATGGCCACGAATATTCCCCCGCATAATCTTAGAGAGGTCTGCTCCGCCGTTACGGCCATCATTGATAACCCGCAGATCACGATCAAAGAACTAATGAAAATTGTCAAAGGCCCTGATTTTCCTACCGGCGGAGTGATTCTTGGCCGTGAAGGAATTCGAAACGCCTTCGAGACGGGCCGCGGAAGAATTGTGGTTCGCGCAAGGGCCGTTATTGAAACAGGCCCCAAGAAAGATGCGATTGTTATTACCGAGATTCCCTATCAGGTGAATAAAACGAACTTAATCGAATCTATTGTGCGGCTGGTGGAGAGCAAAAAAATCGAAGGGATTTCCGATATCCGGGACGAGTCGGACCGTGACGGCATGCGGCTTGTCGTGGAGCTCAAAAAGGATGCGGTGGCCCAGATTGTTCTAAATCAGCTCTACAAACACACCCAGATGCAGGATACATTCGGTGTTATTAATCTCGCTATTGTTGGCGGGCAGCCCAGAGTCTTAAATCTTAAGCAGACAATAGAGCAGTACATTCTTTTCCGCGAAGAGGTTGTGACGCGGAGAACGCGCTTTGAGCTGGATAAAGCCGAGAAGCGGGCGCATATTTTGGAAGGTTTGAAAATTGCGGTTTCGAACATCGACAAAGTCATCAAGATTATTCGCGGATCAAAAAATCCGGAAGCCGCCAAAGAAGGCCTCATGACGCAGCTGAAATTGACGGATGTACAAGCTAAGGCCATTCTGGAAATGCAGCTGCAGAGATTGACAGCTCTTGAAACTCAGAAAATCGAAGAAGAGTATCTGGCGTTGATCAAGCACATCGAAGAGCTGCGCAGCATTCTTAAAAACAGGAAGAAGCTGCTTGAGGTGATTCGTAAGGAAAATGAACATGTAAAAGAGCAGTACGGCGACCCGCGGAGAACCGAGATCGTTGCCGATGAAGGCGAGATCGACATCGAAGATCTTATCGCCGAAGAAGATGTCATCATCACCATGTCCTTTGCTGGGTACATCAAGCGTATTCCGGTTTCCATGTACCGCAGGCAGCGCCGAGGAGGATCGGGGGTAACAGGGTCAGGTCTGAAAGACGACGAGGACTTTATCCAGCACATGTTCTTGTCCTCGACTCACGACACGATTATGTTCTTTACGAACACGGGGCGTGTCTACTGGCGAAAGGCGTATGAAATTCCGCAGGCATCCCGGCAGGCCAAGGGAAAAGCGATTGTGAACTTTCTTTCCCTTCGGCCGGATGAGAAAATTTCCAGCTTCCTGCAGGTCAAAGAGTACGACGACAAGCGCTCTGTCGTTATGGTGACCAAGAACGGCGTCATCAAACGCACGAACCTTATTCACTACTCAAGGCCCAGAGCGAACGGAATCGTAGCGATCAATCTGCGCGAAAAAGACGAACTTGTCAGCTGCAAGCTAGTAGAGAAAAAAGATGAGATATTTATCGCGACTCTTGCCGGAAAAGCGATTCGCTTTTCGGAGAAAGATGTCCGTGATATGGGGCGTACTGCAAGCGGTGTTCGAGGAATCAATCTTTCCAAGGGAGACCGGGTCATCGCGGCCGAAGTCGCAGATCCCGAAACTGTAGCGTTAAGCGTTACCGAGAACGGTTTCGGAAAAAGATCCAAGTTTAAAGACTATCGCCTCCAATCCCGAGGGGGTAAGGGCGTCATCAACGTCAAGGTTACAGAGAAAAACGGCAAGGTGGTGGGAGTTCTTGCAGTTCAAGACACGGATGAAATCATTGTTGTAACAACCGGCGGTATGGTCGTTCGCTGTCCGGTTGATCAGATTCGTGTTTCTGGAAGAAATGCCCAAGGTGTAAGAGTCATTCGTCTCAAAGATAAACACCTTGTAGCTTCTGTTGCCCGGGTTGTTGAAAAAGAGGAAGATGGCGGCGATGATGCGCAGCTTGAACTTCCGTCAGAAGAATAGAGGGGGCACATACTGTGCTTGATTTGAAATGGGTGCGCGACAATCCGGAGCAGGTTAAAAAAGGTCTTGCAGCCAAAAACGTTTCGTTCGATTTGGACGAGCTGCTTCAGCTGGATCAAAAACGAAGGGCCCTTGTAACCGAGGGTGAGACGTTGAAGGCTGAGCGAAACCGGGTGAACGAAGAAATCACCAGGCGGAAAAAAGCTGGCGAGGGCGCCGATGACATGATCAACGCCATGAAGACCGTATCCCAAAAAATCAAAGAAATAGATACGGAAGTGGGTGGCGTCGAGCAGAAAACGCATCTTTTAGCCAGTATGATCCCAAATATGCCTCATGAATCGGTTCCTGTAGCAAAGGGTGCCGATGGCAATAAAGTGGTGAGATCCTGGGGAGAGCCCCGAAAATTTTCGTTTAAACCTCGGTCGCATGTTGAGCTGGGCTCAGAGATTAATAAGTTTTTTTCAATGGAGTGGGGAAGCAAAATTACGGGATCTGGGTTTCCAGTTTACCGCGGGGAAGGCGCTAAGCTCGAGAGGGCGCTGATCAATTTCATGATCGATCTGCATGTTTCAAAACACGGCTATGAAGAGATTTGGCCGCCATCACTTGTGAACCGTGAATCTATGACTGGAACCGGGCAGCTTCCAAAAATGGAAGAAGACATGTATAAGCTCCGCGATGATGAGTTTTTCCTAATCCCCACAGCGGAGGTTCCGGTAACGAACCTCATGAGAAATGAGGTTTTAGAGGAATCGGAACTACCTAGAAAATTTGTTGCTTATACGCCCTGCTTTCGCCGCGAAGCGGGATCCTACGGCAAAGACACAAAGGGCCTTTCCCGTGTTCACCAGTTTGATAAAGTTGAAATGGTTCGGCTTGTTAAACCCGAAGACTCGCTTTCAGAGCTGGAAGACCTTCTAAAAAATGCAGAGGCCGTTTTACAGGCGCTTGAACTTCCCTACCGGGTTCTTCTTTTGGGAAGCGGCGATATGAGTTTTGCCGCGGCGAAGTGTTATGACCTTGAAGTCTGGGCGCCGGGAACAGAAAAGTGGTTTGAGGTCTCGAGCTGCAGCACCTTTTGGGATTTCCAGGCCAGGCGGGCAAATATTAAGTTCCGGAGGAAAGAAACCCAGAAGACAGAGTACGTCCATACGCTTAATGGTTCCGGAGTTGCCCTTGCCAGAACGGTGCTTTGCTTGTTGGAAAATTTTCAAACAGAGGATGGAAAAATTTTCTATCCAGAAGCTTTAAAGCCGTACATGAAATAAAAGTTATAGCGCCCTCCGGATTTTTGTCTTGGGATTTTTTGAAATCTCCCTATAATGATCGACCGATCCGGGGCGCGGGCTCAGCCGATGGGCTGCCGCGTGCCGCAAGTTTTATGGAGGAGTGGCAGAGCGGTCGAATGCGGCGGTCTTGAAAACCGTTAGAGTCGAAAGGCTCTCGTGGGTTCGAATCCTACCTCCTCCGAAATCATATTATTCCTCCGTTTTAGGAGAGGTCGCATAGCCCGGCTTAGTGCGGCGGTTTGCTAAACCGCTGTGGCGGGAAACCGCTACCGGGGGTTCGAATCCCCCCCTCTCCGTTTTTTCCGCAAAAAAAGAATTGATACTGCCCGTGAAAAACCCCTCCGATGCAAATACACGAAACCACACGGCGTTTATCGTAAACGCATTTATTCAAGAAGATGGATCAGGAGGCAATCCAGCCGGCGTTATTCTAGATGCGGATCTGTTGACTTCGACTGCTAAACAAACCCTCGCGGCTCACCTTGGACTTTCCGAAACGGTCTTCGTCTCGCGCTCTGAAATTGCCGATTATAAGATGGAGTTTTTCACTCCGCTTCGGCAGATACCCCATTGCGGACACGCGACCGTTGCAGCTTTCTGTCTCTTGGCGGAGACGGGACGCCTTGCAAAAGAAGGAGAATATTCCAAAGAGACCACGGAAGGTCTTCGACGGGTTTTCCTTCGCCGCGGGGAAGCGCATCTTGAACAAAGCACGCCTCAATACAGCGAACTTAAAAACACAACAATCTCTGCCGTTCTGAAAGCGTTGAACTTGCCGGGAGAAAAGCTTCTAGCAAACAGCGAACCACGGATCGTCAGCACCGCGAACCGAATGCTGATAGTTCCTGTTTGTGATGAAAAAACGCTGGGCCAAATGACGCCGGATATGAAAGCCATAAAAGAGATCAGTGAAAGAAACGACCTCGTGGGCTACTACGTTTTCACCTTGGGAGGCGATAAAACGGGCAGACAGCTCTTTGCGAGAATGTTTGCTCCAAGGTATGGAATCCTGGAAGAGTCTGCGACGGGAACGGGCGCGGGGGCGATGGCCTGTTATCTCTATGATATTCTCGGCATTCAAAACACGGAAATGGTTGTCAGGCAGGGAATGTTTATGCGCCCGCCCTCGGCAAGCAAAATCTCCGTAACGCTTCAGATTAGCGAAAATAAAATTCAGAGTGTCCGGACAGGCGGTCTGTCGCGCCTCATCACAGAAAAAAGATTTGAGATATAACCCCTTTTAAAATCAGGGCGCCTGCTCCAAGGTCCTGGTATCAAAACGAAGCTCTCGAAGCTGCTTTGCCCAAAGAGAAGTCAGCAAAACAATCCCAATAGTGACGATCCCGCCCGCAGCAACACAAGGCACAACACCAATCCAGGCGGCTACTAGTCCGCTTTCAAAGGCACCAAGTTCGTTTGAAGCACAAATGAAGACCCAGCTCGCGGCCGCAATGCGGCCCCGCAAGTGTTCCGGGGAAAGCAGGCGAACCATGGAGCGCCGGATTACCACGCTTACGCCGTCGAAGACGCCGCTGAAGAAAAGGGCAGCGAGGGAGAGGAAAAAGTTTTTTGAAAACGCGAAAACGAGAATACTTACACCGAAACCCGCGACAGCAAGCAAGAGGTTGCGTCCCGCTTTTGCGATGGGAGGGTGTTTTGTGGCAGTCAAGGTCGTAAGAAGAGCGCCAAGCCAAGGCGCAGCGTTCAAAAGCCCCAACCCTTTTGCTCCGACATGAAGAATGGTTTCGGCATAAATGGGCAAAAGAGCCATAGCGCCGCCGAACAAAACAGCAAATAAATCTAAAGCTAAAGCGCCAAGCAGAGGCTGATGTGAAAAAACAAACTGCCAGCCTAACGAAAGGCTTTTTATGAGCGGCTCGCCGCGAGTGATTTTTTCTTGAGGCGCTGGCTTAAGAGCGCGCGTACAAAGCCAGGAAAGTGTAAAGAATACAAAAATCACAAGGTATGACCCCACAGCCCCAAATGAGGCAAAGACAAAACCAATACAAGCTGGGCCGGCAACCGAACAGCTGATCCAGGTGCTGCTAATCCAGGACGAGGCGTTGACGGTAAGTTGTTTGGGGACTATTTGGGCTTCAAAAGCAGTGTTGGCTGGATCCGCAAACCCTCGAGCAATGCCCGCCAGAAAGATGACCGCATAAAGCCCTATGAGAGAGGCCTGAGAGTGGCTTAAAGATAAAAGAGCCAGCGCCAGCGCACAAACGCATGACGAAGCTCTTGTGAGCAGTAGTATTCGATGGCGATTGAAGTGGTCTGCAGCATAACCGCCCAAGAGCACAAGGGAAAGAGCGGGAATCGCTTCCACAAGTCCAAGCCAGCCTAAGGCCATAGCGGAGTGTGTGAGTTTATAAATCTGAAAACCGATGACAACAGCCAGTGACCTGCTGGCGAAAGTAAAAAAACCAACAGAACCAATAAAAAGCCGGACGTTGGCGACCCTTAATGCATCTGTAAAAGAAACAGGTGTCTGATGAGGCGTTCCCATGTGTCCCTTTATAGAATAAGGCAGGCATCTTGTAAATGCCTGATCTGAAGATTCCGGGGATCGGAATAAATCTGGAAAATCGTTTCCCCAACGGAGAAGAAAAAAATATACTGCTGGTTATTCAAAGAGGAGAAGTTTATATGTGCCAGCTTTTGGGCATGAACTGCAATGTGCCCACGGATATCTGTTTTTCCTTTCAGGGGTTTTGTGCCCGGGGTGGAAAAACAGATCACCATCAGGACGGGTGGGGAATTGCTTTTTTTGAAGGTTCCGGGTGCCGCATATTTCTTGATGACAAACCCGCCGCACAGTCGCGGGTGGCGGAGCTGGTTCGGCAATACCCTATACGCTCGACGCATGTCATTGCCCACATAAGAAAGGCGAGCGTGGGGAGAGTTTCGATTGAAAACTGCCACCCCTTTCAAAGGGAGCTTTGGGGGAGACACTGGGTGCTGGCGCACAATGGAGACTTGGAAAAGTTTGAGCCCGCATTTAAAGGGGACTATCGTCCTGTTGGACAAACTGACAGCGAAAGGGCTTTTTGTTATATTCTCGAAGCACTCAAGAGAGAATTTCCTAGCAGCAAGCCGGCCCCGGAGAAACTTTATAAAACGCTTTCTGCGATCACCTTGGAAATCGCAGCTTACGGAACGTTTAATTATTTGCTTTCCGACGGAGAGAGTTTTTTTGCTCATTGCGCAACGAAACTGGCCTATCTTGTCCGAGAAGCTCCGTTCGCAGCAGCGCATCTGATCGACGAAGATATTGCTGTCAATTTTCAGGAGATGACCGCCCCAAGTGACCGCGTGGCCATTGTCGCCACAACGCCTCTTACGGATAATGAGGCCTGGATCATCATGAAGCCCGGGCAACTTATGGCTTTTCAAAACGGACAACCTGTAAAGACGTAAGACGTAGCAAAAAAGAAAATTCCAAAACAACAAATAAAGGAGAAAGTTATGGCAAAAGCAAGTGCCCGGCATATTCTGGTGGAATCCAAGGAAGCCTGTGAGAAACTGAAATCCGAAATAGAAAAAGGCGGAGATTTTGCGGCGGCCGCAAAGAAACATTCGAAGTGCCCCTCTGGGCAGCGCGGGGGAGACCTCGGGACTTTTTTTAAGGGACAAATGGTAAAAGAGTTTGATGATGTCGTGTTTTCGGGAGAGCTGGGAAAGATTCACGGACCTGTTAAAACACAATTTGGTTTTCATCTCATTGAAATTACAAGCCGCAGCTAAAGCAAGATAAAGCGAGGGAAAAATGGAAAATGCAGTTATTCAAAATCAGCAGGATGTTGTTTTAGAGCAGGCTCGTGCAGCGGTTACGGCGGCCGTCAATAAATCAAAAGAACTCGGTCTGAAAATGAACATTGCCGTTGTTGATGCCGGCGCTAACCTCAAGGCCTTCGCACGAATGGATGGAGCCTGGCTGGGATCTATCGATATAGCGATAAGAAAGGCCAAGACAGCCCGTTTTTTTGACATGCCCACAGGTGTCGTGGGGTCTCTCTCTCAGCCTGGCGGCTCTCTCTTTGGAATCGAGCACTCAAATGGCGGCCTCATTACTTTTCCTGGCGGCGTACCGATTAAAAACAAAGAAGGACAAGTCATTGGCGGAATCGGAGTTTCTGGGAGCACTGTCGAGAATGATCATCTTGTGGCAGAAACTGGCGCTAAAACCTTTCTCTCTTGAGGA
>CAYRBY010000011.1:28960-40859 GCA_964422635.1 uncultured bacterium
GTAGGAATTGTCCACAGCGACGATCCAGAGCACTACGAACATGTGCGCCGGCTGGGAAAAAGCTGGGATGCAGTGGTGTCTGTTACAGACGTCATACGCCGCAAGGTCAATGAAAAAAACCCGGACATAAGAAACCGAAGCATCAGAATTCCTTATGGCGTGCAGGCTACCCTGGAAAGAAACAAAAGCACAAGAGGCGAGGGCCCCCTGCGAATCATCTATGCAGGCCGAATGGCGCAATATCAAAAAAAAGTTTTCGATCTTCCGGCCATCGCCCAGCGGCTGGCCGAACGGGGTGTCTTTTGCGAGTGGACGCTAGCGGGGGACGGAATTGACCGTGAAAAATTGGAAAAAAAATTTAAAACGATTCAGGGCCGGGGCGGAGAAGTAAGGTTTCTTGGGACCATCAACCGGAAAGATCTGCGCCGGCTATTTCAACAACAGGACCTTTTTCTTTTGACCTCATCTTTTGAAGGACTCCCCATAGCTCTTCTTGAAGCGATGAGCGAAGGGTGTATTCCTGTCGCGGCAAGGACGGAAAGCGGCGCCACAGAGCTTGTACGGTCAGGAGAAAACGGATACCTGATCAACACCGGGGATATTGAAGGGTATGCCGAAAAAATCGAAGCATTGTTTCACGCAGCTGCAGAAAGAGACCGGATGTCGGCCGCTGCCCAAAAGACCGTTGAGCAAAATTACAGCCGTGAAAAAATGATTGGGGCGTACATCAAACTTTTCGAGGATCTTGACCTGGCAGAAGGTTGCCCGCGGCGCTTTTCTGGAACAGTGCTGCCTCCGCCTCTTTGGCCATCCGATTGGTCAAGGATTCCCAGCCTTTGTAAGATCGCATGGCAGCATCTTCAAAAGAGAGTTCACAAAAAATTCCTCCCTCTGAAGCCCCAGAACACCCGGCAAAAATGAAATTCGATAACCCGTGGCCGAAGATCTCGCTGGTGACACCGCATTTAAACCAAGGGAAATATCTTGAGCGCGCGATACGCTCTGTTCTTGACCAGGAGTACCCAAACCTTGAATACATTATTGTAGATGGCGGAAGCGCCAGTGACAGCCTCGATGTAATTCGCAAGTATGCCGACAAGCTTTCTTATTGGGTTTCCGAGAAAGATTCCGGGCAGTCCCATGCCATCAACAAAGGGTTTAACCGCTCCACGGGCCGGATTATGGGGTGGCTCAACGCGGACGATCAGTTAGAGCGCGGCGCACTACATCACGTTGCGGAACATATGCAGCACGACTGCGAATGGCTTGCCGGCGCAAGCGTGATTGATATCGAGGGCAGGCAGAAGCCCATGATGAGAATGATGTCGGGAACAAAGACGAGAGACAGCATCTTGCCGTGGTATAAAAACTGGTTTCCTCAGCCCTCTACTTTTTGGACACGCGAGCTATGGCAAAAAGCGGGGCGTATCGACGAAACGCTGCACTATGTTATGGATTACGAATTGTGGCTCAGGATGAGTCGTTATGCACAACTTAAAACAACATCGAAAGTGCTGTCCCGGTGTTTTTTGCACAAAGGGTCGAAGAGTTACACGAAACGGCGCAAAGTCTTTGGCGAAATGATGGAAGTGATGATTCGCTCAGCGGAAGGAAGAGAAAGAAAAAAAATACCCCGTTACACGGTTGAGCTTGGGCTTAAATTTGTTTGGGATGCCGCTGCGGGACTTTTTAAATTAGGCAGAGTGGAATAAAGAGCAGAGATTTTTTTTGCGATTTGCGATACATCAAACTGTGAGGAAACGAGAATCTGTCCCCGTGAGCCAGCCTGCTGCCGAAGATCCGGATTAAGGCATAAACGCAAAAGAACTGCAGATAAAGCCTCGATGTTGCGGGCGGGGTAAAGAAAGCCCGAATCACCCGAAGTGATTATTTCAGGGTTTCCGGCTGTATCTGCGGCGACGAGTGTGCAGCCGGCAGCCAGGGCCTCCAGGTTGGAAGTCGCAAGGCCTTCCTGGGTACTCGGATCCACAAAAATATCAACTCCCCGAAGAAAGCCGGGCATTTCATCCGGCGGAATAAACCCAGTCAACGAAACCACGCGGTCCAAATTCAGGCGAGCTATTAATCGCCGGAGAGACACTTCTTCCGGGCCTGAGCCTGCGATTTTTACGGCAAGTTTTGGCAAAAGCTCGTCTGGGAGTTTTCGAATCGCATGAATAAGATCCGAGATGTTTTTTTCTGGAACGAGACGCTTGGCACAGCCGACTGTAATTTTTGAATTAGCGCGCGATGAACTCCGAGGAGAATGAAAAAGCCCGGCGCGAATACCGTTTGGAATAATCGTGAAACCGCCGGGCGGCAATCCGTAAACAGAGGCCTTTTCAGCAAGATAATGGCTGCAAACAACATTGGCATCAGCCATGCGAAAAGTAAACCTGAGGAGCGGAGATAAAAAAGCGGGAAGATGGAAGTCTCCTCCCAGGCCAGTTACGACAACAGGTTTGCGGTGAAAGGGTTTCAAAACACAAGCAATAAAACCCATGGGAAAGTACCAAGGGGCATGAATGATATCGAAAGAGCCCCGCGCGTTTGAACGCATTATTTGAACCGCAGAGGATACAAAATAAAAGGGCAGCTCCAGCCATGCCAGCCAGCTTTTCTTGAGAGAAGGCAGTAATCCGGAGAATTGATGGAGCCGAGATTTGCCCCAAGGAAGAAAAGGGTAAGCCCGTACGCGTACACCGGAGTCTTCTTGGTATTCCAGAAGGGCATTCTCTGGATTAAAGACAAGGACCTGAATGTCGTGTCCTTCACCAGCGAGAGCTGAGAAAGTCTCCTTTAAAAAAGGCGCCCAGCCGGAATGATGCCTTAAAGGATAGCTGGAGGTTGGGATTAAAATTCTCATTTATTCCCAGGTGCGTTTTCCACGAGACTCCCAAGCCGTTCGGCCAAGGGTAAGGCCCCAAGCTGAAACAAAATGCCCCGCTCCGCTTTTGCGGCCTCAATGTTACCGGCTTTGAGAAGCGCCACAGCTCTATTGAAATGAGCGGAGGTATTGAAAAGGTCGTAGTCTACGGATTTACTGTAAAAGAGAAGAGCCTTTTGAAGCTGCCCTCGCATGAGACACACATTCGCAAGATTATTGTAACTGTGGCCAAGCAGCGGCCGGTCATCACGATTTTTTCTGGCATAACCGATGGCCTTTTTGAAATTCTCGGAAGCCTTGATAAGGTTTTTCTGCTCGCCATACATAGCGCCGAGGTTGTTGTAGGTGAAAGCATTTTTAGGGCTCAGTTCAATAGCTTTCAAACAGTAAGGGATGGCCCTGGAGAAATTTTTTTCTTCCTTCCAGGCAAGACAGAGGCGCGCGTAGCCTCTTGCCTTTGCGGGGGATTTTTTTACGACATCCTCCCAAATCGTGATCTCGCTTTCCCAGGCTTCGTTACGTTTGTAAGTCAGAACGGAAAAAATGACAACAACCGCCAATAACGCCGCAATAAATCCTCTGGGGTTTTTAAAAATCAATATGAGGGCATAGGAAAATACAGCCGCAAAGCCCGCAGCGGGAAGGTACAGGCGATGCTCAAAAATGACGTCCCGAATAGGAAGAAAACCGGATTCGATACTTAGGGAGAGAAAAAACCACAGTGTGCCCCATAGCAAAAGGAGGTGGCGGGTACGCATAACAAAGGCTGCGGCAAAAATGCCGAGAAAGAGGAAAGCCGAAGCCAGCGTAGAAAAGGTGAAGAGGCTGTGCGTGATGGGGTAGTCATAATCGAGATTTTGATTCAGAGGAAGGATAAGCAGACGCAAATAGGTTCTTACAACATTGAGTTGTGTTAAGAAATAATCTGCTCCGAAAGCCGTTGGGTAGCCATAGTAAGAATGAGGCCGGAGATAGAAGCCAAGCTTTCCGGACAGGGCCACGGCAGCAGGGACCAGAAGAATGGCCGCAGAAAAAGGCGCTGTGAACAGGAGGCGTTTTTTTAAAGAGCTTGAGCGGTCAAAAAACAATCCCTCTAGAATCAGAATCATGACAGGGAGTGTTGCGGCGATTTCTTTGCTGAACAAGGCGCACACCATGGAGATTATGGAGGCTGTGTAAAAGACGGCGCTGTTTGAGAGCCTAGACTTGATGTAAAGCGCCACTGTTAGAACGTAGAAAAATGTCGCCAGCACCGCAAAGCGCTGCCAGATGTATGTGACGGCCTGAGTTTGAATGGGGTGAGAGAGAAAAATTAAGGATGCCCCCCAAGCCATAAAAGAGACACTGCTTTCCGGCAGACGGCCGTTCAGGCGGGGGCATTTGAAAAAGAGGCGAAGCATTTCAAAAAGTAAAAGAGATGTGCCGATATGGAGCAGGAGATTGACCAGGTGATAACCTGGGAGCGAAAGACCGTGGAGCCGGAAATTAAAGACAAAGGTTAGGTAGGTCAGACAGCGGCTGACATTGTCTCCCGCGCACGGTTTTAGAATCGGGTAGGGGGCGCCCAAAAAAGGGTTGTCGCGTATTGAACCGATGCCGTCGAAATGAAAGCCCGCGTGGAAGGTGTTGGAATAAATGAGGAATCCCAGAATAAAATTTAAAAGAAGCAGCGCGGGGGAAAAGAAGACTTCAGATTGAAGCAAGCCTGTGGCCGGTTTGTTTTTAGGCACGCGAAGGCTCCATCTCAGCACTGATTAAACAGCGGTTTTTCCATTGGAGAGGAAGTGCCAGAAGGCCTTTGCGCGGAGAAACGATAGCCCCTGAAAAAAGAGGCGCTTCTGCATCGCAAATACTGAAAGTCAGAATCCTTCCAGGCATGTGTTCAGCCTCTGAACCGCCGTTGATGCGTACGCGTACTTGGTAAGTGCCCGCATTCAATAATTCCGATGGCAGGCTGACCTCGCACATAAAGTTTCCAGAATCGGTTTGAACCAAACCCAAGGGAAAACTGTCCAGGCAAAGAACCAGGCCGTCCGCACGCTCCAGCGAAAGTTCGATTGTAAATTCAGAAGAAGGGCGCTGAACGCGGTATTCGATTTGCAGCTGCAGCGGCTCATTCCTTTCTTGGCTTCGTGATCTCGGCAAAGGAAAATTTTTAAGACGAAGTGCTGTTATCTGTATAGGAGCAGCCGGAACGAGAGGAGAAAAATCTTCGACCTTTTCCTTTGTAACCAGTTCGAGATAAGTTTGGAGAGTCTTCTGCGCCGGCCCATAAGCGGCGAGCAAGCCTTCATGAATGAGAAGCCCTTGGGTGCAGAAACGGGTAAGGGTGCTGATGTCGTGGCTGACAAGTAAAATGGTTCTTCCCTCTCTTGAAAGCAAGTCCATCTGAGAGCGGCATTTTTTCTGAAAATTAAGATCACCCACTGCAAAAACTTCATCTACCAAAAGAATTTCCGAGTCGAGGTGAGCTGCGACCGAAAAGGCAAGGCGCATGTACATGCCCCAGGAATAACGTTTGACCGGAGCGCCTATAAAGGACTCGAGCTCTGAAAAGGCAATAATCGCATCGATTTTGCGCCGTATTTCACGGCGTTTCATCCCCAGGATAGCGCCGTGAAGATATATGTTCTCCATCCCCGAGAGCTCAGGATGAAAGCCTGCGCCGATCTCCAGAAGACTCGCAGCCCGCCCATTCAAAATCGCCCTGCCCGAGGTTGGTTCCGTTATTCCAGAAAGGATTCTTAGAAGAGTTGATTTTCCGGCGCCGTTCTCACCAATAACGCCCACCGCTTCTCCGCGCGGCACAACAAAAGAAATATCCCGAAGCGCCCACAGCTGTTTCGACGAAGAAGGCTTTCCGGCATTTTCCGCTGCGTGTGAAGTGTAAAGCTTTGAAAGGCCCTCGGCCGTAATCATGGGCAATGCCATTTAAAGAGTATCCACAAATGTTTTTTCAGCACGGGAAAAAACAAAAACGCCCGTTGCCAGCACACTCAAAGATACCAGCGTTGAAAGCGAAACGTCCCACCAGGAAACATTTCCGCTCCCTAAAAAGAGGATGCGGGAAAACTCAACAAGGGTCGACAGGGGATTAAGTCCCGCCCAGTGCCGCCATGCGGCAGGAATGGAAGAAACAGGATAAATGACAGGCGTTGCATACATCAAAAGATTAACTAAAAAATCCAGCACATGCTGCAGATCTCGATGCTTTACGGTGAGCGCCGCAACCCACAGCCCCAGACCGAGTGTTGTGGCCATCAATAAACCGAGGGCTGCAGGCAAAAGAAAAAGGAGGGGCAGATTGATCCCAAATGCCGGAGAGAGGGTAAAAAAAACAAAGCCCGCGTAAACACAGCCGAAAAGAATTATTTGTGCGCCGAGAGTGACGAGATTAGCAAACAGCAAGGCTAGAGGTATGGTGATTCTGGGAAAGTAGACCTTTCCCAGAAGCGAAGCATTGGACGTTAAAGACGCCGAGATGCGGAGGAAGGTATAAGCAAAATAACGCCAGAAAAGAAGGCCGCAAAGGTAAAACAAAACGGCCGGGACGCCGTGCGTGGAAACGCCAAGGGTTTTGTTGAAAACAATCACAAAGATGGCTGAGGCCATCAAGGGATGAAGAAGAAACCAGAGAGGACCTAATCGTGTTTGATGAAAGGCCGTGTGAAGATATCTCCGGTAAAGAAAATAAACAAGATCCCGGTAATCCCAAAGCTCCCGCCAGTTGAAAGTAAAAAGCCCTTTTGAGGGTTCTAAAACGCGGCAGTATGCGTTTTCAGGTCTTGGCATGGTTCACTTCGCCCCCAATAAGCCCTCTTACGAAGGCAAGCTGAGCTATTTTATTTTCAACGCCATTTGTCCAGTTCGCGTGGTGAAGAACAACATCCCTCGGAATATCCAAGGCGTCGCCAGGCGCCCAAATCCTTTCAGAAAAAACACCCGGGCTGAAAAAGCTGGCAGGAAAATAACCCAAACGTATTCCATAGCGGTTTCCCAGACAGGGACGAAGCAAAACCATAAGCGGCAGAACCCCTGTGGTTAAAAAAGGAATCGCTCCCAAAAAAGAAAGAATTTTCCAGAGCAAGCGCAGGTACCAAGGGGATGCCGCTATCCATAGATCGTTGAGTGCTTCTTGGTCATGCTTTTCGGGGCAGCGCGCCATCTGTCTTTCAACATCCTGCCAAAGACGTATGGTTTTGGGGGTTGACCGGCAAGCAAAAAAACCAGTACCCAAGGTTCCCTTGGGAGAATCTCGCAGAACAGCCAGATCCCAGCGGGTCATAAGAGAAACAATAAAGGGCTCGGTCTTTTTGAAAAACTGGATATCGACATCTGAAAAAACAAAGACGCCGTTAGGATTTTCTGTGAGAGCCTTAAGAATAAGAGAAACCTTTTTTTGGATCGAACAGCACCAAGAGGGATCTTTGTAATATCCGGACCCCCTGGTTTTATCAGAATCGATACAAAGCAAAAAATTATCTTTAAGGCTAGGCAAGAACCATTGTTCTGCAAGAGGCCTATGAGAGAGCGAGTAGAAACTATAGAGTTTCAGGCCTTGGGGCATAAACAGCTATAAAAGATAAGATTTAAGAAGGCTATGGCTTGAACGCAGTAAATAGTCCCAAGAACTTCTGGCCAGGCGCGAGTCCCTAAGTTTTGGGTTTACCGAAACCGGGACCTCGTGAAGCCTCAGATTATGACGGCCGGCGAGAAGGATGGTCTCTACAGTGTAAGTGTAGGTTGAAACAATATTCATAAGCAATGCCGTCCGCCGATTGCATGCCCTGAAACCGCTTGTAGCATCCTTGACGCCTGTCCCCGAAATTTTACCAATAAACCAGCTGCCCGTTTTTTGGAGGCGTTTTTTCAGCCAGGAAAAATCTGAAATTTCTTCAATGGGACGCGTGCCGATAACAAAGTCAGCGCGGTCCTCGAGAATGGGTCTGATCAGATCGGGAATGTGGCGTGCTGAATATTGGTTGTCTGCGTCTGTGTTTATGATGATGTCGGCGCCCCAATCCAAGGCATAGCGTAAGCCGGCAGAAAAGGCCTGCGCCAGTCCTTTGTGGTGATCAAAGCGGATAAGGTGAGTGATGCCGTTTTCCTTGGCCACGCGCGAAGTGCCGTCGGTACTGCCGTCATCCACGACAAGAATCGCCAGCTCGCTCACCCCCGGGATGCTTTTGGGGAGATCCCGAAGCGCAATTGGCAAGTAAGCCTCCTCGTTCCAGCAAGGAATCTGAATCATGACCTTGAGTTTAGTGTGATGAGAGGCTTCAGGGTATGAATGCAAATGGCGCTTTGTCATCACATCCCGGGAAAGAAGGTTTTGTGTCATTTAGACAAGGTCCGATAAGCATCGCACGATGCGTTTTTGAAAAGACATGCGGAAATTAGTCTATCGGAAAACACATATGAAGCAAGGCTGAAATAATATAAAGCATGAACCTCCAGAACGTGAGCGGGCAGAGCGAAAAAGTGCGACCTTTAAAGAATAGTTTATTACTAATTAAAAACTATAAATTATCTATTTTATAAATATACAAGTCCGTCGTATCTTTGCCCTAGGAACAAATCAAAAACCTTAGACAAGAAAGAGATGCCGCCATGGAAAGCTTAATACCCTGGATTCTATTTAACAGTTTTGTGTTGGGGATGCTAGCCCTCGACTTGGGAGTTTTTCATAAAAAATGCCACGTTGTAAATTTTAAAGAAGCCGTGATTTGGAGCGCTGTATGGATCGGACTTGCCCTTGCTTTTAACCTTGGCGTATATCTCTTCAGGGGACCCCAAACAGGGTTGGAATTTTTGACTGGGTACTTGATTGAGAAGGCTTTGAGCGTCGATAACATCTTTGTGTTCATTATGATTTTTGCCTACTTCAAGGTTCCTGCTCTTTATCAGCACAAAGTGCTGTTCTGGGGAATTGTGGGTGCTCTTGTTATGCGCGCGATTTTTATCGCGGCTGGAATTACGCTTTTGAAACAGTTTCATTGGCTCATTTATATTTTTGGAGCCTTCCTGATTCTGACAGGGATAAAGATGGGATTGAAAAAAGATGAGGAAATACACCCGGAAAATAATCCGCTCATCAAGTTGTGTAAAAAAATTATTCCTGTCACGCACAGTTACGAGGGCGGAAACTTTTTTACGAAAATTTCAGGCCGTCTCTATGCGACCCCCTTATTCCTGACCCTTGTACTCGTTGAGTTCACAGATGTCATTTTTGCAGTCGATTCCATTCCTGCCATTCTGGCCGTGACAGAAGATCCCTTTATCGTGTACAGCTCGAATGTTTTTGCTATTCTCGGAATGCGGTCCCTGTACTTTGCGCTGGCGGGCAGTATGAGCAAGTTCCATTTCCTGCACTACGGACTCGCGGGCATTCTTGTTTTTGTTGGAATCAAGATGACGCTGGCAGACATTTATAAAATTCCCGTGTTTGTGTCGCTCGCCACCATTATGCTTCTGCTCGTTTTGTCCATCGGGGCATCGAAGCTATGGCCGCAAAAAAGCAGCAAAGTCTGAGCCCGGCAAAAAGAGATATGAATTGTTGTGGAATTTGCGTTCGGCAAGGCATATAAAAGTGTATCGGGATTCCAAACCGAAGGAGACGAAAATGAAGAAAAACATTTTGATCGCAGGCGGGGCGCTTCTCGCTCTTATTTTTATAGCGTCGGCAAGCTTTGGTGGAACATACAATCAGCTCGTCACATCTGAAGAGGGAGTGAAGAGCGCCTGGGCGCAGGTTGAAAACGTTTATCAACGCAGATTAGACCTGGTTCCCAACCTCGTTGAAACCGTCAAGGGATATGCCGCACATGAAAAGGAAACCCTTTCCAAGGTCGTAGAAGCGCGCGCAAGCATTTCGCAAATGAAAATATCATCGGATGTTGTCAGTGACCCGGCGGCGCTTGAAAAGTTTCAAGCTTCTCAAGGGGTTCTCTCCTCAGCTCTTAGCAGGCTGCTTGTTGTCGCTGAGCAATATCCGGATTTGAAGGCCAGTCAAAACTTTTTGGCGCTGCAAAGCCAGCTTGAAGGCACGGAGAATAGAATTACGGTTGAACGAATGAGATTTAATGAGGCGGCCCAAAAATTCAACACATTGCGCAGGACCTTTCCAGCCGCTTTTGTGGCCAACATGATGGGGTTTAAAGAAAAAGCATATTTTCAGGCAGATGCCGCAGCCGCTAAAGCACCAAGTGTTAAATTCTAAAAACATGAGACTTGCAGTCAAGGCAGGTGTTCTTGCCGCGTTTCTCGGCTTTTTACCTGCCGGAAGCACAGATGCCTCTGTTAAAATTCCAGTCCAGCCGGACGGTTATGTGACAGACCGCGCGGGCATGCTGTCACCATCTGCCCGAACCCGGCTCGAAGAGGGGCTGCAGAGCTTTGAAAAGCAGACCACCAGTCAGGTTCTTGTGGCAACTTTTCCGGCACTTGAGGGAGAGTCGCTCGAAGATTTTTCCATAAAGGTGGCTGAAGCCTGGAAACCCGGACAAAAATCGAGAGATAACGGGGTCATCGTTCTTATCTTTCGTGACGAGCATAAAATTCGGATAGAAGTGGGATACGGCCTCGAAGGTGTTTTGACAGATGCCTTGTCTGCGCAGATCATCCGGGAGATTGTGGCCCCGGCGTTCCGGGCTGGAAATTTTGATCAAGGCGTCGAAGAAGGCGTGCGGGCAATCTTGCAAGCCATTCGTGGCGAATACAAAGCGCTGCCCGCTGAAGCAAACCATGAGGGAGACGGTCTCCTGAGGGGAGTCGCCACTCTTTTGGTTCTTGTACTCGCTCTTGATCTCATCCGATATTTTTCCTATTGGTCAGGCCACCGCAGCTATAGCTCCCGGTATGGCTTTTGGGAATGGTTTTTTTTGTTTTCGCTCCTTTGGTTCATTCTGCGGATGCTTATGACCAGCCGCGGCGGATACTCAGGGCAAGGAGGAGGATGGAGTAGCGGAGGGTATTCGGGCGGGGGTGGAAGATTTGGCGGCGGCGGAGCGAGCGGAGGATGGTAATGAGACATTATTTTCCAGCCCTCTTTTTTTCTAAAAAAGAGAAACAGAGAATCCAAAATGCGATCCAGGGGGTCGAAAAAGAAACTTCCGCAGAAATCCGGGTGCATCTTGAGCGCCCTCGAAAGGGGCAAGAGATCCTGGATCAGGCGAGGGAAGCTTTTGAACGGATAGGGATGACTTCAACAAAAGATAGGAACGGAATTTTAATTTTTCTTTGTCCGGAAACACGACGCTTTGCAGTTCTCGGCGATCAGGGGATTCACGCGAAAGTTTCTCCGCGGTTTTGGGAAGAAATCACCCACAGTATGGAGCTTCATTTTCGGAAAGACTGCTTTGCTGATGGTATTTGCGGAGCCATAGAAAGCATCGGCGAGAAAATTAAAAAATATTTCCCCAGAGAGGGAAGCGATCAGAACGAACTTCCAGATAGAGTATCCTATTCCTAAGCGTTTCACCGGAGAGCTGATGCCTTGGGCAGCGACCCTCTTCAATATCTAATCAAAAACTACGCCGTCCAAAGCCCTCCGGGCGAGGAAGATTATCTTTCCGCTCACTGGAAAGTCTGCCTCGAGCGCCTGCAAATCAAAACCAGCCAAGATCACGGCGTTCTCTCGATATCTGCACAGAACACGGGCCTTGATACGTTTGAGCGAAAAGGTTTTATAGACAGCGCGCTCGAATGGATCAACATAGTTGTCCATTGGCTTTTTCTGCCTCGAAAAATTAAAATGATCACCCTGTCTGCAAAAGCCATGCCCCTCTGCAAAGCAATGAGACGGCCATTTAATTTTGATGTTTTTCGTCAGCTCTATGTCCTTGCTTTGGTTGAAGAAAGCCCTTTGTTGAAAGCGCAGAAACACAGCCCGAATATCTTGATGATTGGTGATGGGTATGGTGTTCTCTCGGCTGTTTTTAAAACGGTTTTTCCAGAAAGCCGTTTAGTTCTTGTGGATCTTGGTAAAACGCTTCTTGTTCAGGCTTATCATTG
>CAYRBY010000012.1:0-14706 GCA_964422635.1 uncultured bacterium
GCCTGTGCAAGACAGGGGAAAACCGCAACCATGGCTAGAATGAAAAGCGTCTTGTGGCGCTTTAATCTCATGAATGGGGATTAGAGGTTTCTAAAACATGATACAAAGTGAATAAAATAACCTTCTCTTATTAATTTAAGGAAGGTCCGGATCCTGCCCCGTACGAAAAACCGGTAACCTAACTCAAGGATGCGATGCCGAGGACTTGCTGCATATCATAGAGACCGCTTTTTCGATTGGCAAGGAATTTTGCCGCCCGCAGGGCCCCCTGAGCAAATGCATCGCGAGAGCTGGCGCGATGAGTCAATTCGACACGCTCACCATCGCCTAGAAAAAAGATAGTATGATCCCCCACAACATCTCCGCCGCGGAGGGCAAGCACGCCGATTTCTCCGCGCGGACGGGCACCGGTCTCGCCCGATCTGCCATAAACCGCGTCTTTTGCTATGTTTTTCTTCCGTGCAGCGGCAAGAATCTCAAGAAGCTTCACGGCGGTTCCGCTCGGCGAATCCTTTTTCATCCGGTGATGCGTTTCTGAAATTTCAAGATCGTAATCATCCCCTAAAGTCTTGGCCGCAAGCTCTGCCAGTTTAAAGAGAAGGTTGACCCCAACACTCATGTTCGGAGACTGCACAATTGCAATAGACTTAGAAGCCGCTTTGATGGCTTTAAGATGCTGCTCATTGAGGCCAGTGGTTCCAATCACATATCCCTTTTTGGCTTTGAGGGCGGCTTTAAGGTGCTCCGGAAGAACCGAGTGATGCGTGAAATCAATCACAACATCGGCCTTGCTGAAAACCTCAAGCGGGTTCTTTTGAATTCTCACACCCATCGGCTTCAAGCCCAGGTGCTGGCCGATATCCTGGCCAAGATTAGGATGGTCCGCGTGCTCTAGTGCGCCCACAATGCGAAAATCCTTATCCGCAGAAGCAAGCGTCAAAATTCTTCCACCCATTCGGCCGGCGGCACCGGCTACGGCAAGCTTGATCATTTCACAACTCCAAGAGTTTTTAACACCTGTTTTAGCTTCTGAACGTTCTCGGGCTTCATCTCGCAAAGCGGGAGGCGGACTTCCGGTTCGATCATTTTCATGAGGCCAAGAGCCGTTTTTACGGGAATCGGATTAGTTTCTACAAAAAGGACTTTATGCAGATCATAGAGTTCGCGGTGTATTTTCCGGCCTTCGTCAAAATGCCCGCGAAGCGCTGCTTCGACAAGATTCTTCACCTTGTCCGGCACCACGTTTGCGGAAACAGAAATCACGCCGCGTGCACCGATCGCAATCATGGGAAGCGTCAAGGCATCGTCTCCGGAGATAATGGTGATGTCGCAAAGTTCCCGGATTTGATCCACCTGGTCAAGGCTTCCGGAGGCTTCCTTGACACCTACAAACTGCGGAAACTTCGCGAGACGAGCCACGGTCTGCGGAGCCATGCAGACGCCGGTTCTTCCGGGCACGTTATAAAGAATGATGGGAATGTCCACCTTAGAGGCGAGAAATTCGTAGTGGCGGTAAAGCCCTTCCTGTGTGGGCTTGTTATAGTAGGGCGTCACAACAAGAACACCATCAGCCTTCACTTTTTTCGCGTGCTTTACAAGTTCAAGGGCTTCCAGGGTATTGTTGGACCCCGCACCGCAGATGACGGGTACCCGGCGTGCTACGTAATCCACGACAAATGACATCACAGAACGGTGCTCTTCATGCGACATTGTGGCCGACTCCCCCGTCGTGCCGCAGGGAATAATCACGTCTGTGCCATTCTCGATTTGGAAGTCAATGAGACGCTTCAGGGTTTTGAAATCAATCTTGCCGCCGCGAAAAGGGGTGACCAGAGCGACCATGGAACCTTCAAAAACTCTTTTCTTGTGACTCATACCAACCTCGCTTGCATCAGGTTAAAAAAGAATCAAACCGGAAGTTTACCTTCAAACACAATGTGTGCCTCACCCTCAAGATCGACATCCTGAATCGTTCGGCCGTTCAATTTAAAATCAATCGTCAATTTTTCACCGCCCCGGGTGTGCACCTGGACAGGAGGTTTCACAAAGCCCCGGAGACTGCTCAAAATAGCCGAAGCCGTGGAGCCCGTGCCGCAAGCCAAGGTCTCCTGTTCAACGCCCCGTTCGTAAGTCCTGACGCGAATCGAGTGAGAATCCTTGATCTCTACAAAATTAGCGTTGGTCCCCTTGGGCTTAAAAGCCTGGTGCTCTCGGATCGAACGCCCCAGGGTGTTGACATCAATTTTGTCGAGCCCTTGCGTAAATACCACGGCATGCGGTACCCCGGTATTCAAAAAAGAATAGTGCAGCGTTTTCCCTTGAAGTTTTAGGGATGCGCGCTCCTTAAGGTCCTTGGGTTTCACCATCCGCACCCGGACACAGTTTCCTTTGACCCGGGCAGCGACGATCCCTGCCAAAGTTTCAAATCTAAACTGCGCAGGAAAACCAAGCTTCTTGTGCGCAAAAAGGCCAATACACCGGAAACCATTCCCACAGGCCTCGGCTTCAGAACCGTCTGAATTAATAATGCGCATCTTGAAATCCGCCTTGCGGGACTTTTCAACAAGAAGAACGCCATCTGCGCCTATTCCGGTATGCAAAGTGCAAACCTTGCGGGTAAAAAGCAGCGGGTTTTTGACAACGCCCCGGCGGTTATCCACCACCACAAAGTCGTTTCCGGATGCCTGCATTTTAAAAAAGGAAATTGCTGCTGCCATGATAGGAGTCACTCCGAATCACTCTGTTAAAGTAAAAATAAAATTCAGCCGGATACCCGGCGCGCTCAAGTGCTGATACAGTCTTGCGTTGGAGCCCGATATCATACCATCCGAAACCTCACTTGAAAACAAACGTTTTCATTTCCAGAAGGCCCGACAAACGGCCCGGAAAGCCCAGTTTTTAGTTGGCAATCATTAATTTCTGGCTATACTGTTCGGCCTATGGCTAAGACCCTTTTCGAGAAAATCTGGGACGCTCATCTTGTTAAAACGCTTTCGGACGGCACGGTCCTGCTATATATCGACCGCCACCTCATCCACGAAGTGACTAGCCCGCAGGCTTTTGAAGGCCTCCGCCTGACCGGACGTAAAGTCCGCCGCCCGGACCTGACCTTTGCAACCATGGACCACAACGTCCCTACCGAAGACCGGGAGAACATCAAAGACCCTATCTCCAAGGCCCAGATTGACACCCTGTCGGAAAATTGCCGTGAATTCGGCGTTAAGCTCTATGATCTTAAAAGCGCGGATCAGGGCATTGTTCACATCATCGGCCCGGAACTGGGGTTGACACTGCCCGGGACCACCATCGTCTGCGGTGACTCTCACACCTCCACACATGGGGCGTTTGGCGCACTCGCTTTTGGGATCGGGACCTCCGAAGTCGAACATGTCCTGGCAACGCAATGCCTGCCCCAGTCAAAGCCCAAAACATTCCGCGTGGAATACAAGGGCCGGCCTGGTCCCGGCGTAACCGCAAAAGATTTGATCCTGAAGCTGATCGGCATCATCGGCACTGCCGGAGGAACCGGTTATGTATTGGAATACTGCGGTGAGGCGGTTCGCGCACTTTCCATGGAAGCCCGTATGACCATGTGCAACATGAGCATTGAAGCTGGGGCACGGGCAGGCTTGATCGCCCCGGATCAAACCACTTTTGACTATATTGCTCAAGGAAACAGGCCTTTTGCTCCAAAAGGTGCCGCTCTTGAAAAAGCACTGGCATACTGGAAAACCTTGCCTTCGGATCAGGACGCGAAATTCGACCGCGAACTTGTGATTGATGCTTCAACCATTGCCCCTCAAGTCACTTGGGGAACAAATCCGGGCATGGTGATGGATGTTACTGGCCGTATTCCTGAACCCGGAAGCGTCCCCGGCTACAGCGCCAAAGACGTGGAGCAGGCCCTGGCTTACATGGGTTTAAAACCTGGGACTCCCCTGACGGAAGTCAAAATCAATACGATTTTCATTGGCAGCTGCACAAATGGCCGCATTGAAGACCTGCGCGCAGCCGCCCAGATTTTGAAAGGCCGGAAAGTCGCCTCAGGCATGCGGACTTTGATTGTCCCTGGTTCCCAGCGCGTGCGTCAGCAGGCAGAGGCCGAAGGTCTTGATCAAATCTTTAAAGCGGCCGGCTGTGACTGGCGTCAGTCCGGATGCAGTATGTGTCTGGCCATGAACCCCGACCAGCTGAGCCCCGGAGAACGCTGCGCCTCCACTTCGAACCGTAACTTTGAAGGCCGTCAGGGAAAAGGCGGAAGAACTCACCTCGTCAGCCCTGAAATGGCAGCGGCCGCCGCAGTAGCGGGGCATTTCGTCGACATTCGGACCTGGAGATAATCATGCAAGCTTTCACAACCCATCGTGGAATTCTCGCAACCCTGGACACGGCCAATGTGGACACGGATCAGATTATTGCCAAGCAGTTCCTGAAATCGATTAAAAGGACAGGCTTTGGCGAACATTTGTTCCATGACTGGCGTTACCTTCCGGACGGCCGGCCGAATGCAGACTTTCCGCTGAACAAAAAAGAGTTCAACGGCGCTACCATTCTTGTGACCCGGAATAATTTCGGCTGCGGCTCCAGCCGTGAGCATGCGGTCTGGGCAGTTCAGCAATTTGGTTTCCGCGCTGTGATTGCCCCGTTCAAGGGTGACGGTAACTCCCGCATCCCAGGATTCGCCGACATTTTCCGTAACAACAGCGGTAAAAACGGTCTGCTGACGATTGAGCTCTCAGAAAAAGAAGTGGATCAGATTTTTAAGATGGTTTCAGAAAAGGCAGGGCTTGCGGCCAGCATTGATCTTGAAGCTCAAAAGGTCACCGTTCACGGAGCTTCTGAGGTTTCTTTCCGCTTTGAAATCAACCCAGCGGTGAAGAACCGCCTGCTCAACGGGCTTGATGATATTGGCATGACTTTGAAAGAAGCGTCAGCCATCGACGCTTTTGAAAAGCATCACAACGACCAGCTTTCAGTTTCCCGCAGCTGATCTTTTTCCCTTTAAAACTTCGGAACAACTTCCCCGTTAATCAGCTGTGCGTAGGTTTCGCGCTTTCGGACAACCTCAAAACGGTTCCCCTTTACGAGCACTTCGCAGGGACGAGGGCGTGAATTGTAGTTCGAAGCCATAACAAAGCCATAAGCACCGGCAGTCATGAAGGCCACGTAATCACCGGTAATCATCTCCTGAAGAAGACGATCCTTGGCAAGGACATCCCCGCTTTCACAGACAGGTCCCACCACATCATAGACCCATTTTTTGGCCTTGGGTTTCTGCAGCAAAGGCACCACTTCATGGTGAGCCTCATAAAGCGTCGGGCGGATCAAGTCGTTCATCGCGGTGTCTGTGATCGCAAAATTCTTCACGTTCGTCTGTTTCACATACAAAACTTTTCCAACCAGAATACCACCATTGGCGGAAACAAAGCGGCCCGGCTCAAACACAAGGCGGAATTTCCGGCCTCTGAAGAGAGGCAGGATTTTGCGCGCATATTCTTCCGCAGTCTGAGGCTTTTCGTTGCTGTACACAGCCGCAAGCCCGCCGCCAAGATTCAAATATTCGATTTTAAGATGATAGGCTTTTTCAATCTCATCAATGAACCGGAGAACTTTTTTGAAGGCTTTCACAAAAGGATCTCCTGTCACAATCTGGGACCCGATGTGCACATGAATCGCACAAAAGTGAATGGCTGCATACTGACGCTGCCTTGAAAAAATCCCTTTGGCTGTTGCAAGATCAATACCGAACTTGCTTTCGGCTTTACCCGTCGTGATGTGGTCATGCGTATGGGCATCCACATCCGGATTAATGCGAAGTGAAACACGGGCGCGTTTCTTCATCCTCGCCGCAATATGATTGATAAGTTTCAATTCGGGCTCAGACTCGACATTGAAGAAGAGAATACCGTAACGAAGAGCTTCTTCAATTTCGTCTGCACTTTTCCCAACGCCGGCAAAAACAATTTTTTGCGGATGGCAGCCCACGCGCTGAGCGCGGTAGAGCTCGCCGCCGGACACAATATCAAGGCCCGCACCTTTTTTCACAACTGCATCCAAAATAGCCAGGTTGGAATTCGCTTTCATGGAATAGCAGATGAGCGGGTTCACGCTCTGGAAGGCTTTCTGAATTTTGGCGATGTGATCCGTAAAAGTTTTGTGGCTGTATATGTAGGCAGGTGTCCCGACCTTTTCCACGATATCGCGGACACGGACTTTTTCGCAGTAGAGTTCCTGACCGACCATCTTAAAATCGTGCATCTGAGCCTCGCCTTTCCTTCGGTTAGTTCTAACGGGATTTTTTGCGCGGAGACGGCTTTGAAAGTCCGAGGGCGGACTCCCACTTCGCAAGCTCTCCGGCAACGCGGTCAGGGTGCGTACTGCCGCGCGTTTTCTTGGCCCGGATGGAGGTTTCCGGATCGAAAATCAAATAAACATCATCTTCAAAAAGAGCTGAGAACTGGCGATACTCACCCAAAGTCAATTCTCGGATGGGTTTTCCTCTTTCGATCGCATAATGCACGATCTGGCCGGAAATGGAATGCGCATCGCTAAAGGCCACTTTCTTCCGGACCAGGTAGTCAAGAACATCTGTTGCATAAAGAGTATCTTCCTCGACAGAAGCCCGCATTTTTTCAGGAATAAACCGTGAGGTTTCAACCGTCATCGCCAGCAAATCCAGCGTCATCTGGGTTTTATAAATCGCATCAAACAGCTGGGGCTTATCTTCCTGAAGGTCGCGGTTATAGCTGAGCGGAAGGCCTTTTTGGATCACGAGCAGAGCCTGCAGGTATCCAAAAATAACGCCGCTTCTTCCGCGGGTCAGCTCAAACACATCAGGATTTTTCTTCTGCGGCATCAGGCTTGAGCCTGTGGAAAAAGAATCATCAAGCTCCACATATCCGAAAGGCTCTGAATTCCAAAGGATGAAATCCTCAGAAAGCCGTGAAAGGTGCACCCACACAATGGACAGCACGCTCAGGAATTCCGTAATGAATGCCCGGTCACTCACCGCAGCCAGGCTATTAGATGTAATTTTAGAAAACCCAAGCTCCCTTGCCAAAAACTCCTGGTCAATGGGAAGACCGGATCCAGCAAGGGCGGCAGACCCGAGAGGCAGAACATCCAGACGCTTGACCGCATCCTGAAGGCGGTCATGATCCTCTTCCAGCATTTCAACATACGCGAGAAGATGATGGGCAAGCAGCACGGGCTGAGCCTTGCGAAGATGCGTATAGCCGCTGATCATGGCGCCGCCCGAACGGCGGGCGGTTTCGACAAGCGAACGCTGAAGCCTCATCAAAGACTCGGAGATCCCAACGGCCTTGTGGCTCAGAGAAAGACGGGTGGATGCGACCACAAGGTCATTGCGGCTTCGGCCTGTGTGGATCTTCTTCCCAAGGGCACCGACTTTTTTCTCGAGCAGTGTCTGGATCAGAGTATGGACATCCTCATATTCTGTCATCCACGAATATAAGGTGCCGGGCTTGGTCATTTCGCTTTTGATTTCATCGCCGATAGAAAGCAGCGCTTTGACGAGACGCTTGGATTCCGCAGGCGTAATCAATTTCGAACGGCCGAGCATTTTGGCCCAGGCTGCATCAATCGCAATCTCGGCATCCAAAAGCTCAATGTCGGTCGCAAGCGAATAACTAAATGTCTTAAGGAGCGGATGCATTCCTTTTTTGAAACGACCGCCCCAAAGCCCTTTTGCCATGTTAATCCTTGTCTTTTAAACCTTCGTAAGGAAGGCCCCACATTTTAAGGAACCCCTGGGCTGACTTGTGATCAAAAGCATCGGCCGCAGAATAAGTCGCAAGCTTTTCTGAGTAGAGCGAATACTTGGACTCTCGGCCCACACAAACCGCATGCCCTTTATCAAGCTTCATGCGGATCTTGCCCGTCACGCGGTTCTGGTTGGATTTAAAAAAGGCATCCAAGGACTCCTTGAGCGGTGTGAACCAATATCCAAAGTACGTCAGCTGCGCATACTTCTCGGAAAGAAGCCGTTTGTAATGGAGGAATTCCCGATCCATAACCATGCCTTCAAGTTCGGTATGTGCGCGCAGCAAAATTTCTGCAGCCGGCGCTTCGTATACTTCGCGGCTCTTGATGCCGACAAGCCGGTTTTCGATCATGTCAAATCGTCCGACGCCATAGGTGCCGCCGATTTCGTTCAGAGTCTCGATCATGTTAACGAGATCTTTTTTAACGCCGTTCAATTTCACAGGTACACCATTTACGAAATCAATCACAATGTACCGGGGCTGATTAGGAACCTTGTCCAGATTGCGCGTCATGACATAGGCATCCTTGGGCGGTTCCGTCCAGGGATTTTCAAGAATACCGGCTTCAATAGCGATACCCCAAATATTCATATCAATGGAATACGGGCTGGCCTTGGTCGCATCAACCGGGATCTTATGTTCCTTCGCGTAATCAATTTCCTCTTCGCGGGATTTGAAATGCCATTCCCGCAGAGGGGCAATAATTTTGATGTTCGGCGCCCAGGTCTTGACGCCGACTTCGATACGGACCTGATCATTGCCTTTTCCGGTGCAGCCATGCGCCACATAATCCGCTTTTTCAAGCTTCGCGACACGGGCCAAATGCTTGGCGATCAACGGGCGTCCAAGAGCTGTGGCCAAGGGGTACTGCCCCTCATACCGGGCATGCGCCCAAAGGGACGGCACAATGTACTCGCGGGCAAACTCTTCTTTAAGGTCGAGAATGTAGGCCTTCTTCGCACCGGAAATAAGCGCCTTCTTTTCGAGTTTCTTCCGGTCCTTGACTTCGCCGATGAAAGCTGAAAAACAGACAACATCCACATTGTATTTATCCTGGAGCCAGCGGATTGCGCAGGAAGTATCAAGACCGCCGGAATATGCGAGCACTACTTTCTTCTTCATTTTTCAAATCCCCTTTTTTCGAGTTAAATGCTCCTGTTCAGGAGCCCATCAGGAAAAGTAGAACAGCTTTTTGTACATGCAGACGGTTTTCCGCCTGGTCAAACACAACAGAATTTTTGCTTTCCATAATTTCTTCAGTGATTTCCTCGCCCCGGTGAGCCGGCAGACAATGCATGATCACGGCTTTCTTTTTGGCGTGAGCGATCAGTTTCGCGTTTACTTGAAATCCTTTGAACGCCTTGAGTTTCTGCGCACGGATCTTTTCTTCGCCCATACTGACCCACACATCCGTATAAATAGCATCAGCGCCGTTAACGGCCTCTTCCGGTTTATAAGTTCCTTCCAGCGTTGCTCCGGTAGAAGCGGCAATCTTCAGCGCCTGCTCAAGCACCACAGGGTCGGGAGTCAGTTTTTTGGGTGTTGCATAACGCAGGGTCGCACCCAGCTGGGCTGCGAGTAAAAGAAGCGATGAGAGCACATTGTTGCCATCACCCACATAAGCCAGGACGGGCTTCGCCGGATTGCCGAAATGTTCCTGGAGCGTAAAGTAGTCGGCAAGTGCCTGACAAGGATGTTCTTTGTCACTCAGCCCGTTAATCACGGGTTTGGTGAAATACTGCTCGAACTCCGTAATCGTGTGATGCGCAAAGGTCCGCATCACAACGCCCGATAGGTACCGGTCCAGAACACGCGCCACATCGCGGGTTTCTTCACGAATTCCAAGGGTAATGTCTCCCGGCCCCAGATAAACGGAGCTCCCTCCGAGTTGAAAAATTCCGGTTTCAAAGGACACCCAGGTGCGCGTTGACGGTTTCTCAAAAATCAGTGCAAACTTGTGGCCGCGAAGAGCGTTCTGAAAGCTCTCAGGAGACCGCTTGAGTTCTTCAGTCAGCGAAAAGATTTTCTTGATGTCGCGAAGCGTCAGATCCGTGATGGAAATAAGATGTCTTCCCATTACTTTGAGCCTCCAGGCTTCCATTCAGTAAAAACAGTATCCAGGATAGCCACGGCGCGGTCAATAATCCTCTTTGAAACCGTCATCGCAGGTAAAAGCCGGATCACTTTCTCCTGGGTGCAGTTAATTAAAAGGCCTTTAGCCCGCGCCGCATCAGCCACTGGCGCGCCGGGCTCCTTTAGTTCAAGGGCGCACATCAGCCCCACCCCCCGGGCTTCCAAAATCACAGGGTGGCGGGCTTTGAGTTCCTCAAGACGTTTCAGAAAATAAGCACCCATTTCCTGGGTTTTTTTGAGAAGTCCGTCTTTTTCGATCGTTTTGAAAACAGCAAGTGCCGCTGCAGTCACGAGCGGATTCCCGCCATAGGTAGACCCATGGCTGCCGGGCGTAAAAACTCCGGCTTCGACTTTACGGTTCACTACAAGAGCTCCGATCGGAACGCCGCCGCCAAGGGATTTGGCAAGCGTCATGAGGTCCGGTTCAAGACCATAATGCTGGAAGGCAAACATCTTCCCTGTCCGCCCCATACCGCACTGGACTTCATCCACGATCAAAAGAAGTTTTTTCTCGTCACAGATTTTCCGGAGACCTTTCAGAAATTCCTGCGTCGCGATACGGACACCGCCTTCACCCTGAATGGGCTCAAGAAAAATCGCCGCTGTCTTTTCATTTAAAAGCGGCTGAACAGAGCTCAAGTCGTTGAACTCCGCGTATCGAAAACCGGAAGGAAGCGGCTCAAACCCTTTGTGAATTTTTTCCTGTGCCGTGGCGGTCATGGCCCCGAGCGTCCGCCCATGAAAGGATTTCCGGAACGTGATGATCTCATAACGGCCTTGGGGAGAACCGAATTTCCGTGCAAACTTAATGGCCGCCTCGCTGGCTTCAGCTCCGCTGTTACAGAAGAAAACTTTTGCTGGAAATGCCTGGCGGCTGATTTCGCGTGCGAGCTCTGCCTGTTTCAAATTAAGAAAATTGTTGGAGATATGCAGGATTTTCCGGGCTTGATGTTTTACGGCGCCGACTACGGAAGGATGACAATGCCCAAGGCCTGAAACGGCCCAGCCGGGGAAAAAATCAATATACTCATTGCCGTCAAGATCCCAGACTTTTGAGCCCTTGCCCTTGACCAGACAGACAGGAACCTGTGTGTAGGTCGGAAGAATATACTCACTGTAAAGGGCCTGGACTTGCTCGGTTTTCATGGGTTGGTTTTGTCCCGTGTTCAGCCGTTTGCGGGGTGGCTAAATGCTGATTTCCGTACCGATACCTTTATCGGTAAAAATTTCCAGAAGCAGCGAGTGCTTGATGCGGCCGTCAATGATATGCGCCTTTTTCACACCGCCTTCAAGAGCGGCCATACAGGCTTTTACTTTGGGGATCATGCCGCCAGTGATCACTTTTTTATTGATCAAGTCCTGCACGTCTTTGGAGTGCAGGGAAGAGATAAGCGAATCCGGGTCTTCGGGGTTCCTCATGATGCCATGAACATTGGTCAGAACAACGAGTTTTTGAACACCCATAGCCGCAGCCACTTTCGCAGCAGCTTCGTCGGCGTTCACATTATAAGCCTCGCCGGCTTCATCAATCCCGATGGGGTAAATCACAGGGATGATATTGAACTCGGTAAGCTCTTTGAGCGGGAAAACATTCACGTGAGTTACATCTCCGACATAACCCACATCGCCATTCTCTGTATGCTTTTCAACATGAAGGATGTCGGCATCGTGTCCGGAAAGGCCGATCGCACGGGCGCCAAACCGGTTAATGTCGTGAACGATCCCTTTATTGATGTCCGCCAGAGTGTCGATCACAACATCAATCGTCGCCTTGTCCGTCACACGAAGGCCGTTAACAAAACGGCTTTGAATGCCCTTTTTCTTAAAATTCTCCGTAATGTACTGGCCGCCGCCGTGAATCAGAATGGGTTTAATTCCAACATAATTCATAAACACAAGGTCATGAAGGACATTGTCACGGATGCTGTCATAAGTCAGGGCTGCCCCCCCGTACTTAATCAGCACTTCTTTCCCGCGGAACTTCTTAATATAGGGAAGCGCTTCGATCAGAATATCTGCTTTTTCGACTAATTCTTGCATGGAACTCCCATTAAAATCCCCGATTTCCGGGCTAGTTAGGGTCATGATTGGATGGAAATGGCCAGGGAAAAGATTTCTTTATCAAAGCAAGGGGGGTTTGTCAAGAATAGGATCCATTAATCATGACATATTTGGTCGTCAGATCGGAAGTAATAAATTCCGCCTTCCCCCGCCCCTTACCGATCACAACATCGATCGTATATTCCCGGCGCTGAAGAACGCGGCGGGCCTTGGGCAGGTTTAACGCCCTGATTTTGCCATGATTGACCACATTAACGTCACCAAAGGTTATATTCAGATGCTCGGGATTCAGGTTCACCCCGCTGGCTCCAATGGCGGCGGCAATACGCCCCCAGTTTGGATCCGACCCGGCTAGCATCGTCTTGAAAAGCATGGAGTTTGCAATCTGACGCGCTGCCCGTTCAGCCTCCGTGGGGCTTTTTGCTCCGCTCAAACGCAGCGTGCAGACGTGCGTCACGCCTTCTCCATCGCGGATCATTTCATAGGCCATGATTCGGCAAACCTCTTCCAGGGCTTCCCGGAAAAGATGATAGTTATGATCGACTTTCTGGAGCAGAGGATTTCCCGCTTCACCATTAGCCAGAACAAAGGCCATGTCATTGGTGCTCATGTCATTGTCGATGGCAATCTGGTTAAAAGTATCATCCACGGCATGACGGAGGGCTCGGCGAAGAAGCGGCTTGGTAATCGCGCAGTCCGTCGTAATGAAGGCAAGCATCGTGGCCATGTTCGGGTGCACCATGCCGGCGCCCTTGCTGATTGCGCCGATCGATACCTTCTTGCCTTGCAGCATAAAAGACAAGGCCACCTGTTTCAAAGATTTGTCTGTTGTAACAATACCTTTGGCTGCGGCACGCCCGCCAAGATCATCTGCTTTAAGACGCTTCACCAAAGAAGGAAGGGAGCGCTTTAAACGCTGCGTGGGGAATTCAATTCCGATAAGCCCTGTCTGCGCCACGAGAATCGATTCCTTCTCAATATTCAAAAGTCCGCCAAGCTCTGTCACGCATTCATCGATAGCGGTTTTTCCCGTTGGCCCGTTAATACAGTTAGCGTTTCCGCTTGAGGCCAGAATGGCATGATGTTTTTGAGCCGTAACGGATTTCATCGAGTGAAGAACGCACCAGGCTTTCACTTTGTTTGTCGTGAAAGTACCTGCCGCAACGCACGGCTTTTTCGAATAAATAAGAGAGGCATCATACTTGCGCTTATTGCGCTTGATCCCGCAATACATTCCGCTAGCATAAAAACCAAGCGGCGTTGTCACTGTTCCTTTTTTTCTGCGTTCCCAAAAAGGTTTTACCATAAGCCCAACCCTTCTTGCTCAGGAAAGCCGAGGCAGAGGTTCATGTTCTGAACAGCTTGCCCGGAGGCTCCTTTTAAAAGGTTATCGATGGCTGTGATCACAACCACCTGATTAGTACGGGGGTCAAAACGAAAACCAATATCACAATAGTTGGTATGCTGAACATCCTTCAGGGCGGGAAACTGCCCGGCCGGCTTCACGCGCACAAAAGCTTCCTTATCATAAGCCTTCCGGAAAGACTGTTCAATTTTTTCCGGACTCACATTCTTTTTCTTCCTAAGATAGATCGTCGAAAGAATCCCGCGCTTGAGCGGTAAAAGATGGGCTGTAAAAGTAACGGCTGTCTTTTTCCCGCTCACAAGGGAAAGAGTCTGCTCGATTTCAGGAGTATGCTGATGCGTCCCTACCTTGTAGGCGTAAAAATTCTCATCCAATTCAGAAAAGTGGCTGGAAAGGCTGAGCTTCTTGCCCGCTCCGCTCACGCCCGACTTGGCATCAATCACAATAGAATCACGCTCTACAAGCGCGTCTTTTAAAAGCGGCAGTATTCCGAGCGCTGCACCTGTCGGGTAGCAGCCCGGATTAGCGATAAGTTTCGCTTTCCGGATCTCCTCACGAAAATATTCCGGAAGTCCGTAAACAGCTTCTTTCATCCGTGAAGGATTACGATGTTTCACTCCATACCACTTCTCGTAAGCCGCGGTATCCTGGAGGCGGAAGTCTGCGGAAAGATCGATGACAATTTTCCCTGCATTCCTGAGCTTTTCAACAGCCTCCATCGCTTCCGTGTGCGGAAGGCAAAGAAAAAACAAATCGCTTGAGCGTTTGAGTTCATTAAACGAATGGGAACGAATCTCGAGATTAATATCCTTGGGAAGACTCGGGACAAGGGTTTGAACAGGTATGGATTCTTTTTGGCGGGTCGTGAGCGCGCTGATGCGAACGTAAGAATGTTTCAGCAGAATCTTGATCAGTTCCATTCCGGTGTACCCGGTGGCTCCGATCACGGCGCAGTTCAACATTTAGTAGTCATTCTCCAGAAAAGACGGCATATCGATTATCCTGTTTTAGAGGGCGAATTATAGGGTAACGATGACTTGATGTCAATTTCCTATAATCCCCGTCCAGAACGCTCAAAAAGGGCGGAAGGCTTGACATCTTAAGGCTGCAGGCTTATCGTGTCTAACCCATGCCAAAACCGAACAAAACACCCTCGAAATCCCCAGTCCTCACGCATGCCAAGCTTCGGCCTTTCCGGAAAAGAAACCTTTTGGAAGCGGCCCTCACGCATCCCTCATACCGCACCGGCAGACAGCACTTAAAAAACGAGAGTTTTGACCGGCTTGAGTTTTTTGGCGACTCGGTCTTGAACTTCGTCATATGCCGTGCCCTGATGAAACACTTCCCCGAGGCGGACGAAGG
>CAYRBY010000012.1:14806-16221 GCA_964422635.1 uncultured bacterium
GCGAGAGTGCTTGTAAAAAAAATTCGTCAGGATTTTGCAGGCGCCTTAAAAAAATCCTCTGACAAAAAGTTATCCAGGGCGCGGTGACGCTTCTCCTGCAAAAGCTCCTGCAAAAGATGAGGAATTTGTGCAGGATCAGGTTTCAAATCCGGTTTATCCATGGGACCTGACAAAAGCAGCGCCACTGGCCCCACCAAACCTTCTTCCTGCAGTTTCACATCCCCAGCAGCAGCACCCGAAAGACTTTCCGGTGCGATAAACACGTTCAGCCTGTAGTTTAATGCACCGTCGAAAGACCAGGAACCGCTGCTTTCACACTGGAAATCATCCGTTAGAAGAATCATTTTATCGGTCGTCACTTTGCGGGCACCCACTTTAAACTCTGCCTGCAAATCATGAAAGTCCGTGCTCCCGGCTTCCACGGGCGCTTTGAAAACATTAGAAAAATCGGGAATCTGAGAAACGGCTCCCAGGACATTAAAGGTTTGAAAAGCGCCATTTGTAACAAGAAAAACTCCCTCGCCCTCTAAGGCATCCTGCCAGGAAAGATTTTCTTTAAGCGGGGCGCGGAGATGCGCCTCTAGAAAAAGATTGCCTTCTACAAGACTCTTTTCCTGTCCCCCTCTGCGGCCAAAACGCGCCAGATTCAAGCGGTCGGCTTTCAAATCCCACCGTGCTCCGGCAGCCTCCCCGGAGGCCGTCCATCCGCCCTCTGCATTAAAACTGCCTTGATACGCATCAAACCGGCAGGTTGGGACTTTCCAGTTTCCATTCTCGTAAGTCATTTCCAGGGAAAAGTTCTTCCAAAGTTCCCCTGCCGGAGAAAAAGAAAGAAGCGGTCCGCCCCAATCGTCAAAAGATTTTTTGAAGTTCTGCTGGATCCATGGTTCGGCAAGGTCTCGAAGCACGCTGTAGAGTTCAGCCGCATCGACTTGCTCAGAGTTCAGAGACAGCCGCGTAATTGGGCTGATCGGCAGGTTGTAAGCCATCAGACTTCCTTTCAATTCCGAATCTCCCGTCTTGAAATGTGAGTCACGGATTTCCAGCGACAAAGGGCTCAAATCCAGCGAAAGCTTGATGTCTTTCATTTCTTTTCCCTGGGGACCTGCAACCCGGCCGTTCTCAAGCGTAAAATTAAACATGGATTTGGTTTCATAAAGCTTCTGAAGGTTGCCTTTAAAGTTAGCCAGCAGCTTAAGGTCACCGCCGATTTTATAGCCCTGGAAGAGCGGGATGTAGTTTTCCCATTCCGCTATCGGAAATTTATTCGTGATTACATTCAACTGACCTTCCCCGTTCTCGAGGTTGAGATCCAGAAGAGAACCCTTCATCGTCATTTCCTTAAATCGAATAGAAAAATCTCCGGCAAGAATTTTCTTATCTTTTAACTGATAATCAAGAACCACATCAAAAGG
>CAYRBY010000012.1:16321-18107 GCA_964422635.1 uncultured bacterium
GCATCAAGAGAGGTTCCTTCCCAACTGATCTTTTCAAGGGATTTGAACTTCACAACAGCCTTCGCAGAAAGAGCATCCCGGTTTTGATTTAAAGATCCAAGGAAAGAAACCCGGATGGGATGCCCGGCGCTCAGCGGACCAGCCTTTAAGCTCGCATCATGAACCTCAAAAGCTTCCGTTGTCCCATCCGAAGCTGGCAAGCTCCAGCGAATCCCGTTCAAGGACAGATGTGAAATCTCGGTCCGTCCCAGCATGAGAGGAATCCGTGAGAGGCGAATACGAAGCTCCGACGCTTCAAGAGTGAGAGGATACCGCCCCTCGGATACGATTTTTACATCTTGAAAGCGAGCCGAGAGAAATGGGAAATAAGAACTCTGATGGCTGCCAAAAACCAGTTTGGCGCCGGTCATTTGTTCGAGCTTCTCAGCAACCATTTTTTCTGTGGGACGAGATTGAAATAAAAAAGGCGGGACAATAAAAAGTGCTGCGGTGAAAATAATGCCGCAAGCGAAAAAGAAACCCAGCAGTTTTTTCATGCCCTAAGACAGATCCTATTTAAAAAGAAGAGCGAGCCGCAGCACTCACTCCTTCAGATTGAAAAACGGATCAGGAAGAAGATGTGGGCGCGATCGGAGCGTAACTGTAATCTTCCAGAAAGGCTTGGCACCCTGATGCAAAAGCAGCCCAAACCACAACGAGGAGGGAATAAAGAAAAATCCGTTTCATTAACGCTTGGTAAACTGAAAGCGTCTCCGGGCTCCTTTACGACCGTACTTCTTACGTTCCTTCTCCCTCGGATCCCGGGTCAGAAAACCGCCCTGCCGGAGCGCAGAACGGAGTTTTTCATCATAGTTGACAAGAGCGCGTGAAATTCCAAGACTGATCGCATCGGCTTGACCCGAAAGCCCGCCGCCAAGAACGTTTACACGCACACGAAACTGATCATCAAGGCGAAGGTTCTTAAGAGGGCGCTCGGCAAGCATTTGAAGGCTCTTACGCTGCAGATACTCAAGCGTTCCGCGGCCATTAACACTAAAACCTTTTTGTCCGGGGAAAATCCAGACTCGCGCGATTGCTGATTTTCTTCTTCCTGTTCCGTAATAAGATGTCTTGGTCATGGGTCTTCTTTTCTCGCTTCGTTAGAAATTAACCGCTTCAGGCTTTTGAGCCTGCTGCTTATGTTTATCGCCGGCATACACACGAAGACGGCGAAGCATTTCGGTTCCAAGCTTGTTTTTAGGAAGCATTCTGGAAACCGCGCGCGTGATGATTTCCTCGGGCTTTTTCTCGAGGAGTTTTTCAAAGGTATACGAACGAAGGCCGCCCGGATATCCTGTATAGTGAGTGTAAATCTTGTCTTTGTTTTTGCGGCCGCTGATGTAAACTTTTTCAGCGTTAATCACAACGACCTGGTCACCGCACATCTGATCATGCGTATAAAAGGTCTTTTTCTTGCCGTTGAGCACTTCGGCAATACGCACGGCTAAGCGCCCCAGCGTTTTTCCGGTGGCATCAAAAAGGTAAGTTTTTCTTTCGTAACTGTCAGGTTTGGGTCTGTAAGTTTTCATGGATCTTCTTTCCTCAAGGGTATAAAGAGCAGAAATTGTACAAAGGTATTGTTAATGTGTCAAAGCCTTTTCTCTTTTCAGGCCTTTTTCTTCTTCTTCGACTTCGCCGCGTATTTCACGCTTATGAGTGTAAGTCCTTCTGGCGGCATGGTTTTAGGTGCCTTCCGACGATCCCTGGCATTCAGTATCAACTTCAGTTGGCTTGGAGTTAATTTCCC
>CAYRBY010000012.1:18207-39747 GCA_964422635.1 uncultured bacterium
CACACTTTTCCGGCTAAAAGCGGTGACCTGACCGGAGAGTTCCAGATCCGGTATTCATAGGTTTTGGCTACCGCACTGTAACGCGCGTGGAAATCTTCTTCCACTTCTTCCGCCTTTAAAACAGCGATCGTCTTGGGAAGAATCCCGTTCAAAGCCTTCTGGATAGCCTGAACGGTCATCGGTGAATCAACTTTGAAATTCACAACCTGACCCGCAGCATGAACGCCTGTATCCGTGCGCCCGCTGGCCGCCGCAATCTTCAAAGACCGATTAAACAAACGGCACAATGCGGCCTCAAGAGCTTCTTGGACACTCAGATGCCGGGGCTGCCTTTGAAATCCAAAAAAGGCTGCTCCGTCATACTCCAAGACAAGTTTGATATTCCGCATCACCGCGGCTGCGCCCCTATCAGGAATGAACAGGAACCGCTGTTTTGGCCCAGATTTCCGCAATCTGAACCGCATTCAATGCCGCCCCTTTACGGATCTGGTCGCCGCTTACGAACAGACTGACCTCGGTCGGATGTTTTTCATTCACGCGCACACGACCAGCCAAGATATCATCCTTGCCGCTGGCCTCAATCGGCATGGGGAAATAATTGTTTTTGCGGTCATCTACAAGACGGACTCCAGCAGCCTTCCCCAGCGCTTGGCGGATCTGCTCAACAGACAGAGGCTTTTCAAACTCCGCAAAAATCGATTCTGAATGCGCGCGGTAAACCGGAACACGCACGGTCGTCGGCACAACATCAATCGATGCATCATGGAAAATTTTCCGGGTCTCCTGAATCATTTTCTTTTCTTCATCGCAAAGCCCTGTTGACTCATCAACAGCACTGTTGTGAGAAAAAATATTGAACGCAATTTGATGCGGGAATACCTGCTTCGTCGGGTTCTTCCCGTCGAGAATTTCGCGGGTCTGATTTTCGAGTTCAAGCATGGCTTTGGCCCCCGCTCCGCTGGCCGATTGATACGTTGAAACGATAATGCGTTTCACGCGGGCAAGCTTATGCAGCGGAAAAAGCGGCACCAGCATAATAATGGTGGAACAGTTCGGATTCGCGATCACACCTTTATGCTTTGCGATATCCTCCGGATTAATCTCCGGCACCACAAGCGGCACTTCCGGATCCATGCGGAAAGCGCTCGTGTTGTCCACAACAAGAGCTCCCGCCTTCACAGCATAAGGAACCAGTTTTTTACTGATGGAACCGCCGGCGCTCGAAAGCACAAGGTCGATCCCCTTAAACGAGTCTTCGCGCGCTTCCTCAACCGTCAGCGTCTGTCCGCGGAAATTGATTTTGCTGCCAGCGGATTTAGCAGAAGCCAGCAGCTTAAGCGAAGCAACAGGAAATTTCCGTTCTTCAAGAAGCTGCAGCAATTCCTGCCCAACAGCCCCGGTGACACCCAAAATAGCAACATGAAACTGTTTCATGATCAGTCCTTTCCCCCGGCCTTAAGCCGGTTCCGTACTAGACTTTAAAATTTTGAAGGACCCTGTCTCCCATTTCAGAGCAGGTCACTTTTTTCATGCCTTCTTCGAAAATATCTGCAGTGCGGTAGCCCTCACCCAGGGTCTTCACAACCGCCTTCTCAACGGAAGCGGCTACCTCATGAAGATTAAAGCTGTATTCCAGCATCATGGATACAGACAAAATGGCAGCAAGCGGATTTGCGATGTTTTTTCCCGCAATATCGGGCGCCGAGCCATGAACAGGCTCATAAAGTGCCGCGCCGGATCCGATGGATGCGGACGGGAGCATACCGATCGACCCTGTCAGCATGGCAGCTTCATCACTCAGAATGTCTCCAAACATATTGGTTGTCACCATCACATCGAACTGGCGGGGATTACGGATCAACTGCATGGCGCAATCATCCACATACCGGTGGTCCAAAGTGACATCCGGATACTGCGAATGAACAGCTGTAACCACTTTCCGCCAAAGACGGCTCGATTCCAAAACATTTGCCTTATCCACCGAGGTCACCTTCCGTCCGCGATGGCGAGCCAACTCAAAAGCTTTATGCGCAATGCGTTCGATTTCAGGCGTTGTATAAACTTCCGTATTGATTCCTTTCTCACCTTTCCCGTCAGGAAGGAGAGAAATGCCGCGGGGCTCGCCAAAATAAATCCCGCCCGTGAGTTCACGGACGATAACAAAGTCGAGGTTCCTGACCACTTCTTCCTTCAGTGTGGAAATTCTCGCAAGGTCTCCAAGAACTTTGACCGGACGAAGGTTAGCAAAGGCGCCAAGGCCCTTACGAAGCCCGAGCAATCCTTTTTCAGGGCGTTTGGTCGGGTCCACATCATCCCATTTCGGACCTCCTACAGCACCAAGATAAACAGCGTCCGAATCCTGAGCCTTTTTGAGCGCTTCGGGCGTCAAAGGAATTCCGTACTTATCAATGGACGCTCCACCCAAAAGCTCTTCCTGAAGCTCAAAAACAAGATGGAACGATTCACCCACCTTGCGAATAACACGAACCGCCTGTTCAGTGACTTCAGGACCAATACCATCTCCAGGGAAAAGCACAATCTTGTACATAAGACTAATCCTTAAGTTAAAGTTAAGATTTCAGAGCCAAACCTTCTTGCGGGCTTGAAGCAGATGCGTACATGCGGACTGGCATTCTTCCCGCCAGATAAGCCTTTCGGCCTGCGGATACCGCTTCGCGCATGGCTTCGGCCATTAAAACAGGGTTTTGCGCTTGCGCGATCGCCGTGTTCATCAGCACGCCCGCTGCGCCAAGTTCCATACACACAGCTGCATCGGAAGCCGTTCCCACTCCGGCATCCACAATCACCGGACATGATACAGCCTCAAGAACAAATTGAAGATTCAACGGATTCTGAATACCTCGTCCGGAACCAATCGGTCCAGCAAGCGGCATAACACACGCAGCGCCTGCGTCTTCAAGGCGCTTCGCCATAACAGGATCATCATTGGTGTAAGGCATCACCGTGAATCCTTCTTTCACGAGAACCTCCGTGGCCTCAAGCAGCCCGACGACATCGGGCATCAGCGTCTTGGGATCGCCGATCACTTCCACTTTCACAAGATCGCCGATTCCCGCAGCACGCCCCAGCCTGGCAATACGGATCGCATCCTTGGCCGTATACGCTCCGGCCGTATTGGGAAGAATCGTATACTTTTTCTTGTCGAGATAATCGAGGATGTTTTTTTCATTCCTGTTATCCAGATTCACGCGCCCAATCGCGACTGTGATCATCGATGAACCAGACGCTTCCAGAGCGTCCACCATCTGCTCCATAGAAGCGTACTTTCCCGTTCCCAAAATGAGACGCGATGAAAGTTCATACTTGCCAATTTTTAAAGATGATTCGCCCATAATTAGTCCTTTTCGTGGATCCGATCAAAACGCCGGGGATTTATTTCTCGGAGCTTTTGAGCTTTCCGCGGGAAACAGACTGATAAATTTCGAGGTACCTTCGAGCTGAAGCCGTCCAGGAAAAATCACTGGCCATGGCGTTTTTCATGAGGCCAATCCAGCTTTCAGGATTCTGATAGACTTTCAGCGCACGATCCAGGGTTTGAATTAACGCTTCCGTAGAATACTCTTCAAATGCAAAGCCATTACCACGGCCGCTTTTCGGGCTGAACTCTTGAATCGTGTCAGCGAGGCCTCCCGTGGCACGGACAAGCGGGATCGTTCCATAACGCAGGGAAATCATCTGCCCAAGACCGCAGGGTTCATAATAAGACGGCATCATAAACAAATCACTTCCTGCATAAATGCGTTTGGCCATTTTGCCGTCAAAAACAATATGAATTCCAAATTTGTCTTTGTGTTTTTTGGCAAATTCGCGAAGAATTTTATGGTACTTTTCCTCTCCGGTTCCAAGCAGCACAAGCTGAAGGTCGCGCTGCGCCATGCTTTCCATGGCGGGGATTAAAATATCCAGGCCTTTCTGATCCACAAGGCGCGAGATAATGCTCACCACAGGAACATCAGGCCGCACCTTAAAACCATTTTCCTTTTGAAGCGCCGCTTTATTCGGTTTCTTTTTTTCGATTTCGGCAGTGCTGAATTTGGATGCAATGTCAGGATCCGTTTCAGGGTTCCACTCGGTAAAATCAATCCCGTTGATCACTCCAAAGAGCGCATCACGCCGGCTTGCCAAAACATTCTCCATCCCGCAGCCGAACTCTTTGGTTTGAATTTCCCGGGCATAGCGTTCACTCACCGTTGTGACAGCATCGGAGTAGACAAGTCCGCCCTTCATAAAACTGATCTTTCCGTAGAACTCCAGTTTTTCAAGTTTAAATTCATCCCAAGAAAGGCCTGTCAGAGGGAGTGAATCAGGAGGGAAATTTCCCTGGTAAGCAAGGTTATGAACCGTAAAAAGAGAGCGGGTTTTTTTAAAAATCGGGTCGCGCGCATACATGGTTTTCAGGTAGGCGCAGATTAAACCGGTCTGCCAGTCATGGCAGTGGATAATGTCCGGGGCAAGCCCCACCGCTCGCAGAGTTTCAAGGACCGCACGCTGAAAAAATATAAACCGGCGGTCATTATCCGGATAATCGGACATCGCGGTCCCATAAAGCTGCTCCCGCTGAAAGAACCCGGGGTGATCGATGAGATAAATTTGAACACCCTTGTCATCCACCGCATGGTAAACACGGGCTGACTCTTTCTCACTGCCCACATCGATGAGAAGGCGCTCAATGGCGACTTTAAAGCCCCCCTTTTGGAGGTCCACACATTTGTAGCGGGGCAAAAAAGCTATAACATCATGGCCTAGAGCCCGGATTTCCCGGGTTAAGGTACCGGACACATCGGCTAAACCGCCAGTTTTTGCAAAAGGCATCATTTCGGATGCCACAGAAACAATTTTCATTGAGATATCTCAGGTCTGCTTGTTGGTGGGTTATGAAACTTCAATGACACAATTCCAAGTTCCAAAAGCATTCGGAACACATTCCACCGGGTTTTGATCATTCTGCCAGGAGCCGTCAACCCAAAAGCGGTATTCATAACGGCCTTGCTCAAGATCTAAAAGAACCTTCCAAAACCCTTCCTTGTTTCTACGCATCGGCGTCAAGGCAGGATTCCAGCCATTAAAAGTTCCCGCCAAATGAACCGTTTCAGCCTGCGGCGCATAAAACTCAAACGGAACCGGCTTTTTCAAAGCGGATGAATCACTAGGGGAAGTCGCTTTGCTCTTCATATGTTGTACCCAAGTTTTACAGGCCATTAAATCAGGGTTGGGAAGTATATAACAGAAAAAAGGCCTTGCCAAGGGGCATCTTGTTGACTATGATACGCGGCCATGAATCGTTGCTATATCTCTGGAAAAAAACCTATCGTCGGAAATTCGATCGCTTGCCGCGGTCTATCCAAGAAATCCGGTGGTGTTGGTAAGAAAACTACGGGTATTACACGCCGTCGTTTCTTTCCAAACCTTCAGCGGGTCAAGGTCGTTCTCCCGAACGGCACCGTTAAGCGGATTTGGGTGGCTGCGTCGATGATTCAGGCGGGCAAAGTTAAGAAGGCAGTCAATCACCGCAAGGCTTATCTCGCAAAAGCCAAAGCGGCTAAAGCTGCGGCTTAATCTCCTTCGCTTCAAGCACTACGCGCTCTCTTCCTTCCCAAGACTTTATCTTTAAGGAATAAGAGAGGTCGAACCGCTTCCCTTTTTGGAGAGCTTTAATGGGGTCTTCTTCATCCCCGAAGCCTTCTCCGCGCAATTTTTCTGTCCATTGAGCTTCATACACATAGGCTCCGTCCGTCACATAAAACTGGGTCGTTTGCGGCGTTAATCGAACGGGCTGTGTTTTCATATGAAGATCACGGCTCATAAAGACAGGCCGCGGGTTCCCTGCCCCGTGAGGTTCAAGCATCTCAAGCTCTTTGAGAAAGGGGGTGGTCAGCTCTTCAAGCTTCAGCTCCATGTCAACCGGAACAGTTTTAATCATATCTTCCGGGCGCATGCGGGAACGTGCAAATTCATTGATTTTAATCCTGAAAGCGTCAATCTTGTCTGCCATGATGGAAAGACCTGCCGCCTGAGCATGGCCCCCAAACTCAAGAAACAGCTCCTTAGAATCACAAAGCCCCTCATAAAGGTTAAAGGCCTTGATCGAACGGCCTGACCCTTTGCCTTTCCCCTCTTCAAAGGCGATCACTATCGCCGGCCTATGGAACCTGTCGACGAGCCTCGATGCAACAATTCCAATCACGCCCTGATGCCAGCCTTCTCGCCCCACAACAATCACACGATCCCGGCTAAAATTCATGGTCCGCTCCACTTCACGGATGGCTTCCTTAACCGTCTGACGCTCTTCACGCTGCCGGGCCTTATTTTCCTCTTCCAGAATTTTTGCCAGACTTTCAGCTTCCCGGGGGCTTTGCGTCAAAAGAAGACGGAGGGCAATTTCCGGAGAACTCATGCGGCCGGCAGCATTAATACGCGGACCAAAAGCAAATCCAATATGCCCCACATTGATATCACGGCTGCCAAGTTTGGCGACCTCTGAGAGTGCACGAAATCCAAGATTTATTTTCTGGGTTAAAAGTTTAAGGCCTTTGCGGACCAGCACCCGGTTTTCCTCACGCAAGGGAGCAACATCACAAACAGTTGAAACTGCCGCCAGATCGAGAAATTCGTACGCTCTTTCGCCGAGGAGCGCCTGGCTGAGCTTAAAAGCAAGCCCTCCCGCAGAGAGATCCTTGAAGGGATAATCACAGTCGGATTGAAGAGGGTTTAAAATGAAATTCGCAGGCGGAAGACCGTCCGCAGGAATGCGGTGATGGTCGACAATGATAACATCAAGGCCTAAATCACGTGCCAATGCGATTTTGGAGGCTGCGGCAACCCCGCAGTCAACCGTGATCAAAAGGGATTCACCGTTTTGCTTCGCTTCGCGGATGGCCCGCTCGCTGACACCGTAACCATCTTCAGATCGATTAGGAAGAAAAACGCGCGGCTCAACGCCCATCAGTTTCAGTGTTTTGGCCACAATGCTGGCACCGGTAATCCCATCCACATCGTAATCACCGTGAATTAAAATGCCTTCACCGTTTCTAACAGCCGTGTGGATTCGAAGACACGCCTCCCGCATGCCTTTCATACGGAATGGGTCAAGAAGAGAGTCGAGGTCAGCTCGGAGAAAAGACTCCGCGGCCTCGGATGATTCGAGACCGCGGAGCTTTAGTAGATCGAGAAAACGGTGGGTATAGACAACGCCTTGATCGAACGGGCTCAATGCGCTTTCAAATCCACAACGATGGAGTTGGCAACAAAGATTGTCGAATATACGCCAACTGAAAACCCGACAAGCAGAACAAATGCAAAGTCGTTGATCGCTGCTCCTCCAAAAAGGAAAAGCGCCAATGTCGTCAGAAGTACCGTAAGCGTCGTCAAAATCGTACGGCTCAAGGTCTGGTTGATGCTGAGATTCACAACGTCCTCGAACTTTGTGCGACGCATATTCTTTAAATTTTCTCTAACGCGGTCAAAGGTCACGATTGTGTCATTCACTGAATAACCCATAATCGTCAAAATTGCCGCGACAGTGGGAAGGTTAATTTCCCTTCCGCTAATCGAGTAAACACCAAATGTGAAAATGGTGTCGTGAATTAAGGCAAGAACGGCTGCCATACCGAACTTCCATTCAAAACGCCAGCCAAGATAAATCAAAATTCCCAGCGAGGACCAAAACACCGACATGAGCGCCTTGGTTTTCAGGTTACCGCTGACCGCTGCTCCGACACGATCCACTCGCATAATCTGGTATTTTCCCGGAGCGATTTTCTGGGCTTCCTCTTCAATTTTATGCGTATCTGATTCTGCTGTCTTGATAATGAATTGATGCTCCGATTTATCACCGTAGTTCTGAATCACAGCACCGCGGATTTTGGCATCATCCAGAGCGTCTCTCAGCTTTCCGATGTCCACCTCTTCCGCAAATTTAATCTGCACCAAGGTTCCGCCGGTGAATTCAATGCCGAAATTGGCATTGCCGCGGAAAATAATCGCAAACAATCCCACAGCCAGAGTAATGGCTGAAAACCCATAGGCAAACGCCCTCCCTTTCAAAAAAGGGATGTGGGTCTGTCCCATCAGCTTCAACATGTTGAGATTGATGTTTGGATTCCGGTTGCTCAAGAAGTCAAATACGACGCGGGTGAAGAAGATGGCAGAGAAAAGACTGCCGATGATACCCAGCGTCAATGTGACGGCGAATCCCTTAACCGGACCTGTTCCAAAAATAAAAAGGATCAACGAGGTAAGAAGGGTTGTCACGTGAGAGTCTAGAATTGCAGAAAAGGCCCGGTGATACCCCGCAGAAATCGCACCACGGGGAGTTTTCCCTGCCTCCTTTTCCTCACGCATGCGCTCAAAAATAAGAACGTTGGAGTCGACGGCCATACCAATCGAAAGAACGAACCCCGCAATACCTGGAAGAGTCAGCGAGGCTCCAAAGGCGGCCATGGATCCCATAAGCATGACGCCGTAAACGATCAAACCAAGATTCGCGACAATGCCCGGCAAGAGGTAATAGACCGGCATAAAAATGAACACAAGCACCGTTCCGATGATGCCCGCATACATACCTCTTTGAACAGAGTCTTGTCCAAGGCTTGCACCCACAGTTCTTTCTTCAACAATGGAAACCGGTGCAGGTAATGCGCCGGCTCTCAAAATCAAAGCAAGATCACTGGCTTCATTTGCCGTAAAATTTCCGGAAATCACACCCTGGCCGTTTGGAATGCGGTCGCGGATCACGGGTGCTGAATGAATTTTACCGTCCAACACAATGGCAAGCTGGCGGCCGATATTTTGAAAGGTTGCCTGATCAAACATTTTGGCACCTTCATCATCAAACTGGATCTGAACATTCGCCTCTCCCATCTGTCCAAACCCAACTGAAGCACGTGTCAAATGGTCGCCGGTCAAAAGAGGCTTGGCATCCAGCAGAAGCTTGTTCCGGCCCCCGCTGCTGTCTTGAATTTCCTTATATTCAAAGCCCTCTGGAACTTCCCCCTTTTCAGCCTTACCGAGAAGATCCGAATCATTAGACACGAGTTTGAACTCAAGGTGTGCCGTTTTTCCTACAATTTCCTTTGCACGATCACGATCGGTAACGCCGGGAAGCTGAATCACAACATTATAGCTCCCTTGCTTTGTGATGACCGGCTCCCGCACACCGAGCTCGTCAATACGGTTACGCATAATCTGAACCACGCGTTCCGTAGCGTCCTGTCGGGCATTCTCGGGGATTTTGCTCGTATCAATTTCGAGCAACAGCTGCATACCGCCCTGAAGATCAAGGCCAAGATTGATTTTCTTTTCTGGCGGATAAAAACGCCAAATGGAAAACCCGACAACTAAAACGATCAGCAGAACCTTCCACTTATAATATTTACCCATGAATCATCCTCACTCTTTTCTCAAGCCGCTGATGGCGCTTTTCAAAACTTCCATTTTGGTGCTGTCGTTATCACCCACCTTAAGAACTACGTAATCTTTTTGAATCCCGGCAATCGTACCAATAACACCGCCAACGGTTTCTACCCGGTCGCCTTTTTTTAATTCCTCAATGGTCTTCTGCAGATCCTGACGCTGCTTTTGCTGCGGGCGCCAGATTAAAAAATACATGATTCCAAACACTAGAATAAATGGAAAAAGAAGCGTGATCGGATTGGACTCGGGCCCTGCGGTCTGCACGGCCAAGCTTGAGTGAATAAGGGTTTCAAACATGACTCTAAACTCCTTCGGTTTCAAACCCCTGAAAGAGGGGTGAATGTTAGCTTAAATTATCGGCACCCGGCGTCAAAGCTGTCGGTAAATTTTGCTTTAAATTCAAGAAATTTGCCCGCTTGGATCGCTTCGCGGATGGATTTCAGAAAATTGACGAAAAAATAAACGTTGTGAAGCGACACCAGCTGAAGGCCGACCATTTCTTCCGTATTAAAAAGATGCCGTAAATAACTCCTTGAAAAATTACGGCAGGCGTAACATCCGCAGGTTTCATCAAGCGGCGCCTGATCGGATTGGTACTTGCCGTTTCGAACCACAACCAGCCCTTTGGTCGTAAAGGCTGTTCCATTTCTTCCATAGCGCGTGGGCGTAACACAGTCGAACATGTCAGCCCCCTGCTCAATAGCCTCAAGAAAATCTATCGGGGTCCCCACGCCCATCATATAACGGGGCTTTTCTTCGGGCATCGCAGGCACCACGTCACGAAAGATCCGGAAGGTGTCTTCCTTCGATTCGCCGACGCAAAGACCGCCCAAGGCATACCCATCAAATCCAATGTCCGTGATCTGCTTCATATGCTCAAGACGCAGATCCGGAAACACGCCTCCCTGGATAATCCCAAAAAGAGCCTGCTGCTTTAAACGGTGATGCTTTTTGGCTCTCTGGGCCCAGCGTGTCGTGATATCGCAAGCCTCGCGAATTCTTTTAGGGTCCTTGGTCGCGGGCGGACACTCATCAAAGATCATGGCAATATCACTGCCAATGACTTCCTGAATATCCATGACACTTTCAGGACTGAGAAAAATTTCGCGGCCATCAAAGTGAGAACGGAAGGATACGCCCTCTTCCGTAATCTGACGGAGGCGGCTGAGGGAAAAAACCTGATACCCGCCGCTATCCGTCAAAATGGGTCCGGGCCACCCCATAAAACGATGTAACCCTCCAGCCTGCCTGATTATATCGATTCCAGGTCTTATGTAAAGATGGTAGGTATTCGACAAAATGATCTCTGCGCCCAGATCTTGAAGATCTCGCGGCAGAAGCCCCTTCACTGTTCCTTGTGTTCCAACAGGCATAAAAACAGGCGTCAAGAATTCGCCATGTGCAGTTTTTACACGCCCCGTACGAGCTCCGCAGGAACGGTCTTTGGCGGTGACTTCAAAACCAAAAAAGGTCTCATGAATCATTGTATTCAATCTCAGCCTCTCAGAGAATCAGCATGGCATCGCCATAGCTGTAAAAGCGGTAGCGCTCACGAACCGCCGTCCGGTAAGCCTCCCGCATGTTCTCATAACCCATCAGCGCACTCACCAGCATTAGAAGCGTGCTTTTGGGAAGATGAAAGTTGGTAATCATCCCATCCGTGATTTTAAATTCAAATGGCGGATAAATAAAAAGTCCTGTCTCAGACGTTTGAGGAACGAGCTGTCCGCTTTGTCCGGCCGTTTCGAGAGCGCGCACGGAAGTGGTGCCGCAGGCAATAACGCGCCGGCCTTCTTTTTTCGCCGCATTGACACACCGCGCGGCTTCCTGGGTAATTTCATAACGCTCTTCAAACATCCGGTGATCCAGTATGTTTTCTGCCGTTACAGGCTGAAATGTTCCGTACCCGGTGTGAAGCGTCACCGTAGTAATCCGAACACCGGAAACCTTCAGCTTTTCAATCAAGGGTTCATCAAAATGAAGCCCCGCCGTCGGCGCTGCAATAGCCCCTTCGGCGCGGGCAAATACAGTCTGATAATCCTCACGGTCTGAAAGCTTATCTTCGCGGCGGATATAGGGAGGAAGCGGCATGTGCCCCGTCTTCCAGATTCTTTCCCTTATTTTAGGTCCTACAAAACGGATCCTTCGGGCTCCGCTGCCCTCCCGCGGATTGTCCAGAATTTCTCCCTCAAGATATTCCCCCTGCCCCTCAAAGCGAATGACCGCACCCTTGTCGATGCGGCCGGAGGGTTTTAACAATGCGTCCCAACAGCCCGCTTCGAATTCCTGCAGAAGAAGCGCCTCGACTTTTCCGCCCGTCTCTCGGGCACCCAGCAGCCGGGCAGGAATAACCTTGGTGTCATTGAGCACCAAAACATCTCCAGGCTGCAGAAATGCTCCAATCTCATAAAACCGGCAATGCTCAAGGCTGCCCGTTTTCCGGTTGATCTTCATCAGCCTTGCTTCGGATCTCTTTTCAGCAGGCTGCTCTGCAATCAGGGCTTCGGGCAATTCATAATCGTAATCGGAGAGACGATTTTTAACATCCGTTTTCGTCATATTCAGAGAAGGCTCTTTCCCATCTAAACAGTTTCGCCTTTGAGAATTTCGGGGACTGGCCTTGTGTCAATACGGATGCCGCCATCGTGTTCAATGTAAAGCGTATAGATGGTTCCCGGAACAAAAATAGACCCCGGCGCCTCCACCTGGACATTCTTGATTCCCGTTCGTTCCCGGGCCTCAGGATCCAAAGCATATTTCCAAAACGTCTGCCAGAGCTTAGCCTCAAACTCCGATTTCGCCTCATCTGTCTTATAGCCGGTAGGGATGTCCTGCGCTTTGGTAATCTCAAAAACCTGCGTCTGGTTGTCATCCAAAACAAACGCCTTCATAAACAAATATGCGCTTTTACCCTTGAGCTTGTCTCCAGCCTTAACAAAACGATCAGCAAAGCGAATCACAAGCGACTGAAACTGAATCACATTCCCATGAAAAGTGAAATATTTGGGGGGCAAGGGATTTCCCTTGGCGCTGTACTCAAGAAACTTAATCGTGGTCTCAACTTTTTTCGTCTGTTCATTAAATTCGCTTTTTGTAACAAGGACTTCCGCAATTCGGGAGTCCGCGGAAAGACGCTCTACCACTTTCCTGAGAACGCGGGCCTCTTCAAGCCAGCGGTTCACCCAAAAAGCGCCGGAAATTAAGGATAAGGCGAGGATCACAGCCAAAACAGCATTAAAAACGGATGTCGCTTTCATTCGAATATGCAGCCTGTCTTTTTAAAGACGCTTGGGGTCGTCTCAATTGGAATATGCCGTGGGATGGACATGTGAAATTCGGATGCGGCTTGTGTTAAATAGCAACAAAGACATCCGTTCGCAAAACATCTGATTCCCATGAGGCACCGTCCAGCTTTCTCAAAATTGGTGCGCCCGACTGGGGTCGAACCAGTAACCTTCAGCTCCGGAGGCTGACGCTCTATCCAATTGAGCTACGGGCGCAGTAATTCTAGAAAGGATCAGTTGCGGCGGCCCCATCCCCCGCGTATTTGAGGGCGATTGGCCATTTGATTTTCTACTGCTCTCAAGGAAATCCTACTTTCAAGGATCTTGCCTGGAGTGCCTGGATTTTGGTAAGTATGACAAATTTGGACTGTTCATTCAACCGCTTTGAATCAGTTTACTGCAGCCGGAAAAGTCGTAATACTGGACTGGGGATAATAGAAAGCAAGAATCTGCTTATAATTGTATCCAAGCTCTGCCAGTTTTTTGGCTCCGTATTGACAAAGTCCTACCCCGTGGCCCCAGCCTTTACCCTGAAAATAGTACGCAGAACCGCCCCGCTTGATGGAAGTGACAAGGGTGCTTTTGAAATGAGCGGGGCTTAGAAACATGCGCAGTCCATTCGAAGAAATTCTCTTTGTCCCTTTAGCATCCGTAATTTCAAAATACAATGCTCGTCCAGACTCGTCTTTCCCCTGCGCTGCAAGCCCGGTAACTCCAGCCACGTTAAAACCATTTTTCTTCAGCCTCGCCTCGATTTGCTTCAAAGTAAATTGGCAATCCCAACGGTAGTTTTTAGACCCTCGGCAAAAGTCACATTTAACTCCCATTAAACACGGGTGCTTCTGAATGGTCCACACCTGGTCAGCCCGGGCGGTATGACCTCCGCAAGTCGAATGAAAATAAGCCGGGAAGATTTTCCCTTTGTAGGTAAGAATTTGACCCCGTGTCGCATCTACAGCTGCATCCGTGATACGGTTGTGGGTTCCAAGACCGCCATAAACCTGGCTGGAAACATCCGCTGCAACAGCATAACGGCGGTCAGGGTTTTCGAGCATGCTGAACAATGCATAGGTTCTTGAAACGATCGCGTGCGCCTTGAGTGAGTCTAAAGGCCATGCAGGACTCGCCTCGACAGGAAGAACCCCTTTCAAGTATTCTTCGAGCGAAAGCTCACTGACGGCTCGCAGTTTTCCACCCGCATCGCGGATAATTTCCAGCGAGTGGTGGTAGGCTCTTTTACCCACAAAAATCTCACCCTCTTGAATCAGCACACGAACCAGACTGGTTCGAAAAGCCTGCCTCCCGATCTGAATCCCTTCGGATGTTGCTGTAACGCGTGTAGCGACAATTTGGCCGCCTTTAAAAAGCAACGCCCCCGCCTCATCAAAAAGTTGATAGGGTGAATCTGTTTCGATCATAAGGGACTCGCTGTCTTTTTGAACAAGGACACGGATCATATCGTAGCCGTCCGTTTGGGCAGGAAGCGGCAATTCGGATTTTTTAATTTCGGGAGCGCTGCTGGCGGTCATCGATAAAACCGAAACAAACAGCAGCAGGAGGAAAGAAGCTCGTTGAAAAAACATAGAGGCCTATATTAACGAGAGCGGAGAGGCAAAGCAAGGAAGAGGTGCTTCAAGAAGAAGAAAAAACTCACTCCAAACGGCCCACAAGAACACCATCGTGATTTTTTAAAACAGCCCGCGTATCCGCGATGGAGCAGCCAAGGATCGGATACGCGCAAAGAAAAATGCAGGGCGTTCCTTGAAGAGCGTGCTGAATTTTTTCTTCATAACAATGAACTTCCGGCCACTGTTCGTGCGGAATCGCTGCGGCGTCACCAGCCCCGCGGAGGCGTGAACATCCAAGATGGCGAAGCTTGCGGGTCAACTGAACAGCATTGTACAAGGCTTTCTCTTCGTTGAATTTCCCGTCTTCCAAATACCATTTTTCTGCAGAAATCAGCTGAAGACGTCCTGCCCAAATGTGCTCTTTAACGTCCGGAATTACTTTTTCAAGATACTCGGTGACGTGGACGACGCCCATCGAATCTGAAACAAGCCACACACAAGCATCACCTTTTTCAAGGCCGGCTGCGAAGTAGCTGCTCAAAATCCGCAGGTAGTCATCCGAGTTTTTATAAAATTGATAGAGATGCTTACCGGTTTCAACACCATAGAGAGCATCAAAATCCGCTGAACGCATTCAATTCTCCTTAACGAGAGAGAAAAAAACAAACACAAAATCGAATGTTAAAAATTATAACACTCCCTATCAAAAAATACCAATTCGAACATAAAAAAAGGCCCCTGGGAAACTCCCAGGGGCCTTTAAAACTAGGAGCGATTACTTTGCAGAATAAACTTTCAGTTTATTCCAGGTCTTGCGTCCCACAACACCATCTGCGCCGAGGCCATTATCACGCTGGAAAGCCTCAACGGCCTTGCGTGTTGCCGGGCCGATCTTTCCATCAACAGCACCCTGGTAGTAGCCGGCATTTTTAAGTGCCTTCTGGATGCTTGCAGAAGGAAGCTCAAAGCCTGACGGCGTCCGGTAGATGCCCTTGATCACAGATTCTTCCTCTTTCAAAGAGCCGATGCGGGCGTTTGACTGAGAAAGCTGGCTGTTGAGATCATTGCGGCGGTTTTCTTCGTCCTGAAGCGCTGTGCGGGTCGTCTGCAGGGAATCATCAAGACGAATAACTTCGTCTGTCAAAACGCCGACCTGGGCCTGAAGGGCGTTGATCTGTTTATTCGTCGTTTTCTTGGAGGCGCAACCTGTCATGGCAACCATGACCAAGGTAAGGCCCATAAAGCTCATCAGAAGACTTCTTGCCATTGTTTCTTCTCCTTATTTAACTGCTCTTGATTGAAATGTCTAGGGGATGAAAGCGCGTGTCCCGGAGTTTGGAAAGTGTATCAAAACACCTTGATGAAATCAACAAAAAGGAACGCTTTTTAAGCCTCAAAACCAAGGAATTTTTAAGCGGGTTTGACGCCAAAAAGCATAAACTCTGTGTGGGATACCATTCTTTGCACAGGCCGCGTTTTCCCCTCCCGTGCCAGAATCTCACGCTCCAACAGCTCCAAACTCTCAACAAGAATGAATCCTTCGCGCCGCAGAGCCTCTGCCATTCTTTCAATCTGGTTGAAGGTCGGGTTTAGGCTCACCAGCCGTCCACACCCCTTAAGCGCCTGCTTAACCACGGAAACTTCCTCCCAGGGAGTCGGTATATCCAGGATAACCGCATCAAAGCCTTGTTCAGGCAAAGGTTCCATCGAGCTCCTCTGTCCAAAAACGACATATTGCCCAAGCCCTGCCCGGGTAATATTTTTGTGTGCGTTTTGGGGCAGATCCAGCCGGCGGTCATAACTCCAGACGCAGCCATGGGGCCTCACCGCACTTGCGAGGGCCATCGTCAAAGACCCTGAACCCGTTCCAATTTCCAGAACTTTGGAGCCAGGACCGATGCCGGCTTTCATCATAAGAAACGCGGCGTCTTTAGGGTAAATAATCCCGCTCTCGCGCGAAGCCTTCATCATTAAATCTTCTACTGTAGGTTTCAGAAGATAACCTTCATCATGATCGCAGACCGCCTTGGAACCAAATTCGCGGCCGATCCAGTCATCGACAGACAAAGGCTTGCCGCAATGAATGCTGACTTTTTTTCCGGCAGTGACCTCCACCAGATAACTGACCTTTTCAAACCAAAGAAGAACCAGGTCATGCTCTTGGATCAATGCGTTCCGCCCCATCCCCGGACGTTCTTGGGTTTGAATCACTTTCCCGGAAAGAGTTTCCATAAAGTTCCTTTCATTACCAGGCTTTTGCTTTTGCCAGACTGAGAAAATCTTTGAATGTGTCTACGAGCCATTCAGGACGATGCGATTCTAACTTATCGCGCCGGACAAATCCATGCGCGATCAAAGCCGTGTCGACGCCTGCGCGGCGCCCAGTTTCGAGATCAACCTCGCTGTCACCCACAAGCAGCGCCTCTTCAGGCCGAACACCTTGAGAAGAAAGGGCCTGAAGAAACGCCGTGGGGTCAGGCTTGGGAGGATGCTTGCTGCTTCCCGTAAGAATCACAGATAAGTACGGAGCAACTCCGAGTTTTTCCAGCATCTCTTCTGAGAATGGGCTCGGCTTATTGGTGATAACCATTTGCCTGCGGTCTTTGAAATGTTCAAGAACCTCCAGTGAGCCCGGATACAAACAAGTGCTGTCCATCATGTGCTCGCCGTAGTAACGGCGATAAACCTTAGCACCCTTCTCAATCTCTTTTTCGTCAGAACTCGCAAGACAGCTTTTGATAAGATCGTGCAGACCATGCCCCACATAGCTGTGTATTTTATCTGCAGCCAGAGGTTCCCGCCCCATGACAGAAAGCATATAATTGGCAGCCCGGACAATATCCTCCCTTGTGTCGACCAAGGTTCCATCAAGGTCGTAGGCAATAAGTTTTTTCAAGCAAGTATTCCTTTTTCGGAAAACATCACAGGATAACGCCGCGGAGGGTACGTCGGAGACCGGTGTTAATCACCGATAAGTTTCATCAATTCGGTTTCAAGATACCCCAGACTGAAGGGCTTTAAAATGTAATTATGCGCTCCAAGCTTCCTTGCCTTTGCAACGCGCACGTCATCGTTAAGGGCCGTAATCATGATGACGTTGCTTGCAGGGTTTTTCTTTTTAATCCGCTCAAGGCATTCAATACCGTCCATGCCCGGCATCATCAGATCGAGAAGAATAATATCGGGTTTCTCTTTATCCACGATTTCCAGCGCTTCCTCGCCCGTCGAAGCTGACATAACGTGCAGGTCGCGCTCACTCAAAAAATCCTGTAAAAAAAGCCTGACGTCATCTTCGTCATCGACCACCAGAATTTTTTTAGTCTTGTCCATGCTCTTGTCTCCAGAATGTAAATCTCCCTAGTTTTTTACCACGTTTACCAGGGCATGTCACTTTAAAACTTCCCGCCCCAGAGCCAGGATTTTCTCCTGCTCAAGGCGGATTTTGGCCTGTAGAGGATCAAAATCCTCCGCCTTCCAGGCCGTTTTATGCTCCCAGCCGTTTCTTAAAAAATACAAGATTCCGGAGGAAGGTTCAACCCCCAGAATTTGCTTCACCGCATAGGCGTAAAGAGCAATCTGCATTTCATATCCTGACGCGCCTAATTTTTCCGGAGATCCCACGGCCGTCTTATAGTCCAGCACATGCCAGCGGCTGGCTTCATCTTGAAAAAGAACGTCAATCACACCATGGATCAGCCCGTGGCGTTCATTTAAAATAAAGGGGATTTCCCGGTAAATTTTGCGTGCATGGGACAAGCGCTCAAAAAGCGGGCTTCTGCTGAAGTCTGCCAAAATCTTTCCAGCCTCTTCCTGCGAAGAAACGGGAAGGGCGCGGAAAGCTTCACGCAGAACCCTTAAAAGAGACTCTGAATCCGGGCGCCGGAAATCGAGCAGCTCAAGAGCCCGGTGCATCGCTGTTCCAAAGTCCGCGGGACTCGGCAGATTCTCGTCTTCAGCGTTCCCTGGAAGCGCTTCCGAGTTTTTTTCGTATGTTTCGTCCGATATTCCGATCTCATAGGCCCGCCAATAATCCTGCGGGCTTTTGGCAAACGCCGCATAAGCCGAGACAGGAAGATGGATAATCCGGGACGGGGAGGCGGGCAGCGGTTCAAGGCCTTTAAAAAGAGCCGCTGCCTGATCACCCGCTTCCCGGCGCTTTGCCTCCGGAATCAGACTCCGAATTTCCTCACTTGAAAAATCTCCCAGCAGTTTTTTGAGATCTGCTTTTTCTGCCAAGGAGCGGTTTCTTTTTGCAGGCTGGGCTTTTACACCGTCCCAGACTTGGACACCTTCCAAGTCTGAATGCATGAGCCATTCCATCCAGGAGCCCATTTCTGAAAACCGTTCTTTTTCTTTTTTTCTTTCCTTGTATACCCCGCTCAAAACAAGTTTTCTTTTCGCGCGGGTCATAGCAACGTAAAGGAGGCGCTTCCATTCTTCCCTGTCTTTTTTATCAAGCCGCTCTTCTATCTCAAGCCAGACTGCAGGATTCTCCCAGTCATCTGTTTTTTCATTTTTAGCTTGCAGGCCATACCCTCTGCCCGCTTCTGCTAAAACTGTCTTAGAATCTGAAGCCTGTCTTTCCCTGCCAAGATCAGCGGAAAAAACGACCTCAAACTCAAGGCCTTTGGCCCTGTGAACGGTTAAAAGGCGCACCGCATCCCCGCTCTGCTCAGCTTCGATCTGTGCCTCCGACTCACGAACCTGCTGACTTTCCATTCGTTTTACGGCCTGAAGAAAGGCTCCGAGCGGAAGTGGTTCAAAGGCCTCGAATTGACGCGCAAGATTCATCAGTTTTTTAAGGTTGGCATAACGGCGGACTCCCTGTGGATCCGCAAGGAGCGTGAGTTCATAAGACGTATGCGACAAAATGCGGTCTAAAAGCTCCGTAAGCTTAAGCCGGTCCTTTACTTTGAAAAGCTCTTCCGTCACGCCCCTGAAAAACTGGATTTTCTTTTTCTCGCCCTCAGGGAGTTCAGCCGACATAAGAGCAGGTTCGAGTCCGCGGAACAACGCCGTGGGTGAAGAGCCTTCTTTGTCTGCCCCTTTGGCAAAGTGAGAAATCCAGAAGAGGGCATTGTCGCTCAGCTGAAACAGCGGGGACCTCAGCGATGCGGCAAGTGGAATATCCCCGAGTGGATTTTCAAGAAAAGCCAGGTAACTGACAATGTCCCGGACCTCGGGCTGATGATAAAAACCTCCTCCGGACATGACGTAAGACGGGATGCCTCTTTTTTTCAATGCCTGTTCGTAAAGGGCCACGTTCGTCATGGCCTGAAAAAGAACGGCCATGGATCCAAAGCCCACGCCTTCTTCATGTAGAGTCAACATCCGCTCCGCGATAAGATCCGCCTCACGCATCCGGGCCGCATCAAGGGACTCTTTTTCTTCAGGACGGACCACCCACAACTCAACGCCCGACGACTCAGGCCCGGAAACCTGCGGCATCAGGGGCTCAAACGAAAGGCCGTCTTCACTCCAGAGCTCTTCAAAGAACCGGTTGATAAAATTCATAACGGCCGCCGAGGTTCTGAAGTTTTCATAAAGCGGAATAAAAACCCCCGCCCCGCCCTCTTTCCGGTGTTCGATTTCACGGTCCAGAAATAAAGCGGGTTCCGCACCGCGAAAAGCGTAAATAGACTGCTTATAATCTCCGACAAAAAACAGGTTGTCCCCGGAGGCCAGCAGATGGATCAATTCCAATTGCAAAGGATTTGTATCCTGGAATTCATCCACCAGAATGTGGCGGAATTTCTGACGGTAGCGCTCCCGAAGATTCCGGTGAACGGGCGTCTCTTTTTTGAAAAGCCTGACAACACGGATTTCAAGGTCATCGAAATCAAGAAAGCCTCTTTCTTTTTTGCGAACTTCATACGCTTTTTCAAAAAGACAGGCCAAGGATTCAAAACGAAGTCTCCAGGGCTGTGACAGCCCCTCGATTTTGATAGCAAGAAAAAGGGCCGAGAGCCGCTTGATTTCAGGCCAATGGTTTTCCCCTTTTTTGCCGCGCTTCCTGGAAAAGCCCTGCCGCCAGCTTTTAAATTCTTCGACCCTTTCCCAGTTCCACTCCTGAAGCAAAACAAAGGACTTCCAGCCTTCCGCCATTTCAGCCTCTTGCAGCTCATCAAAATGCCGCAGGACCTGCTGGTGGATGGCCGCTGTTTCTGCAGCTTCATTCCTGACAGGGACAGCGGCAAAAAACTCTTCCAGGGTTTGACCTGCCTGACGGGCCGCTTCATGCACCCGCAGAATCCCGCTGCGGATTCTCGATTCCCCGTAAACGCGAAGAAGGTCAAACAGTTCGGTTCCCTTGCCGCAATGCTCTTCAAAAACCGCTTCAAAAATCTGGTCTTTGAGAAAAACAGCCTCGTCAGATTCCAGCACACGAAAGTCGGGGTCCACCCCGGCTTCAACGGGATGCTCTCTAAGGATGCGTGCGGCAAAAGCATGCAGCGTCGAAATGTAGGCGGATTCGAGACTCCGCCGGGCGCTTTCAAGCCCCAATGCGGAGCAGCGTTCCAGAATGCGCGACTTCATTTCATTAGCAGCCTTCTCGGTGAAGGTCAATGCCAGGATTTCCGTAACCTGCGCTTCAACTGAAGATACGATGTGGAGAAAACGCTCGACGAGAACACGGGTCTTTCCAGTTCCAGCACCGGCTGAAACGAGGATGTTCTTTCCCTTCGCCTTCACTGCGGCTTCTTGAAGGGGGCGGAGTTCCAGTGCAGGCTTATTCACCCCTCACCTCCGTTTTCGCCGCTAGACACCTTTTCGCCTGATGACAAGACAAGAGGGGGAAGCTCGCGCGCATCTTCAGCCCGGATTTCTTCAAGCATGGTTTTGAGTCTCCATTTTTCAATCCTGCAAACCGAACTATACGGACAGAAGTCCTGGCATTCCCGCGGACGCACCGGAATTTTCATTTCGGTTCTATCTTTTGTGAATTTGCGAATGAAGGCCTCGACCCGCTGAATCAGGGATTGATACGATTTTGCATCCAGAACCATTCGGCTCCGGGGAGACAAATCGGGAAGAAAGGAACGCTGGTCTTCGCGGTAAAAGCCTTTTTTCTCACGGTCCCGCAAAGAGTAAAGCTCAGCCCCTGCTAAAGGAATGTTCAAAAGCCTTTCCAGGACCATGGCATAAACAGGCAGCTGCAGAGCCGTGCCCAGCTCAAGAGCGTCGCGGCTGAACGAAATGCTCCGCTTGTAATCGAGCACAAGTCCGGCCTTGCGTGCAGGATCAAGATCGATTCG
>CAYRBY010000013.1:0-3158 GCA_964422635.1 uncultured bacterium
TTATCAGTGGCCAGAAGCAGGATGTCGATATTACTGCGGACGATGTGATTAATGTCAGTGAAAGCCGTTTTTAAAATCAGCGCGGAGCAGCATGAGCAACTATAATCGGGCCGCAGGTGTCTACAGTGCCTACGAAGTAGAAGATGTCGATAAGCCATTCGACTACAAATACTACCTCTTTCTTCTCAAGAAGAATTTCTACATTATTCTGACCTTTCTTGTCATCACTGTTACTTTGACCGCTATTTATGTAGCCAAAATTCCAGATCAGTACGTTGCGGCCGCCCAGGTGATTATTGAGCGTCCCAGTAATCCGACGATGGATGAGTCCTCTAACACAGATATGCCTGCGCAAAGCTGGTCTGATGATTATTACAAAACCCAGCTCGAGATTATGACAGGGCCTACGGTTCTTCGGCAGGTCGTTTCAGATTTAAAACTCACAAATTATTTTGAGAGTGAGGACGAAGAACGTATTGCGGGACGCGTCAGAGATATGCTCACAGTCACTCAGATCAAGCAGAGCCGTTTGTTTAATATTCAAGTATCTTCAAATGACCCTAAGCTCGCGGCCAGTATCGCAAATGCGGTGTCTCGTTCCTATATCCGGAAAAATTTTGAGGACTCTCTTTATTACTCGAAAGAGATGCTCGCCTGGCTGCCTCAGCAAGGCGGTTCAAATTCTGATGTCGTAACGATTGAAGACCCCTTTGGAAATGTTCGTCAAATTACCCGGGAAGAACTCATTGAAAGCCTGCCCACCATTCAAACAGATCCCACGATCCGAAGCCTGAAAGAGCGTAAAAATGCTCTCGAATCAGAACTGAAGCTGCTTCTTAAGCAATACCGCGAAAAGCATCCTAAAATTGTTAAAGCGCGGTCTACGTTGAAGTTTCTAGATGAAAGCATTGAGGCGGAAAAGAAACGAATTGTGGATCAGTTGAAGACACGCATGCAGGGAACCATGCAGACAAGCCATGGCCGCGTTATTGAAGAAGCATCGCCCCCGGACAAACCGATTGGTCCGAATCGCTTGAAATTGATCGGAATCGTGGTGCTCGGCGAACTCTTCCTCAGCCTGCTTTTAATTTTTCTTTTGGATTATTTTGATGACACGATCCACTCCATGGAAGACCTGGAGCGCAAAGGCGTGATTTTGCCTTTTTTGGGTCCCGTGGCCCTTTTGAAGGAAAAAAAGCCCAATTATGATGATAAGACACTAGTCGTTTATCATGACCGGAACGCTGAAATTACGGAGTCCTTCCGCTACCTGCGGGTCGCTATTAATTTTTCAGCGCCTCCGGAATCACTTAAGAATCTGATTATGACAAGCTGCTTACCCCATGAAGGAAAATCTTTCATCAATCATAATATTGCGGCGTCCTTGGCTCTGGATGGCAACAAGACCCTCCTTGTAGACTGCGATTTGCGCCGTCCAGTGGTTCATCGCCAGTTTAAGATTGATAACAGCACTGGGCTTTCCAATTACCTCACCAGCGGTGTAGACTTCGAGACTATTTTGAAGCCCTCCTATGTTGAAAACCTGACAATCGTTCCAAGCGGTCCAGTTTCACCGAACCCTGCCGAGATTTTAGGCTCTGACCGCATGCGCCTTTTCCTTGAAGAGGCGAGGAAGCGCTTTGACCGAATTATCATCGACTCTCCGCCGCTTACGGGGCTTGGAGATACTTTTGTTGTGGGTAATTTGGTGGGACACGTCATCTTGGTTGTAGCAGCCGCAAGAACTCCTTCTGACCTCATCAAGAGAATTCAGGCGCAGCTTGAAAAGTCAGGCATCAAAATTATTGGCGTGATATTGAACCAGGTAGATATGGACAAAGAACGCCTGGGAGGCTACTCAAAGCATTATTATCATACCTACAACCGCTATTACAGGCGGGATGATCAAGGGCAGGGAGAGGAAAAGTCGAAATGACGCGTCTCCTTCGGGAAATTTTAAAAGCGTACCTTTATTCGAGCACCGTTTTATTTTTACTCTCACTGTCCAGTTTTAGTCCGCAGGTCTCCGCCTTTCTGCAAAGCTTATCTTTCCCTGCTTTGCTAGTTCTTTGCTGCCTTAAGCTTGTTTCTCCTCCGAAAGCTTCAAAAAGCTTGCTGTTCCCTTGGCTGGTAGCACTTCTGATTTGGTTTGCAATTCAGCAGACGGCCATCATGCTTGAGATTCCTCCTTTTGAAGTACCGTCGAATTGGCGGGCGTGGATCGATTTCCTTGCACTCTTTTCTACCGCAGCAAGTTATGCTTTGGTTTCAGAAGAAATTTTCTCTGACAGGGAAGATCTTTACGCATTTCTCAAATTCTTTGTTTTTTCCTCCGGGATCACGGCAGTCTATTTTATTTTTCTTTTTTATACCGCAGGAGTTTCTGTCGAAAAAATTCAGCCTCCTTTTGTGCTCTTGGAACACTTAGGGCCTTTGGCAGCCTTCAGTCTTCAGCCCAACAATCTCGTAGACCTTTTTGTGCCGCCTTTTTTTCTCGGGCTTTCCCTTGTTTTTTATCACCATCGCCGCAAGCTTCATTTTTCCGACCCGTCCCGCGCCTATACTGAGATTATTTTAAACTTGTGTTTTGCCTGTGTCCTTCTGGCTGGAATCTTTTATACAAAGTCCCGAGCAGGCATCATTGCTTTTTTTGGAGGGCTCGTCTTTTTTGCGATCTTATTCGCCTTGGCGCAGCGTCGCAGGAAAAGTGCGTGGAAAATTGTAGCCTTGGTTTTTGTTGCGGGCGTTATCTTCCTTAGCACGCTCGGAATGAAGGATGTTTTTCGCGAGCTCATGACATTGAAAGAAACCTTTACGCGAGAAGCACAAATCAAAGGTCTTCGCTCATTGACGATGGGTGCCAGCTGGCAGCTTATTACGGAAAAAGGTTTTTGGGGGGTAGGCCTTGGAAATTTCCCTATGGGATGGCTCTTGTTCCACAAAGCACCTTTTACTGTGTATCCCTATCGTTCGTATAATGACTTGCTCTGGTTTTGGGCGGAAGCCGGACTTCCCGGGGTGATTATTTTTGCCGGGCTTTTGCTTAAAACGTTTATTTCGGGTATTCGAAATATCCTTAAATCGCAAAGCAGTTTTATAGCGTATTTATCCGCAGCCTGTCTGGCGTCCGTAAGTGTTTTTGTGCTGCATGCCATGGT
>CAYRBY010000013.1:3258-7824 GCA_964422635.1 uncultured bacterium
GATCCTTTTAATGTATCGCTTTACCGGAATAGAGCGGATCTTTTTGCAAATGCCGGAGATATAAAAGGCTCTGATCAATCATTCAAGATGATGGAGGAGCGGCTCCCTGATTTCTATCTGGGGTATATCGCCTCCATGTCATTTTATTTGGAGCAGTCGCTTAAAGAAAAAGATCCCGTGAAATCCAATCGATTCAAAGCGCAGGCACTTAGGCATTATTTAAGGGCTCTGGAATTAAACCCGAAACTGATCAAATACTTTGAGCTTTATCCCAGCCTTTCTGAGGATGCCCAGCAGACTTTACAGACGCTTCTTGAAGAAAAAAGCCTGTCCTGACAGGGTTTTTAAGCCTTTTTAGGCAGGGTGGGATTTCTTGACTTTCCTTCCAGTGAACGGCATAATATTCCGCTAATTCCCTCGATTTTGTAACTCGTTGCCAGTTAAATACTTCCGTATCAGGAGTTCTTTTTTTGCCCATGTCTAAAAGCTACTATTGCGATTACAATGCCACTACTCCCATTGCCGAAGAGGTTTTTCGAGCTATGGAACCCTATTTGCGGACGCATTTTGGGAATCCTTCAAGTCTTCATCATCTTGGGCGGATTCCGGCTAAGGCCATTCGTGAGGCCAGGAGCCGCGTTGCTGAACTTTTAGGAGCATCAGACGATCGTGAAATTATTTTTACCAGCTGCGGCTCGGAGAGCAATAATACCGCCGTGCACGCAGCTCTCCAGGCATTCCCTGACCGCAAGCGTATTATCACAAGCGCTGTTGAACATTCGAGCATTCGAAAGCTTTTTCGCCATTTAGGAAAACAGGGGTATGAAGTTTTTGAAATAGGTGTAAGCGCCCAGGGGTTTCTCCTGATCGATGAGTTAAAGCGCGTCCTCAATGATCAAACGGCAGTTGTTTCTTTTATGCTCGCAAACAATGAGACGGGAGTCCTTTTCCCCGTGGATGAGATTGGCGCCTTGGTCAAAGCTAAAGGCGCTTTCTTTCATGTGGACGCCGTGCAGGCCGTCGGAAAGCATAAGTTAAACGTTAAGGGCAGCCCCATAGATTTTCTTTCCGTGTCTGCGCATAAACTCTATGGACCTAAAGGCGTTGGAGCTCTTTACGTGAGGCCGGGTACGCCCTATCAGCCTTTTTTGATTGGTGGAGGGCAGGAGCGAGGACGAAGAGCTGGTACGGAAAATGTTTCTGGAATTGTCGGCCTTGGAGCCGCGTGCGCCCTTGCGCTCAGTGACCTGGACCAGGAAATTGCACGTCTTCGCAAAATCCGCCAGCTTTTCGAAACCACGGTTTGTGATCAAAATCGCGGTGTTACTGTCAACGGTGACATCAACCGCCGTATCCCGACGACAAGCAATCTTCGCTTTTCCGGAATTGATGGTGAGGCCTTTATGATGGCCCTTGATCAACGCGGTGTCTGCGCCTCGAGCGGTTCTGCTTGTCTGAGCGGCTCGCCGGAACCTTCGCATGTTTTGAAAGCAATGGGGCTCACGGATGAAGAAGCGAATTCGTCGCTTCGCTTCAGTTTTGGACGCTTTGTCACGGAAGAGGATGTCCTTCAGGTCGCTGCGATTATCCGAGAAACCCTTCAGTATTTTAGAGATCTTGAAAGCGGCCAGGCGGTTCGCCCGGCAGGAAAGGCGGCTTCGGAATCATGAATACGGAGCCTAACTTAAAAGAAAAGTTATTAGCAGCGCTTAGAACGGTCAAGGATCCGGAGCTTGACCGCGATTTGGTGGCCCTTGGAATGGTCAAAGATCTTCAGTCTGATTCAGGCAATGTGTTTCTTCAGATTGAAGCTGCTGGGGGAGACGCTGATGTGAAGAATGCGCTGAAGAGCCGTGTTATTCAAGCGATTAAGGCAGTGCCCGGCGTAAACGAAGTGACCGTTCAGTTTTCGGCGCCAGAGAAGAAAGGCCCTGCGTTTCAGACGAAATCAGCAGTTCCGGGCATCAGGCATGTCATCGCTGTTGCGAGCGGCAAGGGGGGCGTTGGGAAAACAACTGCGTCTGTGAACCTTGCACTTGCGCTGGCTGCGCTGGGAAATAAAGTCGGATTGATGGACGGTGACATCTATGGCCCCAATGTTCCCTTAATGCTGGGAATTTTGCCTGATGCGAGGCCGAAGGTCAGTCCAGAGGGTAAAATCATTCCTATCGAAGCCCAGGGCCTTAAAATGATTTCTATGGGGGTTCTTGTCCCAGCCGATCAGCCGATGGTTTGGCGGGGTCCCATGCTGCACAGTGCGATTAATCAGTTTGTGCAAAAAGTGGATTGGGGCATGCTGGATTTTCTTTTGGTGGATCTTCCTCCGGGGACCGGAGACGTTCAGCTTTCTCTTGTTCAAACGGTTGCTTTGACCGGTGCCGTGATTGTGACAACCCCGCAGGAAGTTGCGCTCATGGATGTTCGCAAAGGTATTTTGATGTTTCAAAAAACGGAAGTTCCCATTTTGGGGATCGTTGAGAACATGACGGGGGAAATGTTTGGCAGGGGAGGCGGTTCTGCTGCTGCCGCGCAATTTAAAGTGCCATACCTTGGGGAAATTCCTCTTGATGTCAGAGTGCGCACAGGAGGAGATTCTGGCCGTCCTGTTCTTTTGTCTGCGCCGGAAAGTGATGCGGCTGGCGCCTTTCGCCGTGCGGCAGAAGTTCTTGTAGAAAATCTTGCGAAAGCGATGGTCTAAAACGATGCCCCATACCGATGATGAATTTTCCTTGCCCGCTGATTTCCGTGACGTTGAGAAGCTTGAACAGATTCAGGGAAACGTGCACGAAATCCTTGGCCTTTTAGGCGAGAATCCTGATAGGGAAGGACTTGTTAAAACGCCAATTCGAGTGGCTCATTCTCTCTCTTATTTGACGCGCGGCTATTCTCAGGATATTGATGAGGTCCTGAATGGCGCTATTTTCAATGAAGCCTACGATGAGATGGTTGTGGTTAAAGACATCAATCTTTTCTCTCTTTGTGAGCATCATTTGCTGCCTTTTTATGGAAAAGCGCATGTGGCCTATATTCCGAATGGAAAGATCATCGGCCTTAGCAAAATTCCTAGGGTCGTCGATGTTTTTGCCAAGCGGCTGCAAGTTCAGGAGCGCTTGACGAGCCAGATTGCGGATTGTCTGATGAAGGCTTTGAATCCAAGAGGGGTTGCGGTGGTGATTGAAGCTCTTCATCTTTGCATGGCAATGCGCGGTGTGGAAAAGACTAATTCTTCAACAGTGACAAGTGCAATGCTTGGAACCTTTCGCGAATGCGAAAGAGCGAGAATGGAATTCCTCAGTTTTATTGGAAAAAGGGCAGGGTAATTAGGCTTCAGCGGGCTGATTGCCGCGGCTTTCCAACTCTTGCAGCCGCTTCCTCAACAGTTTAATCTCATCAAACATTTCGGCAGAGCGAAGCTGTGCCGCGATTTGTCTACGGGCTTCAGCGTAAGGACGGGCAGGTTCACCAAAAACAATCTGCTTTGCCGGGATCTTTTTGCCGCTTGGAAAGCCTGAACCAGCACCGACCATAGTCCAGTCGCCGATTTCTACATGGTCACCGAGTCCTACCTTGCCGCCCATGGTGACAAAAGCTCCGACCTTTGAACTTCCGGAGATGCCAGTTTGAGCTGAGATGACGGTATGTTTGCCAATGCTGACATTGTGGCCGATTTGAACAAGGTTATCAATCTTCGCCCCTTCACAGATGCGTGTACATCCAATGGTTGCACGATCAATCGTAGTGCAGGCCCCGATTTCAACGCGGTCTTCGATTACAACGTAGCCCACCTGAGGAACTTTTTCCTGCCCGGCAGCTGTTGTGACATAGCCAAAACCATCAGCGCCTATAACCGATCCTGCATGAATAACAACCTGATTTCCGATTTGGCAATGATCGTAAATTTTAACGCCGGAGTGCAGGATTGTATTTTGTCCTACCTTGGCGTTTTCGCCAACAAAGGTATGAGCGCGCAGGACTGCGCCATCCCCGATTTCAGCGCCTTCAGCGATATAAACGAATGCCTCAATTGTGGTTCCTTTGCCGATGCGTGCCGTAGGGGCGATGTAGGCTTGCTCAGAAACCTTGGCTGAGAAGGCAAGGGGTGGAAAGAATTTTTTTAACAGCTTTGCCCAGGCTAACTTAGGATCAGCGACCTGAATAAGCGGCTTCGAAGAAGCTGCGATTTTAGAGGAAACAATGAGACAGGCAATTTCGGATTCTTCAAGTTTTTTGATAATTGCTGGCGTCAGGGCAAAGGTGATGTGAGACGCTAGGGGAACTTCACTATTAGTGATCCCCGTAATCTTGATTTCGGGGTCACCCACTACTGTGCCTTGGATTAATTGGGCCACTTCTTTAAGCGATAATTCCATTGGGCGATAAGTATAACGGCCGACCTATCCTTTGTCAACGAAAGGGCTTAGAAATCATCGCGGAGGAGTAAAGAATTGCTAGGTTTTTTGATTAAAAGAGAGTTGTTGGGTATACTTTTTTTAAATTAAAAAAGAGCGTCAAATAACCAAGGAGTTTAGATATGGCTATTGATCAGGCCGAAATGAAGAAGTATGA
>CAYRBY010000013.1:7924-35571 GCA_964422635.1 uncultured bacterium
TTTAAAGATAAGGAAAGACTTTTATGCCGACCTATGACTACCGTTGTGATTCCTGCGATCTTACCTTTGAGTATGTCCAACCCATGTCGTCTGCCCCATTAAAGAAGTGCCCCCAGTGCGGCCGTAAAGTGGAACGGCTGTTCAGCGGCGGAGCTGGGGTTATTTTTAAAGGGACAGGCTTTTACCAGACGGACTATCGTTCCAGCAAAGAGAAGTCTAAAAGTGAAAAATCTGCAGCCAAGGATGGTCCCGTCTGCGGTTCCGGAGCCTGTAAACAGCCGGATGTGTGTGGGGCCTCTGGTAATTAACCATACGTTTTTACTTTGTTTTCCTGAGGGATGGTTTATGAAGCTCAAAAATGTCCTGCTCATTTTTTTAGCGGCCTGTACTCTTTTAAGTTTTTCGGGCTGTTCAAAAAAAGATGGTATTAACAAGAAGTATTACCGTTCAGGACAGCTGATGATCGAAGCCCATTTTGCGGGAGGGAAACCGCACGGAAGAACGACAACCTACTACGAGAACGGCAAGGTTAAAGAGGAAACCGACTATGTTCACGGACAAAAAGAGGGGATAAGCAGGGCCTATTATGATACGGGCACAATCGAATCGGAGGTTGAGTATCATAATGGGAGAGCTCACGGAATGACCCGTCAGTACTATACAAACAAGAAATTAAAGTCGATGCTTCCTTACAAAGATGGAAAAATGGAAGGCCTCAGCAAATGGTTCCACCCAAACGGTAAACCTCAGGCGGAAAGCTACTACCACCTAGGTTTGCGTGAAGGCACGACCAAAGGGTTCAACGAAGACACGGGCCAGATAACGTTCACCGAAGAATACAAAAACGACAAGAAAATCCTCCGCAAGGAATACGACTTCGAGGGTAAAGTTTCTTCAGCGGAACATTTTTGATTTAGGAGAAAGCTTTCGTGAAGGATCGGAATTTTTTATTTTTCACGCTATTGCTTTCGCTTTTGATCGGAGGAGCCGAGGCCTTTTCTGTAAGTCCCTCGGAGGTACACCGAACCATCTATCCATTTATCGAAACCAAAACAGGAAGGGTTTTTGAAGCCCAAATCGCATCAGATGAGGAAAGGAAATTTGAATCAATTCTGAGCGCGGATGATACGGTTCTTGGTTCGGGTAACCGAAGAAATAAAAGCGGCGATCTTCCCAGGTATTACCTTCTAGGTACCCGGCAATTTACAGAGATTCGTCCCTATATCTTAAGATTTTCTCAGGGTTTTTTGTTTGTTTGGATGATTTATTTCGTGGTGGGGTACTTGGTCAAGCATTTGATTATTCGGGAATTTAAACAGTCTCTTGGGCGTAAAAGAAAGCCGAGGAAAAGAAAATGATTCGAATCCTGAAGAGTGGAGGATTAAGGCTTGGGTGCAGCCTCGTATGTGCACTGTTGGTGACGACGGTTTTTGCTCCAGTGCTTCCTGCCGCTGAAGCGGTTTCTCCAGCGGCGGCGTCTGCCGCGCCTCTCACACCTGAAGAGAAGAGTGAGCTGGCTGGGTTGTACAAAGACACCTGGAACTATCTGGCCGATTACGTTGATGAGAATACAGGGATGCCCTATGACGCCAGTTCCCGCCAGCCTCCGACCTCTATGACGAATGTGGGGTTTTACTTGGCAGCTACTTCTGTTGCCTACCGGACAGGACTCATTTCTGCGGAAGAAGCTGAAAAGAGAGTCAGCCGCACCCTCGATAGTCTCGAAAAGATTGAAAAATGGCGTGGATTCCCTAGACCCTGGGTCATTACCAGAACTCTCAAACCAACCTATGGCGAGGAGTTTACTTACGGCTCCCACATTTCGGTGCTCATTGGCGGTCTTCTGGTGGCGCAATCGACGTTCCCTGACATTGTTTTCACGACGATAGCTCCCCGCATCAAGGACATGCTCAAGAAAATGGATTTTGCCAGTCTGTACGAGCCGAAAAACGGCTGGCTAAAAGGCGGGTACAATGTCACCAAGAATGATTTTTCTGTCTTTCAATCCTGGGGACATTGGTACTACAAACATTTTGCTTCTGAAATTCGCCTGCTTAGCTATTACATGATCGTTTCTGGTGCCGTGCCCCGCGAACATTGGACGCGTCTGATCCGTCCTGTTCAAGAACTTGAAGGCGAAAAGTTCTTTGTTTCAGGTCTGGAAGACGGAGGGCTTTATGTGCAATATCTCGCTGGACTGTTCATCGATGAGAGGAACTCTGAGATGGGGGCCTCCCAAAAAAGCTATGCCAATGCTCAAATGAAGCATGCCGCCCAGATTCAGTCTCCGGTTTGGGGCTGGTCCTCCTGCATGACTCCGCAAGGGCGGTATTTGGCCTATGGCGAACTGCGGGATGATATTGTGGCTCCCTATGCATCTTTGCTCGCCATCAACTATTTTCCCCGTGAAGTCTACACCAACATTAAGAAGCTTGAAGCTCTCGGAGTTCGGCCTGCGGCATCAGTCAATAAGAAGGCTTATGGCTTTCTTGATGCAGTTAATTGGAAGACAGGTGAAACAGCGAGGCAGTACTTGACGCAAAGCCAGGCTATGGGATTTTTGTCTCTGGCAAATTATCTTTATGATGGAATCGTCTGGAAGAGTTTTCAGGAAGCGCTTCCTTCAGGGGCAAGCCCTGTAGAAGTTCTGAATTAAGCGGAAGAGAATTTAAAATGGGCAAAAAAAAAGGCCTGACAAAATGTCAGGCCTTTTTTCTTCAAGAGAAAAGTTTACTTTCTCTTCTTGGTCGCTTTCTTCTTAGCAACCTTCTTAACAGCTTTCTTTTTTGTCGCCATTTACGGCTCCTTTTCTTTTGTTAAACAACTACAGAGAATTGTTCAACAATTCTCTGTAGTTAATCTACGGCTTCTTCTAATTGATTTTTTAGCTTTTTTCAACAAAAAAAATCACAAAACGTAACTTTTTTTTAAAACGAGGTTTTTGAAAAAATCGAAATCGTCACTTTTTTTTCTGTTTTTCATTCTCGAAACAGTTTGTTTTTTGTGCTTCACGTATTAGACTTAAAAAAAATCAGGGGGCTGTAGCGAGATGGCAATGCTAAATGAAAAAAAACTTTTCCAGCTGCCGGATGTTCGTCACCGCATTGCCGGAGCTAAGCTAAACTCTAAAAATGGTCAAACGTTTGAAACCATAAATCCTGCAACAAACTCTCGTCTGGCCCATGTCCCACAAGGGAATGAACATGAAGTCGATTTAGCAGTTCGTGCAGCGCGTGAAGCATTTCAATCCAAAGCATGGTCATCTCTTAAAGCTCAGGAACGTGCCGAGATTCTTTTTAGAGCGGCTAACCTTTTGGAAGCGAAGCTGGAGTATGCAGCTTTTCTTGAGACGGTGGATGCAGGAAAACCGATTCGTGACAGCCGCCAAATGGATCTTCCCGCCGCTATTCAAACACTGCGATATTACGCCGGTTGGGCGGACAAGCTTTCCGGCGAAACTCTGCCCCTCGACCCCTCATTTTTTACATTCACCCTGCGTGAGCCGCTCGGGGTTATCGCTGTAATTACGCCTTGGAATTTTCCACTTTTAATGGCGGTACAAAAAATCGCACCTGCGCTCGTGACCGGAAACACGGTTGTTTTGAAGCCTGCAGAGCAGACGCCGTTGTCGTCACTGTTCCTGTCCGATATTCTGGACGAAGCCGGGCTGCCGCCGGGTGTCTTGAATGTAGTCAATGGATTGGGAGAGGAAGCGGGAGCTGCTTTAGTTCGTCATGAAGGTGTTGATGGTGTCGCTTTCACTGGAGAGTACCGCACTGGACAATCCATCATGCAGAATGCTGCCAAGAGCCTCAAACGGTTGTCTTTTGAACTGGGCGGGAAGTCGCCCGTTATTGTTTTTGCGGATGCTGATCTTGAAAAGGCTGCGGCCTTTGTCTGCGAGGGCATTTTTTTCAATCAAGGGGAGGTTTGCTGCGCGGGTTCACGGCTTTTTGTGGAGGAGAAGATTCAGGAGCAGTTTACGGCCCTTATTTTGAAACAGGCTGAGACTTGGCAACCGGGAGATCCTTTGGATCCCTCGACACGAATGGGAGCGCTTGTTTCTCCGGAGCATTATCAAAAGGTTATCCGTTATATTGAGTCTGGAGAGCGGGAAGGCGCCCGGCTTCTTCTTGACGGGCGCAAATGCGGCTCCTCTGGTTTGTTTCTTGGACCCACTGTTTTTGATAAAGTAACTGCGGGAATGAAAATAGCACAGGAAGAGATTTTTGGCCCCGTGCTTGCAGAAATGTCCTTTCGGACCGTCGAAGACGCTTTAAAAATGGCGAATGATTCATTCTATGGACTTGCGGCCTCCGTTTGGACACGTGATCTCGAAAAAGCGCACCTTGCGGCTAAGGCGCTTAAAGCCGGTACTGTTTGGGTCAATGCTTATGGCAATTGCGATCCGGCACTTCCTTTCGGCGGTTACAAAATGTCAGGGTTTGGCAGGGAGGGCGGGGCTAGCACGTTTGATTTTTACACACAGTTAAAAACCGTTTGGATTTCTCTCCCCTCATGATGGTACGAAGATCCCGCAGCTTTCTTTTTACAAGTTTATTCTTAGCACTCTTGCTGCCAACGGCAATACCCGCATTTGCGGCATCGCCTAAAACGATCGTCTTGAGCATCGGGGGAGATCCCAAAACATTTAATCTGCTGGTCTCCCAGGACAGCACCACGAGTGAAATCAGCCGTTTTTTGTTTGATGGTTTGACGGATCTTGACCCTTCGACGGGCGAAATTAAGGGGTTGCTGGCGGAGCGCTGGGAGGTTTTTGACCAGGGGCTCCGGTGGGTCATCCACCTTCGCCGCGACGTTCAATGGTCGGACGGGAAGCCCTTTACTGCCGATGATGTGCTGTTTACATTTGATACGATGTTCAATCCTGCTTTTGTAGTGCCTGCTCGCGACATTTTCACTTTGAACGGCAAGAGGATTGAGCTCAAACGTATCGATGATTTGACAGTCGAGTTTTTACTGCCTGAACCCTTCGCACCCTTTTTGCTTTCCTTAGGGCAGCCTATTTTGCCGAAACACTGTCTCGAATCATCCGTTGAACAAGGAAGTTTTGCAAAAGCTTGGGGGATTGACGAAACACCGGCCCATATTACGGGTACAGGGCCTTACCGGATCAAAAATTACGTCTCCGGGGAGCGCATAGAACTGGAAAAGAATCCTTTTTACTGGAAAAAGGACTCTGCGGGGCTGCGGTTACCGCGGATTGAAAAAATTGTGCTCCTCATCATCCCCAGTCCAGAGGGGAGGCTTCTTAAATTCATGGAAGGCTCCCTAGATGTTTATGCTTTGAGCGGGCGTGACTACCCGGTGCTCAAACCGCTTTCGCAAAAGGGAAACTTTTCTATTTTCCAAAGCGGACTGGGACTCGGCTCTAATTTCCTTGTTTTTAACCAGGGCAATAAAGAGCAGGTTAAAAAGGGATGGTTTCGAAGCCGGAATTTCCGCGAAGCCGCGGCCCATGCGCTTGACCGTCAGAGCATGGTGGAGATTGTATTGAACCGTCTGGGCGGTCTTCAGTGCTCCCCGGTGAGTCCATCCATACCGGTTTTTTATCATGAGATTCCCTGTGTGGATTTTGATCCATCCCGTTCCCGCAAACTGCTTGAAGAAGAAGGGTTTCGCGATTTGGACGGCGATGGCATCCTGGAAGATGCGAAAGGCCACCCCTTGGAGTTTGTCCTAATGACAAATGCGGAAAATCCCGAACGGGTTGAACTGGCACAGATGATTCGTGAGGATTTGTCCCGCATCGGAATGAAGGTCCATCTTTTGGTGGTTGAATTCAATTCGCTTGTTTCTAAACTGGTGGGATCCGGGGATTGGGATGCCGTACTGCTAGGCCTCACGGGTTCCCCCGATCCGCATTTTGGGGCCAATGTCTGGAAAACACAGGGGAGCCTGCATTTTTGGGAGCCGAAAGATCCGTCTCTTGTGAGTGAAGAGCAGCGCCGGGTGGATGCCATTTACGCGGCAGCTTCGGGGCTTTTAAACCGTGTTGACCGCAAGCGCCTATACGACGAATGGCAGGAAATAACAGGCCGTGAACTTCCGCTGATTTATACGGTTCTCCCGGAGACGATGGTGGCTGTGCGCAATCGTTTTTTGAATCTAAAGCCGACAGTGCTGGGGGGAGTTTTTTCAAACCTCGAAGAAATCGACGTTGTATCATGAACTCAATGTGCTCATTTCTCATTAAGCGCCTGCTGGGTGTTCTCCCGGTTTTATTTTTCCTGCCGTTTATAACTTTTTTTCTGATGCATCTCGTTCCCGGTAATTATTTTGACAGTCTTCGTATGAACCCTCAGATTTCACCCCAAACCATTGAGCGTTATGAGCAAATGTATCATCTTAAGGAACCTGTTTTGGTTCAGTATGGATACTGGCTGAAAAATATCGCCCGCCTTGATTTTGGATACTCGTTTACTTACCAGCAGCCCGTTACGAAACTTTTGATTTCAAGGTTTGGCAATACGCTGCTTTTGACCTTGACCGCTTTTCTTTTGGCGTGGGCCGCGGCCATTCCTCTTGGGCTTTGGGCTGGTCTTTCAAAAAACAGCCTTACCGATAAAGCGGGGAGGCTTGTGGCCTATTTTGGACTTTCGATGCCGAACTTTCTCTTGTGCCTTCTCCTTCTGTGGGGGATTTCCCGTTGGGGAGGCCTTCCTCTGGGAGGTCTTTCCTCTGTGAACTACGATGACCTTTCCGGTCCCGCCAAAGTGATGGATAGGATCAGGCATATGGCGGTACCGGTGTTTGTTCTCTTTCTGTCCTCCTTTTCATATTTGTTTCGCTTGATGAGAGCTCAGACCCTTGAAGTCGCTAACCGCGACTTTGTTTTTTTTCTGAGGGCGCTCCGCGTACCGGAGTCGAGGATTGTCTTCCGGCATATCGCCAGGAATGCGATTAATCCCTTGGTGAGCCTCTTTGGTCTTGAGCTGCCCGCCCTCTTCAGCGGCGCAGCGCTTGTAGAAATTTTTACAGGCTGGCCAGGTTTGGGGTCCCTGATGCTGCAAGCGGTACGGGCGCAGGATCAATTTCTTGTTTTAGGCAATATGCTCATTCTTGCTTTTCTCCTTGTGGCGGGCAATCTGCTGGCAGACATTCTGCTGGCTGTCACAGACCCCAGAATTAGAATTTCGGGAGAACGCGCATGAGCGGAAAGCAGAAAAGTTTTTTGGGTCCCTTGGTTTTTCTGGCCGTGCTCGTCCTGCTCAGTGTTTTTGCGGACTTTTTCGCACCCTATCCGCATTCCGAAGAAAACCGCCGTCAGCCTTACCATCCCCCGGTCAAAATTCACGCTTCTTTTGAAAAAGGCCATTTTTTGCCGAAATTTTTTCTGCATCCAACGGTCATGACTTTCGATGAAAATTACCGCCGTATTTACCAGGAAGATAAAAGCCGCCGCTGCGAGATTCATTTGGGCAGCACGCGTTTGATTTCTGTCGATCCTCCCGCACACTTTTACCTGATCGGGTCCGATGCGCGCGGGCGCGACCTTTTTTCCCGGCTGCTGTACGGTGCACGCATTTCTCTTTCTATTGGAATTCTGGGAGCCTTTTTATCTGCTTTTTTAGGCTTCTTTGTGGGCGGATTGTCCGGGTATTACGGAGGCAAAATCGATTTTGTCATTATGAGGCTCGCTGAATTCTTTATCATGATCCCGGGGTTCTATTTTTTGCTGGCTTTGCGCGGCGCATTACCGCCTACGCTTGGATCCTATGAAGTTTATGGGCTGACAGTCGGAATACTAAGTTTGATAGGCTGGGGGGCCGTTGCACGCGTTATACGAGGACTGGCACAGTCACTTCGACAGAACGATTTTATTCAGGCTGCGCGTGTTTTGGGACGTTCTGACCTTGAAATTCTTATGGGGCACCTTTTCCCCCATATGCTGCCGTATCTCACTGTCGTCATGAGCGTTTCCATTCCTTCTTTTATTCTCATGGAGTCTGCGTTAAGCCTTTTGGGACTGGGTATTCAGGAGCCTGAGGTGAGCTGGGGTAACCTTTTGAGCGACACGATGTCGGTTGCGCACCTTTCCTTACATCCCTGGGTGCTTTTCCCAGGAGCACTGCTGGTTTTAACGGCTTTTTGTTTTAATCGCCTGGGCGACGGCATTCGTGAAGAGGGGCATTTATGAAGAGTTTGCTGCGAGCCAAGGATTTAACCCTTGTTTATCCGGTGCCTGGAGGAGTTCCTACGAAGATCGGCCCTGTAAATTTTTCAATTGCCGAAGGAGAGGCTGTGGGCTTGCTCGGAGAGTCCGGAGCAGGCAAAAGCACTTTGGGATTTGAAATATTAGGGCTTCTTGGGTTCAAGGGCGGCAAAAGGCTCGGCGGACAAATTGAGTATGAAGGTCTCGAAACGGATGAAATTGCGTTTATTCCGCAAGACCCGCTTTCAGCTTTGGATCCGCTTTTTTCGATTGGCAGTCAACTCCGTGAAATTGATCCATCAGGAGAATCAGTTTTTGAAGTCTTGAGAAAGGTTCATCTTCCGCTGGAAACCATCAGCCTGAAAAGCTATCCGCACGAATTGAGCGGCGGTATGAGGCAGCGGCTTGTGATCGCGATGGCGCTTCTCCGCCGCCCTAAACTGATCATTGCAGATGAGCCCACGTCCTCTTTGGACATGATTCTCCAGGCGGGAATTCTGGAGCTGTTTCGGGAACTTCACAAAAGCGGTATCGCATTTCTTTTCATCACGCATCACCTGCCGCTTGCCGCGAATTTTTGCCGCCGCATGATTATTCTCCGGGAAGGGCAAATCGTTGAAGAAGGTGCAGCAGAGAAAATTCTTCAAAAGCCCGTGCATCCTTACACGCGATTGCTGATTGATTCAGTTCCGGTGCTGCCGCTATGAATCTGGACCCGATTTTTAAGCTTGAGCAGGTTTCCCAGGAATTTCAGACACGCCAGGGTATTTTTACGCATGGACGTACTTTTTCTGCACTTAGAAATGTGACCCTCAGTTTTTCGTCCGGGTTATTTTATGGACTTGCCGGGGGAAGCGGATCTGGAAAAACGACCTTGGCACGCCTTCTTGCGGGTCTTTCGGAGCCCACTGGCGGAACTATTCTTTTTAAAGGGCAGCCGCTAGCGGCTGCTTTGCGCAGCCGCAAAGAACCTTATTGGCACAAAGTGCAGATGATTTTTCAAAACCCGTATCAATCGCTTGATCCCAAGTGGAAAATCCGGCAAATCGTGGAAGAGGGACTGCGCGAGATGCCTTCCGGCATACGCTTGCAGAAAGCAGGCGAATCTCTGGAGAAAGTGGGGTTGAAAACAGCTTATCTCGACCGCAAGCCACAGGCCTTGAGCGGTGGAGAAAGACAGCGCGTGGCCATCGCCCGGGCTTTGGCCGTGAAACCTGATTTTTTAATTCTGGATGAGCCCACCTCTCAGCTTGATGTTTCTGTCCAGGCACAGATTTTAAAACTGCTGTTGGATTTAAGGCCGGAGCTTCCCGGAGGCATGCTGTTCATCACACACGATCTCGCATTGGTCAGCAGACTGGCGGACCGACTAGTTATTCTTTCCTCAGGGGTAGTCGTTGAGGAAGGGAAAACTTTGGAAGTTTTGAAGAAGCCGCAGCATGAAGCCACCCGCAGCTTGATCGCTGCGATTCCAGCATGGAAGAAACCTGCCGCTGAGGGAAAGAGTGCATGAGTTTTACTTTGATCCGTTCTTTTCTTGCGCTGTTTCTGCTGGCCACTGCCAATATCCAGATGGGGGAAGAACCGCCTGATTTTGGCAGGGAGTTTTCCCGAATTATTACGACGAGCAGTATGCGGCTGCAGGAAGCGGCTGAAAAGCGGCCTTTGAAACTGAAAGCTATGAATGATGCCCTGGTCTCTCTTGCCGCTGCAGCCAAAGGCATGGCTTCAAAGGGAGATGAAGCTTCCATTCTGTCAGAGCTCGGCAATGCACGGCGGCTTTACCCGGAAGCCAGTTTCTCCTGGCTGCTTGAGGCGGTTTGGCAGAATGCCCATGGCCATCCGCAGGCTGGAGACAAGGCCTTTGAAACCTTTCTGTTTTCTAGCCGTACCTATTCGGAGTTTGATAAGCCTTTCATAAGCTGGGATGACTTTCATCTGGTGCGGCGGATCGTCTATGAGCTGCTGCGAAGCCGGGGGATGTCTTTTGAAGGACGCGAAAAGCAGATTCAGGTGCGCATCCCCTTCGAAGAACTTTTCCGCTACGTCCAAAGTCCTTCTCCTGAAGACCGCGCCCTGAACATCGCCTTTATCTTTGTCCTGTTTGGAGGATTATTTTTCTTTTTTTTTGGATATCGAGGCGGGCTCAGCTTTCAAAGGCCTATTGTCAAAAAGCTGGTCTGGCTTTATGGTATTTTCTGGTTTGCCTACGGGGTATGGTTTCTGGATCTGGCCTTTGAACTGCCTTTTGGCTGGAGTCGTTTTCAATTAGTTCCGGCTATTCTGAGCGCTGCCACCCTTGGGCTCGTTTTTCAGTGGCTGCAGGAAGTGTGGAGAAATCAGCGTCAACTGATTTCCGACGGCTACCGACGCTGTCCGCACTGTTCAGCAATCATTTTGAAACTAAATGTGGAATGCCCGGAGTGCCGCCGGGCTGTCCCCTAAGGAAACGATATGCGTCCGCTCACTATTATGGCGTTTATTTTCTGTGCGATTGTCGTTCTTTTTCAGCTGCGCTTGTTCCTCGAAAAAGAAACGGCCCGCATCCAGTCTCTCCGGCCTTCGGAAAGTTCATTGCCTATTCCGGAGCAATCGGAGTTTGATAAATTTATCCTTCCTATTGTACGAACCTGGAATTTTGAAGCGTTTAAGGATGCTGTGGATCCTGAAATCAAACATCAGGTTCCGGAAGAAGATCTTAAAGTTTTGTTTCAGGGGGTTGCTTATAAGCTTGGCCCGCTCGTTTATTACAAGGGATCGCAGCGTATTACAGGAGCGGCCTCAGACAATCCGTTGTTCCGGGCTGAAGCGGTATTCCTTCAGGGGGAAGCGGTGCTTGAAGTCCAAGCTGTGCAAAGCAGCGGCAAGATTCTGATCCAGCGTTTCGCTGTCGAGTCTTCCAAACTCGAAGGCGTAGAAAATTTGGCGCAAGCCTCTTTTCACGAAGGAAAGTGGGATGCCTCGGCTTTCCGACGCGGGCTGGCGGCCTGAGAAACTTCTTTTCGTTTCAGACTTGGTGAATAGAATAGCCCGGTCAATCTTCATTATTAGGATAAAAAGAGGAAAAAGTTCATGAAGTCTGAACCTAAACCGCTAGGCTTTTACCCGTGGGTTCCTTATGCCATGATGGCCATAGGGGTTGTCCGCGCCGCCTGGGCGGCTTTTGCTTATCCAGCCGGTGAGGCCCTGGATTCGGCCATGTTTTTTAGAGTGGGTATCGGGCTTTTTTATTTTTTTAGCGGACTTCTGCTTTATCTTTTTAAACCGCCAACCGTTTGGGGTGGCGCCATCCTTTTTGCCGCATTTTTTCTGGAAATGAATCAAATCGGATTCTACTGAGGCCTATGAAAAAAATATCCACAGAACAGCTTCTGCTTTTTGCCAAGCAAGAGCTTGCCCGGATCTATGGGGAAAATGAGTATCAGGACTTGTTTCTGATGCTTTCGGCGAAAGAGAAACAGTCTTTTTCCCGGGTCACGCCTGATGCCTTTGGTATGGAATATCTTCCCGCAAAACTTGCAATGGCCAGCCTTGTTTGGGAACACGAATGTCGTGAGAGCGGTTTTTCTGAAGAAGCTGACACCAAAGTTCTGTTCCGGCAGATCATGGACGGGTTTCGTACTCCCAAGATGATGCCCTTGGCCACAGCCTTTAGTGATTATTATTACGCCTGCGCCCCGGAGGGGGAAGAGCCGCCTGCTGTTTTGATGGTCAAGCGGCTGCTGGGCCGTCTGGGTCTTCAGCAGGAACACCTGCATCAGGACAAAGGTACCATTCCGTTTGTTTTTCAGACCCTTTTGGAAACACTGGAGGGATTTCGCGTTTCTTTCGAGAACCGGTGCCTGGAGCTTTTCCTTGCCGGCCCAGAAAGCCTCCCTTGAGGCCTCCCTTCAGGAGGTAAGTTCAAGAAGTCCTTTAAGCTGCGCCCGAATTGCTTTATAATCCTCGAAAATCCAACCCGGTTATCCCAAAGACGAAATGTCTCAGCCTATCCTTACAACCGAAGCAGAGCCCAAGCTTACGCCCATGATGGAGCAATACCGCTCCATCAAGAAGACGCTTCCTCCCGATACACTTCTTTTCTTCCGCCTTGGCGACTTTTATGAAATGTTTTTTGATGATGCGCTAAAGGCCTCGGAAATCCTAAATATCACGTTGACGGGCAGGGAAGGCGGAGAGGCTGGCCGTATTCCCATGTGCGGTGTTCCTTATCATTCCAGTCAGGGCTACGTAAGGACTCTTATAGAACACAACCTGAAAGTCGCTATTTGTGAACAAGTAGGCGAGGCCAAGCCGGGTAAAGGGCTTGTGGATCGTCAGATTTCCCGCATCATTTCCCCGGCAACTTACCTCGAGGACGAAGAACGCGGACGCAGCCCGGATTACCTGACGTCTCTTGTGCGGAAAGGGGATCTTTGGGCCGCAGCTTATTTGGAGCTGAGCACCGGAGAATTTTATGTCCGCCAATTTCCGGGTGACAGGGTCATGGGAGAATTGATGCTTCTTCAGCCGCGCGAAGTTGTTTTGCCGTCAGTGCTCAAAGATGATTCGGCTCTTGTGGATTTCATGAAAAAGGGGCTGGGCGCCAGCGTGACGGTGTATGACGACTGGATTTTTGAAAAATCTGAAGCCGTCCGCTTGATTCAGGAAGGCTTTCGTTTTATTTCCGAAAAGAGCATTCCTTTTCACGACCAAGAGCTTGCCGTGATTGCAGCTGGTGCCGTTCTCTATTACCTTCGCGATCATCTTCACCGCGATCTCAGCCACATCCAGCCGCCCGTTTTGCTTGATTCCCAGGAGAGTATGTCTCTTGAGCGTACAGCTCAAAAGAGTCTTGAGATTGTGACGACCCAGCAGGGAAAAAAAGGTCCCGAGACTCTTTTAGGCACCGTGGATCAGACGTTGACCTCCATGGGCGCGCGCACCCTTTATCAATGGGTAACACACCCGCTTCTTTCTGTTTCCGTCATTCAAGCCCGTCAGAGTGCTGTCAGCGAGCTGCTTGAAAAAAATCCGATGACCCATGCCCTCCGCGAACTTCTCCGTGGGGTGAAGGATGTGGAGAGGACTCTGAGCCGTCTTAACTACGGCGTCGCTAATGCCCGCGACTTGGTCAATCTTCGTTTGTTTCTTTCCCGGGTTCCGGATCTTCAAAAGACTCTTTCCCAAGCGGCCTGCCCGGAACTTCAGACCATTTTGAAATCCCTGATAACCTTTCCGGATATGGAGGCATTAATTGCTCGTGCTATTGTCGATGAGCCGCCGTTGTCTTTAAGGGAAGGAGGAATTATCCGGAACGGATACAACCCGGAACTTGATGAATTGCGTGATATTTCCCAAAAAGGAAAAACCTGGATCCTCGAATTTCAGCAGCGCGAAATCGAGCGTACCGGCATTAAGAATCTGCGGGTAAAATATTCGCAGGTCTTTGGCTACACCCTGGAAATCAGCAAAGGCAACCTCCAGAATGTTCCGGATGACTATATCCGCAAGCAAACTCTTGCAAATGCAGAGCGTTTTATTGTGCCAGAGCTTAAGGCGTGGGACGAAAAAATTTCCGGTGCTCAGGACAAGATCAAGGCGCTCGAATACCAGCTGTTTAATGAAATCAGAGAGCAGATTCTTAAAGAAATTTCCCGTCTTCAGGCCATGTCCCGGGCTGTGGGGCATCTTGATGCCTTGATTTCCCTTGCCATGACTGCTCTTGCGAAACGCTGGGTGAAACCCACAGTTGTTGAAACGGGAGAACTTATGATTGAGGGCGGCCGTCATCCTGTTGTGGAGGCCATGCTCCCGGCTGGGAAGTTTGTCGAGAACGATACGTTTCTCGATACCGCCGACAATCAGCTTGTGATTTTAACCGGTCCCAATATGGCCGGGAAATCGACCTACATTCGTCAGATCGGTCTCATTGTCATTCTGGCTCAGATGGGCTCTTATGTTCCGGCAAAGAATGCCCGCGTCGGGCTTGTGGATCGTATCTTTACACGCATTGGTGCCAGCGATGACCTCGCAGCAGGGGAAAGTACGTTTATGGTTGAAATGGTTGAGACCGCCAACATTTTGCAGAAATCAACTTCCCGCAGTCTTTTGATTCTTGATGAAGTGGGGCGGGGAACGTCGACCTTCGACGGCGTGAGTATCGCTTGGGCGATTTGCGAACATTTGGTGCAAGGTGCTCATCGTCCCCGGACCTTGTTTGCCACGCATTACCACGAATTAACACAACTTGAAGAGCATTTCCCCAGCGTGAAGAACTATACCATCACGGTGAAGGAAACGCGGGATGACATTGTTTTTTTGAGAAAAGTCGTACGCGGTGGAACGGACCGCAGCTACGGGATCCATGTTGCCCGTCTGGCAGGGCTTCCCAAAGCAGTGACGGAAAGAGCGCGTAAAATTTTATCCATTCTTGAAAGTGAAAATACGGAAGCTACGCAGATTATCGAGGGAAAAAAGCAGAATCCCAAGAACACCAGAGAAGCTCAACAGCCGTCCCTTTTTGACATCGCCCCAAAGCCGGACCCAATCCTTGATGAACTTCGGAACCTTTCACTTGACGGACTCACGCCCCTTCAAGCCTTGAACAAACTTGCAGAGTGGAAGGACCGCGTGGATCCTTCCAAGGGAGACTCCTCATGGGTGTAATTCAGGTTCTTCCGGAACAGCTGGCCAACAAAATCGCGGCCGGAGAAGTGATAGAACGGCCCAGCTCCATTGTGAAAGAGCTCATCGAAAATGCGCTGGATGCGGGCGCTAATTCTGTGGAGGTGGAGATTAATCATGGCGGTCGAAGTCTGATTCGTGTGGCAGACAATGGCACCGGCATGGCGCCTGATGATGCAGAGCTGGCTTTCCGCCGTCATGCGACAAGTAAAATCAAGAAAGACTCTGATTTGGAATCGATTCTTTCCTTTGGTTTCAGGGGGGAGGCTTTGCCCAGTATGGCGGCTGTTTCCCGGCTCAGTCTTGTAACGCGAACTCAGAGTGCCGCAACCGGTGTTTCTGTGATGATCGAAGGCGGGCATCTTTCAGGAGTTAAGGAGAGCCCCTGCGCTCCAGGAACCGTCATTGAAGTCCGCGACCTTTTTTTTAATACGCCGGCCCGTAGAAAGTTTTTAAAAACAGATTCGACCGAGCTTGGGCACGTCATGGATGTCGTTTCTCATTTTGCTCTTGCCAACCCGGAGCTCCGCATTAAATTTAAATCGTCGGGGAAAACGGTGCTCGACTTACTACCCGCGCCGGATTTTAAATCCCGGGCCCAGGCTGTTTTGGGTGCAGAAACGGCGAAACACCTGGTTTATTTTGAAGAAGAGGTTCAGGGGCTTAAGGTTTCGGGCGTTGTAGGAAAACCGTTTGTCGCGAGGGCGAACCGCACCGGGCAGACTTTTTTTGTGAATAGGCGCTGGGTTAAATCGCCTGGGCTTTCGCATGCTCTTCAGGCCGGGTTTCATGGACTTCTGATGCATGGCCAATTTCCCCTGGCTGTTGTTTTTATTGCAGTGGATCCTGAAAGGGTGGATGTGAATGTTCACCCCACTAAGCAGGAAGTGCGAATTTCCAATGAGGCTGAGATCAAGTCGCTGCTCAAGCGGGCCGTGACACAGGCCTTGCAAAAAGAAGGGGATTTGACCCCCTCTTTGAAGCCGTTCCGGGAGGATGCGCCTATCTTTGCAAATCCGCCCGTTTCTTCTGGTGTGCGAACGGAGAATCCTTATGAAGCTTTTTATAAACCGATAACGTCACCTGCTGCGGTCTCAGAGACGCCTCAACGTGAGGCGGAGGAGAAAACTCTTCCTTATGTGAAGCCGCAAGAGAATACTCCGCAGGAGCTTCCTGTTGCCGGGGGGCATCCGCTTGGAATTACTAAAATACTGGGCCAAATTCATCACACTTTCATTGCGGCTGAGACCGAAGAGGGTTTTCTTTTAATGGATCAGCACGCGGCTCATGAGCGCGTGATGTTTGAAGTGTTAATGAAAAACTTCAAAACCGGACACCCTGCCAAACAAACCCTTCTCATGGATGAGATTCTTGAGCTGCATCCGAGGCAGGTTGAGCAGCTTAAAAGCGCTCTGCCAGTTCTTCTTAAAATCGGATTTGAAATAGAAGAGTTTGGAGAAAATGCGTTTGTGGTTCGCGCCTATCCTGCGATCTTGGAAGGGGAAAACCCGCTGGAGTTTCTAAGGAGTTTTGTTGAGGAACGAGAAGACGGGATGATTGAAACGCGCCTGGAGCAGCACGAAGAAACGATTGCGGCTCTCATGGCCTGCAAGCGCCGTTCTGTGAAAGCTCACGATGTTTTGACGATGATTCAAATGCAGGCCTTAATAGAAAGACTGGGGCGTTGCGAGAACCCTTACTCCTGTCCCCACGGCAGACCCACCTTCTTCAAAAAGACCTTCCTGGAACTCGAAAAGCAGTTCAAGAGAAAATAACAGCGGCTACGAGGCAGGATTATTTTTTTACGGCGTTGTTAATGATGCCGAGACCCGAGCAAGTCACATCGTGGCGGCCGATGACGCCGTAAAGAACGCTCTGATCTTCGTTCATCACGGGAATCGTGTGAATGTTTTTATCGATCATGAGGCTGACAACGACTTCGATCGGCGTATCCGGGAGGACGCTGTAAAACTTCCGGGTGTAAATTTCTTTAACCGTCATGGTTTTTTTGCTGAACATGAAAGCGGAGAACCAGCTGCCTTTACCGCCTACTCTGCGGGCAATGCCCATAACGTTGAAAAGATCTCCAACGGTTACGATTCCGCATACCCGGTTGCTTTCGTCCACGACAGGAACACCGCCGATTCTTTTCTCTCGGAGTTGAAGGGCAAGATCCGTGACGAGCATTTCTTTCGTCGCGACCATCTCGGTGGCAGTCATCAGTTCCTTAGCAAGCATACGATCTCCTTTGCGGCTGAAAAAAGACTAAGAGACTACGGTATCAAGACTTCCGATCTGTTTTCTTCTCTATAATGTACTCGATATTAATCGGCAGAACAACCCCCGGCCTTAGATACAAAAATTACTTTCCATGAACGCATTTGACAAGTCTGGCCCCTAGCCACTATCCTTAAACGGTGTTCTTTATAACCATTCAGGTCGTAAACTCTACCCGGGAGCGGTTATGGCTAAGAAAAAAATACTGGTCGCCGACGACGAGAGAATGATTTTGAAGGTTATTGAAAGCCGTCTGAAAGCCAATCACTACGATGTGGTGACGGCTGAGGATGGGGAAGCTGCTATCGATAAAGCCTTTAAGGCAAAGCCGGATCTTATCATTCTCGATCTTGCCATGCCTAAAAAGAATGGCTACCAGGTCAGCGCGGAACTCCGGAAGCACCCCGAAACGAAAGATATTCCGATTATAATCTTGAGCGCGTGGGTCCGTGACAAGGCTGGCGAAAATACCGCGGTGGCTGATTTATACGTGAACAAGCCTTTTGAAGCAGAGCATTTACTGGCGAGTATTAAAATGCTTCTTGAATCCCCTGCAAAAATGCCCAAACCCAACGTTTCTTGATTCATCCCCCTTACATTCTCTAGGAGTACTGCGTGCTACAAGATTCGGATCTTCGTCAAATAGCAGCTCACGGATTGTCCGAAAAAGCCGTTTCTGCGCAGCTTGATGCCTTCAAGAAAGGTTTTCCTTTCATGCGTCTGGTCCGCCCCTGCACTTTGGGTGACGGAATAGAACGGCTCACCCCGGAAGCCCTTCATGCTTGGGATGCCGATATTGAGGAAGCGCGCAGAAAAGGCCGGTTTTCTGTTTTTGTACCTGCTTCAGGAGCAGCGACACGCATGTTTAAGGCCCCTCTTGCAATCTATTATCGTGACAAGTCACAAACTGAAAAATCGTTACCTGTATGTGAAGATGGGCTCTCTCAGGATGAAAAAGATGTTCTGAAAACCCTTCTCCAAATTAAGAGTTTTGCTTTTTGGGAAGCATTAGAAAAGTCAATGTCCTCATCCGGCATCAATCCTGAAGAAGTGCTGAGTGCCCGCCGCCCCATCCCCATCCTGGAAGCTCTTTTAATGAAATCTGGGCTTGGCTATTCCGAGCTTCCCAAAGGGCTTCTTTTGTTTCACAGGTATCCGAAAGAACGCGCTAGAACTTCTTTTGAAGAGCATGTTCGCGAAGCTCTTCTCTATGCTGCGGATGAAAAGGGAATTATCAAAATGCATCTGACTGTATCCGCGGAGCACGAAGCCTATTTTCGTGATGCTCTGGCAGCTTTTGGACCGTCATTAGAATCATCAGGCGCCAAACTGAGAATCAGCTTTTCCAACCAGAAACCTTCGACGGATACCATTGCTGTCGATTCTGAAAACCGGTTTTTCCGAGACGAGAAGGGGATGCTCGTTTTTCGGCCTGCCGGGCACGGAGCTCTCCTTGATAACCTTCAGGGGTTTGAGCCCGATATTGTTTTCATCAAGAACATCGACAATATTCAGCCTGACGCGAGAAAAACCCTGGTCGTTAAAACGCAAAAGATGCTCGCCGGGTTTCTTCTTGAAAAGCAGAAAAAAATATTCAAGGCCATAGAATGGCTTGATAGCGGAATTCGGGATGAAGCTCTCATGAAGGAGCTTCTTTTGTTTGTGCGGAAAGATTTTGGTTTTGAAATGCCGCCGGAGACCAGCGATGAAAACAGGAGACGTGTTTTACGCAACTTTTTGAACCGCCCGATCAGGGTTTGCGGAATGGTCGAAAATTCAGGGGAGCCGGGAGGGGGCCCTTTTTGGGTGAGTGACTCATCTGGAAATGTGACGCGGCAAATTGTTGAAAAGTCTCAAGTCGATATGAAAAACAAGACTCAGGCGGCCATCTTGGAAAGAGCGACACATTTTAACCCTGTAAATCTGGTCTGCGGAATCCGGGATTATCAGGGGTGTTCTTTTGACCTGTCACGCTATGTGGATCCGGAAACCGGTTTTATTTCTTCAAAGTCCAAGGACGGAAAAGAGCTCAAAGCTCTGGAATTACCGGGGTTGTGGAACGGCGCGATGGCCCATTGGATAACTTATTTCGTTGAAACACCGGCTGCGACTTTTGCGCCCGTGAAGGAATTAAACGATCTTTTGAGGCTTGAGCATCGAGCCTCGTAGTTCGATAATCAAAGAAATGTTTTTAACGGGGGTTTCTCCACCTGCTTTCTGTGTGGTAAAATAAAACTATGAGTTCTCCGGGCAACCTCAAACAAAATTTATTGCTGGCTTTTGGGGTCTGTGCGTTTGTCCATCTTTTCCTGAGCCGGAGTGTCCTTGTTTTTCTTCCCGCCTTTGCAGCTGTCCTTTATATCCTTTGGAAAAAAGGCGGCGGACGTATGCAGGGGTTCGAGGAAGATGATCCTGCGGATTGGTGGAAAAAAGGCCAGAAATCTGGCGAGCAGTAGCCTTTGAATTTCTCCTGCCCTTTGAAACCACGAAGATCTTCTTATAAATTTAAATTTCCTCTATGAACGAAACTGAAAATCACTTTCTGCGCTTGGCCCGTCTTTTGGATTTGGAAGAAGCCGAGGAAATCGAACAGTTTCGTGAGGATTTTCTCCACCTTACACCCGAGCAGCGGGAGAAAGCCGGAAAAGCGCTTCTCCGGCTTAGCCTTCAGGAGTCTCACTTTAGTCCTGCCGGGCACCGCCTCATGAGTTTTCACTATGCCAGCGGTAAGCCGCTTCCCATGTTCACTTTTGAAATCGGGGATGTCGTATCCCTTTCCTGCGAAGGCTTAGAGCTCTCTAAATATCCCATAGGAACCGTTTTTGAAAAAGATGCCGAAAGAGTCACGGTTGCCTTTGACTGGCTTCATGAGGATTGGCTGGATGAGCAGGGGCTTTATAACCTGAACCGAGCCGGCAATCGTGCGACTTTCAAGAAAATGCGGGAAGCTCTTGAGACGGTTCGAACCGCCAGGCACGGCCGTCTTGCTTTTTTTCGAGATCTGAGCCTCGGACTGAAGCCTCCTGCAGAAGCGGATCCCTTGAAGCCCGAGAGTTTTTCTTTTTTTAATTCGCGGCTTAATGATTGGCAGAAAAAGGCGGTGCTAACAGTTTTGGAATCCGCTGATGTGGCCATTGTTCACGGTCCGCCAGGCACTGGAAAAACGACCGTGCTTGTCGAAGTGATTCGCCAGGCCATTAAGGAAGGAAAATTCGTTTTCGCTACGGCGCCGAGCAACACGGCATGTGATAATTTGCTTGAATGCCTGGTTCGTGAAGGTGTTCCTGCGCTTAGGCTTGGGCATCCTGCAAGAATCATGGAGCACCTCAGGGATCATACGCTGGATTATAAATCCGCCCAGCATCCTTATGCCGATATTATTGATCGTGATGAGAAAGAAATTGATGCTTTATACCGCAAGCTGGACAGGCACAAGGAAAGGCGGTCGCTGGACTGGGATGACAAACGCGAGATCCGGGATCGTATTCGTGAATTAAAGGATGACGTCCGGCGTCTGGAAGACGAGGTTCTTGTGCAGGTGTTAGAACAGGCTCCCGTTATGATTGGCACGCATACAAGCGCCATGGATTTCGTGCTGAGGGACCGTTCTTTCGACTTATTGGTCATGGATGAGGCGGCTCAGGCCACAGAACCTTCTGCATGGATCCCTTTGCTTAAAGCAAAAAAGGTGGTGCTGGCCGGTGATCATTTTCAGCTTCCGCCTACGGTTCGTTCCAAAGAAGCCGAGGCTGGAGGTCTCGCAAAGACATTATTTGAAAGACTCCACGAAATGATTCCGGACACCTTTAAAGCGTTGCTGAGAGTTCAGTACAGAATGCATGAATCCATTATGAATTTTTCCTCCCGGCAGTTTTATCAGGGCAAACTCGTCGCAGATGAATCTGTAAAAAAGCACTGTCTTGCTGATCTTGAAGGGGTTCAAAAAGCGCCTGAAACAGAAGAGGTTTTTTTGTTTCTTGATACAGCAGGCCGGGGATTTGAGGAGAAGCAGGAACCCGGAAGCGAAAGCCGGTATAACCCCGAAGAGTCAGCGCTTGTTTTAAGGGAAGTGAAAAAACTTTTGGAGCTTGGGGTTCGGGCTGAAGACATTGCAATCATTAGCCCCTATAGCGCCCAAGTACGTTTACTAACGGCGGGACGACCTGATGCTGGGCTTGAAGTGGACAGTGTTGATGGATTTCAAGGGCGAGAGAAAGAGGTTGTTGTTTTGTCTTTGGTCCGCTCGAATATGGAAGGTGAAATGGGTTTTCTTGCCGACACTCGCCGCATGAATGTTGCCATGACACGGGCCAAGCGAAAACTTCTCGTTGTAGGGGATAGTGCTACGCTTTCAGCGATCCCTTTTTATCAGAATTTTATACAATACGCGGAAGCGATTGGCGGGTACAAAAGTTCTTGGGAGTGCGTAGACTAACGGAGTAATGAAAGAAAAGCGTTTGTGTCGCTGAGATCTGGAAACAGGTAGTCAGGTTCCATGGCAGCCAAGGTCTCTCGAGTCGTTGAGCCAGTGCATACGGCTACTGTTTTTGCCCCAAAGCTTTTTCCTGCCCGGATATCGTAAATGGTATCGCCGATAACAAACACCTGTTCCGCAGGAATTTCCTCGCCGCAGTGCTTTTTCCCACGTTCATAACCAATCCGGGTCAGCTCACGCCGGTCGGAGGCATCACACGCAAACCCGCCAAAAGCAAAATAACCTTCCAGCTTTCCGCGTTTAAGCTTAAGTTCCGCAGCTTTCTTGAAATTGCCAGTTGCGATCCCCAAAGCCAGGGAAGGATTTTTTGAAAGGGTTTCAAGAAGCGGTTGAATCCCCGGCATAATATGGAATTTCTCTACGCGCTCAACCTCGACTTCAAAGTGATCATGGTAACGGTCACAGAGCTCTTTGTATGCGGAGGGGGAAAGCGGTTCGCCAAGCCGAGGGGTCAGAATTTCGTCAATGATGATTGGATCGGTTTTTCCATCAGGAACCATCCCGCCCCAGGAGTCGCGGAAGCCAAAAAGCTCTTCTACAGCTTTTTCAAAAGCAATTTTTCCGGCCCCGCCTGTTAAAAGCAAAGTGCCATCAATATCAAAAAGAAGAATGGTTTTTTGCATGGCTGATTTTATCATAGCGCCCAGGCTGAATTCACGCAGTTTGTCCCGCAAAGGTCAACTCTGGAAGACTTTATGCCGTTATCTGATTATCCGTAAAAGCTGTTTGAAAGGCCATTTGCTGCTCCAAACCCCATCCGTTTTTATTTAAAAAGTCTGGATAAGCCTGCTGACTATTACAGTATCGGACATATCCCGTTGAGAGGAATTTGTTAAAAGGAGATACCTGAAATGAAGAGACTTATTCTTTCAGCCATGATTTTGGCAGTTTTTTTTCTGGAAGGAATCCCCGTTGTTTGCGCCGCTGATCCTGTAGTGAAGGTTTTGGAGGTAGAAGGTTCTGTCCGCATGGAGCGGGCGAATATCCTTGGTGATGTCCGTGTGGGCGATGAGCTTCAGCCAGGTGACCGGGTGATTACCGGGGAAAATGGCCGCGTGCTTCTCCAGGATCTTTCTGACGAATCTCTTATTAAAATGGCCGTAAGCTCGGAGCTTAAAATAAGCGAAGAAGAAAACCTTAAATCTGAAACTCGAATATTTATGCGCCAAGGGCTAATCTGGGGGAAAAAAAACAAGAGCGGTCGGGTCATACGTATTGAAACGCCCCTGGCCAATTTGGGGGTCCGGGGTACCGAATTTTTTGTAAAAGCGTCTTCGAAGCAGTCCGAACTGATCGTCAAAGAGGGCCGCGTCAGACTCGAGAAAGAAGGGGTTGATGCCGGCGATATGACACGGGTTCTCTGGGAAGATTCTCAACCCATTGTATTTTATGGACTTACGTCAAAAGAGCTGCAGGACTTAGCCGTTGCTTTTGCCTAGAGTGTGCGATTTGTGGCTTTGGCGCATTGACTTCCGCAGATTACGGGCTATCCTCTTTAAAGACGCTTACTCAAGAGCCTCAAAAACTAAGGCTGAAAGATATGCAGGAAAGAGCCATCCAAATATTGCTCGTCGAGGATGACCGCGATGATGTCATCCTTTTAAAGAAAGCCCTCTCAGAGAATTTGCAGTATAAGTTCGAAATCAAAGACGTAGGATCTATTGCGCGAGCGCTTGAGCATCTTCAAAATCATAATCCTGCAGTTATCCTTTTAGATTTATCGCTTCCTGACGCCGCAGGGGCTGAATCCTTTTCCCTCATCCAGGAAAAAAGTCCAGAGACTCCCATTATTGTTCTGACAGGTTCAACCGACGAAAAGATGGCTTTGGAAGCTGTCCGGGCCGGAGCTCAGGATTATTTGATCAAAGGGGAAATCGAGTGCAAGGTGCTGCCCCGATTTATACGACATGCTATCGAAAGACAGTTTGCCCGCGGAGATCTCGAATTTCAGGTCAGTTTTGAAAAATTGATTGCTACGCAGTCCGCACGATTTTTGAGTCTAAACCCCGATCAATTGGAGCAGGCGCTTAATCAGTCTCTGAGGGAACTGGGAGAGTTTTTAGGCGCTGACCGTGTGCATCTAAGTCTTTTTTCCCGCAAAGGGAAAGCTGTCAAAGGTGGTTATGAGTGGGAGAGGAAGCAGGCCCGCGCTTCTGGCAATGGCCGCGAAAACGGATCGCTTTCCGCTTATCCCTGGCTTTATGAAAAGCTCAAGGCCCTTGAGGTTGTTAGTCTCCATACGGCGGAACTTCCTGAAGATGCCCATATGGAGAAAGATCTTTTCACGGCAAAAGCAATTCAGTCTTTTGTCCGCGTTCCTCTCAATTACCGCGGAGCCCTTGAAGGTTGTCTGGGAATTGACTTTATAAGAGAGCGCCGCGGGTGGCCGGAAAAGGTTTTGACACTTTTCAAGCTGGTGGGAGAAATTTTTGTTGTCGCCCATTACCGGACTTTGATGGAAGGGCAGCTGCAGAAGCTATCGCTGGCTGTCGAGCAAAGCCCAAGTATCGTGATGATTACGGATGCTGAAGGCAAGATCGAGTACGTAAATCCGAAGTTTACGGAAGTCACAGGCTACACCCTCAAAGAAGCGTTTGGGAAAAAACCGAATTTCTTGAAATCGGGAAAAGTTTCGGATGATCAGTTTAAAGAACTCTGGGAAACGATTAAGGATGGGAAGGAATGGCAGGGAGAATTTGTGAATCGCAAGAAGAACGGCGAGCTTTATTGGGAGCGTGCCGTGATCTCCTCCATTAAAAACTCCGATGGAGTGATCACTCACTTTCTAGCGGTTAAGGAAGACATCACGAAGCGTAAATGGGCTGAAGAAACAATTCAGCATATGGCTTATTATGATCCGCTTACGGACTTGCCAAACCGTATGTTGTTTAATGACCGTCTCGGACAAGCACTCGCACAGGCTAAACGAAAAAATCAGTTGTCTGCCGTTTTGTTTTTGGATCTTGACCGGTTTAAAGTCATTAACGATACGCTGGGGCATACTCTGGGAGACCTTTTACTGCGTTCCGTGGCTGGCCGCTTAAAGAAGTGCGTGCGCGAAGGGGATACGATTGCGCGTATGGGCGGTGATGAATTCATGCTGCTGATGACTGGCATCGTGCAGGTCGATGAGGCTGTGAAGGCAGCACAGGGGATGCTGAATGCACTTAAGCCCTCTTTCACGGTCGAAGGGCACGAAGTACATATCACGCCAAGTATAGGTATCAGCATTTTTCCTTATGACGGTGCGGATGGCGTTACCTTGGTAAAAAATGCTGATGCCGCATTGAACCGAGCCAAAGAGCAGGGGCGCACGAATTACCAGCTTTATACACCTGTCATGAACGCCAAGGCGTTCGAAAGAATGACTCTTGAAAACAGCCTTCGCAAAGCCCTCGAACGCGGGGAGTTTACGCTTTATTACCAGCCGCAAGTCAGCTTGAGTAACGGGGATATTGTGGGCATGGAGGCGCTTCTTCGGTGGGAGCATCCTGATCTTGGGCTGGTATCTCCAGCTCAGTTTATTCCGATGGCTGAAGAAACAGGCTTGATAGTTCCTATTGGGGAATGGGTGCTGAGAACTGCCTGTGAGCAGAATAAAAAATGGCAGGACATGGGTTATCGCCCTATGTGCATGGCGGTCAATCTATCCGCACGTCAGTTTAACGAGCAGAACCTTGTCGGGATGATATCGGGGATTCTCAAAACAACAGGACTGGAGCCGCAGTGGCTCGATGTTGAAATTACTGAGAGCATCATCATGCAGCACCTGGAGTCTACCATTGCGACATTGCGGGATTTGCATCACTTGGGCATTCAGATTTCGATTGATGATTTTGGAACCGGCTATTCCTCACTGACTTATTTAAAGAAGTTTCCCGTTCATGCCTTAAAGATCGACCAGTCCTTTATTCGAGAAATTACGACGGATCCGGATGATGAGGCTATTACTTCAGCCGTGATCGCCATGGGGCACAGCTTGAAACTGAATGTTATTGCAGAAGGCGTGGAAACCATGGAACAGCTTCAGATGCTCCGGAGTCTCAAATGCGACCGTATGCAGGGCTATTTATTCTCCCGACCGGTTCCAGCGCAAACGATTACGCCATTGTTAATGGAAGGCTGGCGGCTCAAAGCAGCAGAGACAGGATCCTGATTTTTCTTCGCAGCTTCGCAAGTTTTTCGTAATTTGCTATACTCTCTCCCATGCCGTCTCAAACTTCTCCCAAGATTTCCTACGATATCGCTGTCATAGGTTCTGGCGTTGCTGGCCTCGGGGCCGCTGCAGCTTTTGCCAAGCGCGGCTTTCGTGTGGCTGTTATTTCCCGAAAGGGGGTGGGCGGAGAAGCGACGCCGCGGGCAGCCGGGATTTTAGATCCCTTACTGGAACAAAACCAGAAAAGCCCGCTCATTCCCGCTGCGATAGAAGCCTTTCGTCTTTTTCCTGGTTTTCTCAAGGAGTTGAAACGCTGCACAGGCTCTGATGCAGATTACAAACGTACCGGGATGCTTTACCTTGCGGTCAATCAAAGTGAAAAAAAAGAGCTCCAAAAGCGTTTCGCCTGGCAAAAAAAATGGATGCCCTCACTGGAGTGGCTTGAACACTCCCGCATCCTGAAGCGTTTCCCCGAGGCGTCTCCAGAAGCCATTTGCGGACTGTTTTACCCGGAGGTTGGAAAAATTCATGCCCCGAAATTTCTGAGGGATTACAGGCGGTATGTTCGCGGTCTTGGTGTTAAGTTTTATGATTCTCGTACTTATCCGCGGATTGTCCGGCTTAGAAACGGCGGGTTTGTTATTAAGAGTTCAAAAGGAGTTCTGGCAGCTGCAAAGGTTATTAACGCGGCGGGTGCCTGGAGTCCAGACAAACGTCTGCTTGGGAAAAAACTTCCCGTATCGCCGGTTCGGGGTCAAATGCTTATCCTTAAGGGGAAAAAGAATCTTTCAACAATATTTCACTCTCTCACGGGAGGGTATCTTGTGCCTTGGGGGAAAGGGGTTCATTTGGCGGGGTCGACCGTCGAATTTGCGGGATTTCGAGGGACGGTCACAAGCAAAGGCAGAAAAGACATCCTTAAGAAGGTCCGCAGCGTTTGTCCTGAAACAGCCCGCATGAAAGTTGTGGGTTCTTGGGCGGGTCTTCGTCCCTACAGCCATGACAAGATGCCCGTTATGGGCGAGGTCCCAGGTCAGGCGAATTATTACGCTGCGACAGGCTATTTTAGAAGCGGCATTCTTCTCGGAGCTTTTCTCGGTGACCAGCTCGCAGAAGCCATCCTTACCGGCCGCTCGGCGCCGCTCCTTCAACCGTTTGATGCGCGGCGTTTTGCCAAGGCCTGACATGACTATCGAGAATTGTTTTCGCCCTAAAAAGGCTTTACAGATTTCCATGGCAGTTGCTTTTGCACTGGCTGCGGTAAAGTTAATAGCAGGAGTCCTGACTCATTCCATGTCGCTTTTTTCTTCCGCGCTTGATTCGCTTGCAGATCTTGGAAATTCTGTTGTCAACTATATAGCCGCGCGCGAAGCCTCAAAGCCGCCTGATCAGGAACATGCGTATGGGCATGAAAAAATCGAAAGTCTTGCCGGTCTCTTTCAAAGTATTATCATTGCGCTAAGTGGTTTTTTTCTGATCGTTGAAGCCATCCGGCGCTTTCTTCGGCCTCAGCCGGTTGAGAATGCCTCCCTCGGAGTTCTTGTCATGCTTTTCGCCCTGGTTGTGACTTATGGGCTGTCCCGCTATTTGCGGCGTGAATCCAAAGAGCAGAATTCTACGATTCTTGCAACGGAGGAACTTCACTACTCGATGGATTTTCTTGCTGGGGGAGGCGTTCTGGCGGCATTGCTTCTGGTGAAGCTAACGGGGCTGCTGTTCTGGGATCTCGTGCTCTCTCTCCTGGTTTCTGCGTATGTCTTGAAGGGAGCGTTTTCGATCCTTCGGAACTCAGTAAGTGAACTTCTAGACAGCAGTGTTGAGCCCGTGACAAAACAGGAAATTTCGGCCCTGATTCAGGCACATCACCCCCAAATTGT
>CAYRBY010000014.1:0-8522 GCA_964422635.1 uncultured bacterium
GCGGCGCGCTGGGGCTTTGTCAAGGAATCGGAGGGCTTCTCCAGACGGTATTTCTCAAACACATCTTTAGTGCTAAGTCCTTTATTATCAATGAGTAACACAAATTTCGAGAGTCGCCTTGCGGGACTAGGCTTGATCTTATCCCCACGGCCTGCAGCGATAGCCTGATTTGTCTCATAAAGAAAGAATGGAACATCCGCCCCCAGCTTCTTTCCCCACCGGATCAATTGGGGCCTGGACAGGCCTAATTTATAGAGTCGATTCATAGCCAGAAGAAAAAAAGCAGCGTTGCTAGACCCTCCCCCCAACCCTGCTCCTACGGGAATTTTTTTATGCAAGTCAACTCGAACTCCCCCCAGGCCTGGAAAACGCTCTTTCAGAAGTGCATAGGCTTTGGCAATCAGGTTCCCCTGATCGACTGGAAGCCCCGGCCAATTAGTCCGGATTGAAATACCTCCAGAAGAAGTCTTGGTTAAACAGATTTTATCCACCAACGAAATCCGGTGAAAGACCGTTAAGAGTTCATGATAGCCGTTTGGGTATCTCCCCATGACATGCAGAGAGAGATTTACCTTGGCAGGACTTGCAACAGTCAAACTTTTCATAATGGCTTAGAGGATAAGAAACCCCGGCGGAGAAACCCCGCCGGGGTTTTTAATTTTGCAGATTCTTAAATGAGCCGCTAAAACCGGCTGACAGAGAAGCTTAGGACCAGGCCTTCTTCTTGTGGCGGTGCTTTCTCAGCTTCTTCTTCCGCTTGTGCTTATTCATCTTCTTCTTGCGCTGCTTACGTGCCCAGGGCATTACACCTTCTCCTTGTTCTTGTTAACTATTCCCCTCAGGGAATCACTTTATTCAATGGATATTCGATGATTCCAGAGGCGCCAGCTTTCTTGAGCGCGGGAATCATTTCGCGGACAATCGATTCATCAATAATCGTATCAACATCATACCAGCCTTCCGCCGAAAGTGTTGAAATCGTCGGCTTCTTAAGCGCTGGTAGAATTTTAAGAATGTCTGCCAAATGCTTTTCGTTGACATTCATTTTAAGACCTACTTTTTCTTCAGCTCGGATGGCTCCTTCAAGCAACATGACAATGTTGTCCATCTTCTTGCGCTTCCATTCATCCTTACAGCTTTCTTTGTTGGCAATAAACTTTGGCACCGAGGTCAAAAGCGTGTCAATAATGCGGAGGTTGTTGGCTCGGAGACTGGAGCCTGTTTCAGTCGCTTCCACAATCGCATCCGCAAGACGGGGCGGCTTCACTTCTGTCGCACCCCACGAGAACTCAACTTCAGCACTGACCTTATTCTTCTTCAGATACTTACGGGTTACATTGACAAGTTCTGTGGAGATCTTCTTTCCCTGAAGATCTTTGACCTTTTTGAAAGGCGAATCATTGTGAACGCAAAGGACCCAGCGAATCGGGTTTTTAGTGCGCTTGGAGTATTGCAGCTCGCACAACTCTACAACCTTGGCTTCATTTTCACAGATCCAATCAAAGCCGGTTAAACCGCAGTCCACCACACCATCCTCGATATAGCGAGGCATTTCCTGAGGACGAAATAAGACCACTTCCAATTCCTCATCATCGACGGAGGGGAAATAAGAACGGGAGCTCACGTTAATCTTAAACCCGGCTTTATTAAAGAGACGGAACGTGGCTTCTTCGAGACTGCCTTTAGGTAGAGCGATCTTAAGCTTTTTCATAGGAGTGCGGATTGTAACGGTTTCGCCCAGACGTGTCAACAAGCGGCCGCTGGCCTTAAACCGGGGTCACCGGTCATTCTTGAGCCGTCCCTGACTCCCGCCTGGAAGAGATCAAGCCCCCGTCTGGCAATCATCGCCCCATTATCTCCGGTTAACACCAGCGGCGGGAACCTGACTTTTAGCCCTTGGGCCTCCCCTTTTTCCGCGAGAAGCCTCCGAAGCTCCGAGTTGGCACTAACACCGCCGCCCACAACGATATTTTGAACCCTGCAGGCCTCCGCTGCCTGAAGCACAGATTCCACAAGCCAAGAAACTGCAGCTTTCTGAAAACTTGCCGCCACATCGCGCTGAAAATCAGCAGAAAGCGACGTTTGTTTGCGGACTAAATAAAGAACAGCTGTTTTTACACCGCTAAAACTGAAATCATAAGGTTTTTCAAGCTTGGGCTTGGTAAAGGAAAATGCCTTGGGATTGCCCTCACGAGCCAACTGATCAAGAACCGGGCCTCCCGGATATCCCAGCCCAAGCAGTTTCGCAACTTTATCGTAGGCTTCTCCGCACGCGTCATCCACGGTCTCGCCAAGAAGCTGCATCCTGCCCTTTTCGTGAAGAGAAACACTCGTGTGTCCCCCGGAAACCAAAAGCCCCATATAACGCTCTGGCTCCTCATGTCCAATAAAATTTGCCGCAAGATGGGCTTCAAGGTGATTAACTCCAACCAGAGGAACCCCTAATTGATAACTCAGCGTTTTCCCAAAACAAATCCCAACCAGAAGAGAACCTATGAGTCCCGGGCCCCGGGTCACAGCAATAAGGTCAAGATCCGACGCTTTAACTCCTGCCTTTTTTAGTGCCTGAGCATAAACAAGATCAATCTGTTCAAGACAATGCCGGGAAGCGATTTCGGGAACAACGCCGCCGAATGGCTGATGCTGAAAAAGGCTCGAGGACACAATATTGGATTTGATGATTCCGCGGCCCTCAAGAACCGCGCAGGAGGTTTCGTCGCACGAAGTTTCAATGCCTAGGGTGAGCATAAGGACGGGACGGGATCAGGCCCCGATTTTTTGAGTCAGGATTTCGTTGGCAAGTTTAGGGTTTACCTTACCCTGAGAAGCTTTCATCATTTGCCCCACGAGAAATCCAAGAGCCTGCTTCTTCCCGGCCCGGTAATCACTAACAGACTGCGGGTTCGCCTGCAGGATCTTTTCAGCGATGTCCTCAATGGCCTTGGTGTCTGTCACCTGAACCCAGCCTTTTTCTTTCACGATTTCTTCTGCGCTCTTCCCTGTTTCGTACATAAGCGGAAGAACATCCTTGGCTATTTTGCCGCTGATGATCTCTTTTTCAATCAAGTTGACAAGCGACGCAAGATCCTGCGGTTTCACAGGGGAATCCTGAATCTCAACCTTGTGGAGATTAAGCAGGGCTAAAAGCTCAGATTGAATCCAGTTGCTGATCATTTTGGCATTAGCATGGGTCTGAAGACATGCTTCGAAATAATCCGCGAGCTTTCGCTCCTGAACGAGCGTGGCCGCGTCATACTCGCCAAGCCCAAGTTTTTCACGAAACCGCTGCGCCCGCGCAGCAGGGAGCTCGGGCAAAGTCTTTTCGATATCCTGAATAGTCTCTTCTGAAATAGTGAAAGGCACAAGATCAGGCTCCGGGAAATACCGGTAGTCGTGGGCTTCCTCTTTGGAACGCATCGTGAAGGTCTGTCCCTTGTCGTCGTTCCACAGACGCGTTTCCTGTACAACCCGGCCTCCGCTTTCAACCAGTTCAATCTGCCGGGCAATTTCATACTGAATAGACTTTTGAACATTCTTAAATGAATTAAGGTTTTTAATTTCAGTCTTGGTTCCTAATGCCGTCGCGCCTTTTTTCCGGATCGAAACGTTGGCGTCACAGCGCAGGCTGCCTTCTTCCATATTGCAATCACTCACTTCGAGATATTGCAAAATGGCTTTAAGCGCTGTCAAATAAGCATAGGCCTCTTCTGCAGAGCGAAGATCCGGTTCGGAAACAATTTCAAGGAGTGGAACGCCGGCGCGGTTAAAATCCACAAGGCTCGCGCCTTCAATACCTTCATGCAAAAGCTTCCCTGCATCTTCTTCCAGATGCGCACGATGAATCCCGATTTTTTTTTCTGTCCAGCGGCCGTCCTCGGTTTTGGTTTCGATCATGAGCCAGCCAGCACCGTTCACTGGCATGTCGAATTGGGAAATCTGGTAGGCCTTAGGAAGATCCGGATAAAAATAATTTTTCCGGTCGAATTTCAGCTTCCTTGAAATTTTACAGTTGAGCGCGAGTCCGACCTTGATTCCGAAACGGAGCGCTTGCTCATTCAAGACAGGAAGGGAGCCCGGAAGTCCTAAGCATACGGGGCAAGTGTTCTTATTAGGCTCAGAACCAAACTGGGTTGAGCAGGAACAGAAAATTTTTGACCGGGTGTCAAGCTGGGTGTGAACTTCCAGGCCAATCACGGATTCGTATTCGTTTGGCAGACTCATGTTTTAAATCCCGGGGCGCTTTTTATAAACTTCGATTTCCTGTTCCAGGGTATACGCAACGCGAATCAGGGTTTCCTCATCAAAAGGGCGGCCCATCAGCTGCAGACCAATGGGAAGTCCTGAAGCTGTAAACCCGCAAGGGAGTGACAATGCAGGAATACCTGCCAGGTTAGCGGGAATTGTCATAATATCGGACAAATACATAGCAAGAGGATCAGAAAGTTTCTCGCCGATTTTAAACGGCGGAGTTGGCGCTGTGGGGGAAAGGAGAACATCGACCGATTCCCAGGCTTTTGAAAAATCTTCGCGTATAAGCGTGCGGACCTTCTGGCCCTGCCGGTAATAAGCATCGTAATATCCTGCAGAAAGAACAAAGGTCCCGAGAAGGATACGCCGCTTGGCTTCAGCTCCGAAACCTTCTTCGCGCGTGTTTTGATACATATCTTTAAGAACATCAGCATTCACGCGCGTTCCAAACCGAACACCATCAAAACGGCCTAGGTTCGAACTCGCTTCAGCAACGGCGACTATGTAATAAACAGCCACGGCATGCGGAGTATGAGGAAGCTTGACGGTTTTTATTTCAGCCCCAAGTTTTTTTAACGTCTCTGCAGCCGAGCGAACGCTCTTCCCGACCTCGGGGTCCAACCCCTCACCAAAGTACTCTTCGGGCAACCCCACGCGCAGCCCCTTCACATCACGGCGGAGCGATCGTATGTAATCAGGAACGCTTTCGCGTGCAGAGGTTGAATCACGCTCATCATGCCCAGCAAGAGTATTCATGAGAATGGCTGTGTCCTCAACGGTCTTTGTGATTGGGCCGATCTGGTCGAAGCTGGAACCAAACGCAATAAGTCCATACCGGGAAACACGCCCATACGTCGGTTTCAATCCTACCACTCCGCAAAACGCCGCAGGCTGGCGAATCGAGCCTCCTGTGTCAGAGCCAAGCGCCGCGGGAACAAGTCCAGCCGCCACAGCTGCCGCGGAACCGCCGCTGGATCCTCCCGGTACACGCTCCAAATCCCACGGGTTACGAACAACTCCATAAGAAGATGTTTCACAGGAAGAACCAAACGCAAACTCATCCATATTGCACTGTCCAAAAATTTCTGCTCCGGAAGCTTTCAGCTTTTCAATCACTGTGGCGTCATAGGGCGGAATATTGCCCCGGAGGATTTTAGACGCACAGGTGGTTTCTTCTCCGCGAATACAAATATTGTCTTTTATGGCCACAGGCGCAAAAGCTAAGGGACCTTTCGAGTTTCCGGCCGAGGCCTTTTTGAAACGGCTCACATCAAATCGCACAAGGGCGTTGAGTTTTGGGTTGAGCTTTTCAATCCTGTTCAAAAGGCTGCTGCGGAGAGCCTCGGAACCTTCTTTGGCGGCAAACTGCTGGGCTTCTTTAAGGCTGAGCTCGTAAGGGTTCACAAAGGTCAGCGCTCCACGGTTTTCGGAACTCGGAAAAATTTACCATCCCGGTCAGGAGCGGCGGCTAAAACGTCATCACGAACACTTGAAGGTTTAGCTTCATCCTTGCGAAAAACATTCGTCAGATCAAGAACATGGCTTGTCTCAGCAACTTTGGACGTATCAACCCGTTTCAGCTGATCGACATAGCCAAGAATGGCTGCGAGATCAGTTTCTAATTTTTTCTTTTCGTCGGGTTTTAACCGGATTCGGGCCAGTTCGGCCACTTTTTCGATCTGAAAGCTCACGTGTGGACTCCTTGGGAGAAAAAAGCATCGGATGTTAACATGGTGGCCGGGGTCTGTCAATTCAGGCAGGAGGGCGCTTAGGGGCGGGAAATGGCCTTGGCAAGAGCCATATAATCCTCAGGACCAAGGTCTTCAGGTCTCACATCTGGAGAAATCCCCGTCTGCTTGAACCTCTCCAGCCAGACATCGCGGGGTATATCTTGGAATCGGCTTTGGCTCAGGCTGGAGACAAGTTTTTTACGCCGCTGGCTAAAAGCCGCTTTAACTAAATCGAGCAGAAGCTTTTCATCAATGCCCTGGTTCTTAAGTTTATTATGAAATTTAAAAACAACCACACTGGAGTTCACCTCGGGTGGAGGGGTAAAACATCCAGGGGACACATCAAAAGCATGCCGAGCTTCCGAATAAAAACGGACTAAAAGACTGAGGCGCCCATACTCCCGGGTCCCCGGCTCCGCAAATATACGATCCGCGACTTCCTGCTGCATCATGAAAACAGCCCTGCCAAATATTTTCAGAGGGAGAATTTTTGCAAGAATGGGCCCTGTAATATAATAGGGCAGATTACTGATGACTTGGCAGGCGCCCTGCTTTGGTTGATCAAGCAGCTCTTCGAAATCCACATCTAAAACATCCGCAAGCTTAACGTGCAGTTGGCTTTGCCCCAGCGCTTCTGAAAAAATAGTTTTAAGCGCGTCCGCAAGCCGGGGATCTTTTTCCACAACCGTCAGCCGGGCACCACGCTCTAGAATATGACCAGTCAAGGCTCCCAGCCCTGGTCCAATTTCAACAAACCGGTTTCCCTGCTGATTAAAATCAAGCAGCTCTACTATTTTTTTCTGAATGTTGCCGTCAATTAAAAGATGCTGCCCAAGATGCCCGCGTATTGGAATCTTGAGTTCTTTGAGAAGCTCGATCTGCGTTTTCATCAAGGCTGCGTCAGCCGGGCCGCAAGACCAATGGCGGCTCCCATAGATGCGCTTTGGGCTTTATTCTGATAGGCAATATCAAACGCGGTCCCATGATCCGGAGATGTTCTCACAAAGGGAAGTCCCAATGTCACATTCACGCCGTCATGAAAAGAAATCATTTTAAAAGGCGCGAGAGCTTGGTCATGGTACATACTAATAAGCGCATCGTATCGCCCTTCATAAGCCTCATAGAAAAGCTGATCGGCTGAAAAAGGCCCAAAAACGTTGACGCCCCTTTTTCGTGCTGTGAGAACAGCCGGGCGAATTGTTTCATTCTCTTCAGAACCAGTTTCTTCACCGTGAGGGTTCAGGGCACAAACTGCAATACGCGGCTTTTTAACTTTCATACGCATGCGCAAAAACTCATCGGTCAAAAGAATCTTTTGAACAATTCCTCTCTTGCTCAAATTGCGGCTGACATCTTTTAAAGCAACATGGACCGTTGCCAGAGTCACCTTCAGTTTAGGCCCCACAAACATCATGGCGAACTCGCGAGCATGCGCCTTCTGCGCCAAATATTCCGTATGCCCCTGGAATCCGGGTTTTAAAAGTCTCATGGCTGTTTTGTTCACAGGGGCGGTAACAACGGCTTGAACCCGCCCCTCCATTGCCGCCTGAACAGAAATTTCAAGAGATAGCCAGGCTCCAAGGGCATTACTTTTTGAGATCTTCCCCGTGGAAAAGCCAGACTGATTCGGCAATTTTATTTTCCTAGCCGCGGCTGTTTTTTTCAAAGGTTCTGTGACATCTAAAAAGTGAAGCCGCCCACTTTGGAATTGCTCTGAATCAAAGGAATAGATTTCGCGGCAACGAAGCTTTGAAAATAAACCACCAGGGAGTTGTTGAAACGCAGATTTGATACCGACAAGAACAGGGGTGCATTTTTTAAGAAAGCCGGATTGGAGAACTGCTTTGGCAAGAACCTCAGGACCGATCCCGCCTGGATCTCCCATCGTTAAAGCCAAAACGGGCTTTTTCACTGGGTCACCGGTCAGCGGATGGAAATGTAGGCGTTTTTCTTGAGCTCCTGCATCCAGTCATAAAAACGCTCTTCGCTTTTTTGCCTGAACAACTCGTCAAAAATCTGGTCGTGAACCTCTTCCACGGTTTTCTTTGAACCTTGCTCACGTTCTTCGACACGGAATAGATGATAACCCATAGGGGTCTCGAGAATGTCGGAAATTTCGCCCAGTTTAAGCTTGAAGATAACATCATTAATGACCGGGATCATGGCGCCCTGCTCCACCCAGTCACTAAGCCCTCCATCCTGGGCATGAACGTCTTCAGAAAATTGCTTGGCAAGTGACGCGAAATCCTCTCCAGCCAGAATTTTATCCCTTATTCCCGTTATTTTCTTTTTTGCTTCTTCATCCGTTAGGCCTTTTTCACGAGCATCGTAACTTTTCTTCACCGTGATGGAACGTGTTTTTAAGCGCTCTCTACTTGAAAACTTATCAGAATTTTTTTGGTAAAACTCTTCGATCTCTTTTGGAGACACGACAACCTTGGAACGAATTTCAATAGTATGGAGCTGGCGGATCATCGATTGCTTGCGGAAGCGTTCCTTGAGGTCAGAAAGCGACAGTCCCTGCTCCCGGAGGACCTCATCCAT
>CAYRBY010000014.1:8622-17171 GCA_964422635.1 uncultured bacterium
GTGATCGGCTCATCGTTAACAACCGCAATGACCTGATCGAGGAGTTCTTTCTTAGCCCAAGCCGACGGCAGAGCTATCATCAATGAAAGACAAATAAGCATTAAAGTGCGTTTTTTCATGATCCGACTTTTATCACAGCTTCCCTGTTTTTTCAAGGGAGGCTTTCGCGGCATCCCTTGTCACTTCGGCCTTCTGCTCTTCTACGGCTTTGCGTAGCATACGGCAATAAAGATCAAATCCGACAGCATGAATGAATCCGCTCTGCTCATGGCCGAGCAAATTTCCCGCACCTCGGATACTGAGGTCTTCAAGTGCAATCTTGAACCCCGATCCCAATTCGGTAAAACGCTCTATGGCGGCCAAACGTTTTTCCGCATCTCCGGAAAGAACCCAGTTTTTAGGCACCAAGAAATAGGCATAGGCCTGGCGCTTCTCCTGAAAACGTCCTACTCTTCCCCTGAGCTGATAGAGATCGGCAAGGCCAAACTGGTCGGCTCTGTTGACGATAAGAGTATTCGCGTTCGGTATATCGATCCCGGATTCAATGATGCTGGTCGCGATCAGACAGTCCATGCGCTTTTCCATAAAATCCTGCATCACGGACTCCAAAGCATCCGCGGGCATTTGCCCATGCGCTACCCCAAAACAAACATGCGGTAAAAGCTCCTGCAAATGTTCCTTGATAAGTTCTATAGACTGCACCCGATTGTGGACAAAATAGACCTGCCCGCCGCGCGCCAGCTCCCGCTCAATAGCATCTTTAACTTTCTTCTCATCATATTCAAGAACATGCGTTTCCACCGCCAAGCGGTTTTTCGGCGGCGTATTGATAATCGACATATCTCGAACTCCCATCAGGGACATATAGAGCGTTCTTGGGATCGGTGTTGCGGTCAAAGAAAGGACTTCAACAGAGTAACGCAGATGCTTCAGCTTCTCTTTGTGACGAACGCCAAAACGCTGCTCCTCATCAATAATCACAAGCCCGAGGTCTTTAAACGAAATATCCTTAGAAAGAAGCCGGTGCGTTCCAATCACAATATCGGTTTTCCCCTCCCGCATGGATTGGACGACCAAGGCCTGTTCTTTCTTCGATCGAAATCGCGATAAAACATCTACTGTCACGGGGAAACTCTTAACCCTCTTTTTAAGAACTAGATAATGCTGCTCCGCTAGAACCGTTGTTGGAACCAAAACAGCCACCTGTTTCCCACCCATCACGGCTTTGAAACACGCCCTCATGGCCACTTCCGTTTTTCCGTATCCGACATCTCCGCAAATCAACCGGTCCATGGGATGCTCGCTCTCCATATCACTTTTCACTTCCTGAATCGCTTGAAGCTGGTCAGGGGTTTCCTGAAATGGAAATTCCGATTCAAACTCTTTCTGCCAAGGGACGTCTTTCGGAAATCTGATGCCTTGCCGAAGGCTTCGCTTAGCCTGCAAATCGAGCATTTCCCGGGCTACTGACCGGACCGCAAGGCGCGTTTTCTCTTTCGCCCGTTCCCAGTCCTTCGTGTTAAGCCTTGTCAGCCTGGGGGCGGCGCCTTCTCCCCCGATGTAACGTTCAACGGGATCCTGTGGATCCACGTAGAGAATTTCACGATCGGCATACTCGATCGCGAGATGTCGTTTTTTAACGCCCGAAGTTTGAATGTTTTTCGTTCCCAAAAAACGGCCGATGCCGTATTCGTAATGGACAACAAAATCGCCAGCTTCCAGATCCTTGTAATCCGTTAAAGGTTCATAAGACTGAAAGCGTTCACGCGCACGGGAGATTTTTTCTTTGATGATTCCTGTAAGAGGCACCAGATAGACTTCATCGTAATGACTTTGCGTCTTGCCATCCAGGGGAGAGAAGTCACGAATACTCGTGAGGGTTTCAAGACGAAATTCGAGGCGGACAGGTGCTCGGTAGGTAAATGGATAGATGTCTACAAAAGCGCCGCGAATCGCAAACTCGCCGGGTTTTGTGACATGGTCAATTTTCTGGTAGTTCAAACTTTTAAGAAGTTCTTCCAGGCCGTCGCGCTCATACGCTTCGCCGGCTTTGAGTCGGTGTAATTTCATTCAGAGGCACCCTCTTAATGGGAAGATTCTAACATAATCGAAGTGGAGAAAAGACAGGGTGGATAATTCGAAAAAGAAGGCGGGAGATTACAGCTTCGAAAACCAGCGGCTTAATCGGCGGGCGGCTTCTTCGAGCTTAGCCTCTGAAGTCGCAAAACTCATACGGATATGTGCGTCGCTGCCAAAAGGCTTGCCTGGGATGGTCGCCACGTGGGCTTCCTCCAAAAGGCGCTGAATGAGCTCTGTAGATGAAATTCCGGTATCTGCGATATTCACGAAAAGATAGAAGGCACCTTGCGGGCGAAAGGGCTTCAACGGCTTAATTGCGGAAATCAAATCGTAAAACATATTACGACGCTTTTCATAAACTTTGCACATCCGGGCAGCTTCTTCATCGCCTCGGTCAAGAGCGACAACGCCGCCAGCCTGAGCAAAAGAGGTCGGGTTTGATGTAGAGTGGCTCTGGAGGCTCGACATCGCCTTCGCCATATCCTTGTTTGGACAAGCTGTATAACCAAGACGCCAGCCTGTCATGGCATAGGCCTTACTATGCCCATTAACAATAATGGTGCGGACGCTTATTTCAGAATCCAGGGTAGCTATCGAAACATGCTTCTGTCCGTCAAAAATCAGCTTCTCATAAATTTCATCGCTCACAATCATGACGCGAGGGAAGTCTTTGAGAACCTGCACAATACCCTGAAGTTCTTCACGGGTATAAACAGCACCTGTGGGATTTGAAGGCGAATTGATAACCAGAATTTTTGTTTTAGGGGTAATCGATTTACGAAGGGTTTCAGGCGTCAACTTAAACTGCGTCGCTTCCGTAGTTGGAATAATGACCGAGGTACCGCCGGCCAGCGTTACCATAGCAGAGTAGCTAAGCCAATAAGGTGACGGAATAAGAACCTCATCCCCCTCATTGATCAGTGTTGTAAACACATTGTAAAGGGAATGCTTGGCTCCACTGGAGACAATAATTTGATCAGCTGAAAATGAAAGCCCCTGATCCCGCTGGAATTTTCGAACAACGGCTTCCCGGAGCTCTAATGTTCCAGTGGCTGGAGTATACTTTGTAGCGCCCTTTAGAAGAGCCTGAGCTGCGGCTTCCTTGATGAAATCCGGAGTGTCGAAATCGGGCTCTCCCGCGCTGAGAGATACCACATCAATCCCTTTGCTTTGAAGCTCTTTGGCTTTGGCTGCAATGGCCAAAGTCTCAGAGGGTTCAAGCAGGGAAACCCGTTTCGATAACTCCATACGTTCCTGAAGGGAGCTCACGCTCATGGTGGGAACTTATTCGTCGCCTTTAAGAAATTTTCTCAAAGTCCCGAGGAATCCGCCCTTTTTCTCACCCTCTTTTTTCTCGGCATCTTCTTTTTGAGAAGCTTCTTCCGAGGCTTTGGGCTTTGTCTTGGCCTTTGGCTTTTCTTCGTCTTTGGGCTTTTCAACCTTAGACGCCTTAGGCTTTGCGGCTTTCTTTTCTTTCGGGGCTTCCTCTTTTTCAGCAGCTTTCGCAGCTTCCTTCTCGGCCTTTTTCTTTGCTTTCTCAGCGGCTTTAGCTCTCTTTTCCTGAGTAGACTCAAAGGCTGCAGTAAACTCAAGAATAGCCTTTTGACCGCCATCGCCAGGACGCTGAATGCCAAGCTTGAGAACGCGCGTGTACCCGCCCTTACGGTCTTTAAACTGGGGGGCAATCTGCTTAATCAACAGACCCGCCGTTTCTGCACAGCCCAAACGGGCAATAAGCACGCGGCGTGAATGCAGGTCGCCTTTCTTTGCAAGCTCAATCATGCTGTCCGAAAAAGCGCTCGCTTCTTTGGCCTTCATGACGGTCGTCTGAATCCGCTTGTGTATCACAAGACTTTTCAGAAGATTTCTTAAAAGCGCAATTCTGTGCTCGCTTTTTCTTCCCAGTTTTCTCCGCAATCTTTTGTGATGCATAAAATCCTCTTGATCAAAAAAACGTTAAGATTTAACAGCAGCCGACTTCAGTCTTTCCTCGACATTCATGCCGAGCGAAAGGCCCATCCCTGTAAGGATGGCAGTGATTTCTGAAAGCGACTTTTTGCCGAAATTTTTATACTTCAGCATTTGAGCTTCGGTCTTCTGCACAAGATCGCCGATAGTCTTGATGTTGGCGGCTTCCAGACAGTTGGCACTGCGTACAGAAAGCTCAAGCTCGCTGATGGGCTTGGTAATGAGTTCTTTAAAAGCTCCGTCTTCTTCGACATCATCTTCCTCTTCCTCTTCGGGAAGCTCACCATAGTTAACAAAAATATCCAGGTGCCGCTGAAGAATGTTAGACGCGTAAAGAAGCGCTTCTTCCGGTGTTACAGCGCCGTTAGTCCAGATTTCAAGAAGCAGCCTATCGTAATCGGTAATCTGTCCCACGCGCGTATCTTCAACGCGGAAGTTAACCTGTGTAACCGGCGAAAAAATCGAATCCACCGGAATAACACCAATTGATGCACCTTCTTTTTTATTCCGCTCAGCAGGGACATAGCCGCGTCCACGATCAATTTCAAGCTCCATTTGAAAGTGAACTTCCTTGGTCAGTGTACAGATGACGTGATCAGGGTTCACCACCTCAAGCGTCTCATCGGTCTTAATATCAGACGCTTTGACAGGGCCGGCTTTTTTCACATCAATCATGACGGTTTTGGGTCCTTTGCCGTGGTAACGCAGGACAACCTTCTTTATATTCAGAACAATCTGCGCACCGTCTTCCAAAACACCTTCCAGACTGGAAAATTCATGCAACATCCCATTGATCTTGATCCCTGTAACGGCAGCTCCATCAATGGAAGAAATCAGTACGCGGCGAAGCGAATTCCCGATGGTCGTTCCGTAACCACGCTCAAAAGGCTCGGCATAAAATTTTCCGTATGTCGGTGTCAGGGTCTCTTTGTCAGCTTCGAGCCGTTTCGGCATTTCGAAGGTTTTCCAACGAATTCCCATTTTTTCCTCCTTAGATCGATCTCAGCGATGAACTACTTAAAATTTGCGTGTGTTAAATACTGTCATGCCGCCCAGCAGCAATTCGGGGCAGCTCTCAAATCCGGTTTGCTATTTGGAAAACAATTCGACGATAAGTGACTCTTCCACCGGAAGCTGTGCATCCGCTTTGGTCGGGAGTCTCAAAACTTTACCTTCGAGGGTCGTCTTATCGAGTGAGAGCCAATCGGGAACCGGATAGTCATCCATTGTTTCCACACGGGCTTTAATGCGCGCTACAGTTGCTTCTTTCTTTTTCGGAGTGATTTTGTCCCCCACGCGAACAATGTAAGACGAAATATTAACCGGCTTATCGTTTACGCAGATATGGCCATGGTTGACCATTTGACGGGATTCACGCCGTGTTGTTGCATAAAGCAGGCGATAAACCACATTATCCAAACGGGACTCCAAAAGCTGGATCAGGTTTTCACCCGTTACGCCCTGTTTCCGAGACGCACGCTTGAAGAAAACTCGAAACTGGCGTTCCATCAAGCCGTATATCCTCTTCAGCTTCTGTTTTTCACGAAGCTGAAGTCCGTAGTCAGACAGCTTGCCGCGGCGAGCTCCATGCATACCCGGAGCCTTCTCAAGACGCTTTGCAACTTTATCATCCGAGCGGCGGCTGCCTTTCAAAAAAAGATTAATACCTTCGCGCCGTGAAAGGCGAACAACTGGACCCGTATATCTTCCCATAAATTAAACTCTCCTTCTTTTGGGCGGCCGGCACCCATTGTGAGGAATGGGCGTAATATCGTGAATGGTGCTGACCTGAAGACCAGCTGCTTGAAGAGCACGAATGGCCGATTCGCGGCCCGCACCCGGACCTTTTACATAGACTTCAACTTCTTTCATTCCAGCTTCAAGTGCTTTTTTGGCAGCTTGTTCAGAAGCAACCTGTGCGGCAAAGGGCGTTGACTTCTTGGACCCCTTAAAGCCAGCGGAGCCAGAGGATGACCAGCAAACCGCGTTGCCCTGAAGATCCGTAATTGTGACGACCGTGTTATTGAAACTCGCGTTGATATGCGCGTGTCCCTTAACAACACTTTTAACTTTTTTCTTTTTTGCCATACTCCCCTCTGATTTCTTCGAAAGATTTAAGCCGCTACTACAAAATGGAATTCTTTATTTGGCTGTGGGCGGCTTTTTGTTAAGACCGCTCATCGTACGTCTCGGGCCTTTGCGTGTCCGGGAGTTCGTATGGGTTCTCTGGCCGTGAACCGGAAGCCCCTTAATGTGACGGAGACCACGGTAAGCGCGAATGTCCATCAAACGCTTAATGTTTTGCTGAACTTCACGGCGAAGATCACCTTCCGCCTTGTACTGCTCCTGAATAATGCTCGTGATAACGGAAATTTCCTGATCCGTCAAATCCTTGGCGCGCTTTTTAGGATCAATGTTCGCCTTCTTCAAAATGGCCTTGGAAACCGTACGGCCAATTCCATAAAGATACGTAAGCGCGATCCAGCTCGTTTTTTCTCTTGGAATATCAACACCCAAAATACGCGGCATACCTTAAACTCCTTCTTCTCGAAATGTACTCTAGCCTTGGCGCTGTTTGTGTTTAGGGTTAGAGCAAATCACATAAACAATGCGCTTACGACGGACAATTTTACAATTTTCGCAAATTCTTCTAACTGAACTTCTTACCTTCATAACATAGCCTCAAATGTTCACTGATTTTTCGGGGCTTGCCCGTTTACTTCACGCGAAAGGTGATTCTGCCGCGCGTCAAATCATACGGCGACAATTCCACCTTCACTTTATCACCAGGTAAAATGCGAATGTAATTCATTCTCATCTTCCCCGAAATGTGCGCCAAAACCTTATGTCCGTTTTCCAGTTCTACGCGAAACATGGCATTCGGTAAAGGCTCAATAACAACACCTTCAACTTCAATGGCGTCTTCTTTTGGCATTCCTCGTCCCGTCTCTCCTAATCCTCAATCACACGTGAGATTGAGAACCCCTTGATCCGTAAATGCCACCGTATCTTCATAGTGGCTCGCCATTTTTCTATCCTGTGTCACAACTGTCCAGCCATCTTCAAGAACTTCGACGGCATAATGACCTTCGGTGACCATTGGCTCAATGGCCAAACACAATCCAAGTTCTATTTTAGGTCCGCGTCCAGCTTTTCCATAATTCGGAACCTGCGGATCTTCATGGATGGCCTTGCCAATTCCATGCCCAACGAAGTCTCTTACAACTTGAAATCCGCGGGACTCTATACAGTTTTGAATCGCTACAGACAGGTCACCGATTCTTGAACCTGGCTTATAGGCTTCGATTCCGGCCATGAATGAATCGCGCGCGGTGTCAATAAGACGCTGTTTTACAGCACTGACCTTACCCACAGACCATGTCCTGGCAGCATCTACATAATAACCGTTTAACAGCACACCACAATCAAAGCTAACCAGGTCACCCTCTTTAAGCACTCGCGGTCCCGGTATCCCGTGCACAACTTCTTCATTGACGGAAATACAGGCCGTACCTGGAAAATTGCGGTATCCCTTAAATGCCGGCTTTCCACCCAGCGATAAAATCTTTTTTTCGCCGATTTCGTCAAGCTGCAACGTTGTCATACCTGCTTTAACAGCAGGTTCAACAGCAACAAAAACAGCCTTAAGTATTTTACCGGCCTCGGCCATTAGTTCAATTTCACGCCGAGACTTAAGAGAAATCATTTCGTAGTCTTAAAACTTTCAAAGAGCGCAACAAGCTTTTCCTGGAGATCCTTAATGCCAAGATCTCCGTCTACATCAAAAAGAAGTCCTTTTTTGGAATAGTATTCAATCAACGGCGCTGTTTCTTTGTGATATACATCCAAACGGTGCTTGATGGTCTCAGGGGTATCATCCTTACGCTGCTTGAGCTCCCCGCCGCATTTGTCACAAAGACCCGTTTTTTTGGGCGGAATATTCTTCACATGGTAGTTGGCTCCGCACTGTACGCATGCCAGACGACCGCCCAAACGCTCCAGGATCATCTTTTCCGATGCTTTAAAATTAATCGTTCCGCTTAATGTGCTTTTTTCTTTTTTGAAGTACTTATCAAGCGCTTCGGCCTGCTTGATCGTGCGCGGATAACCATCAAGAATAAATCCTTTATGCATGGTGCGCGAGCGCCACATTTCTTCTTCCATCATTTCATTAACCAACTGATCAGGAACAAGAGATCCCTTTTCAATGATGTCTTTTGCCTTAATGCCCAAGTTCGTATTACCACGAATGTGCCGGCGCAAACAATCCCCAGCGGCCAAATGTGCGAGCTTATAGCTTTCCGCGATGATTTTTGCGTGCGTACCTTTACCAGCTCCCGGAGGGCCCAAAAAAATTACTTTCATCGTCTCGCCTTCAACTTTCCTTTTTTGACAAAGCCCTCATAATGGCGCATCAATAACTGTGACTCAATCTGCTTCATCGTGTCCAAGATGACACCGACAATAATGAGAAGACCTGTGCCGCCAAAAAAGCTGGCAAT
>CAYRBY010000014.1:17271-33084 GCA_964422635.1 uncultured bacterium
GTCGCTGGAAACAAGATAACCGATTGGGCAAAAATGATCGGGATAACGCCAGCCTGATTGACTTTCAACGGCAAGTATGTGCTTTGACCGCCATACATTTTGTTACCGCGCATTTGCTTTGCATACTGAACGGGTATTTTACGCTGGCCTTGTATTATTAAAATAACACCTACCGTTGTTCCGATAAAAAGGAAGATCATCAGCGCAAACTTCCACCACGCGAGCTGCTGGCGAGCTGGATCAAAAGGGGACAGCAACAACCATGTCTGCCAAAGCGCTGTGGGAATTGAATCAATAATACCTGCCGTGATGATAATGGACATTCCGTTTCCGATACCATACTCATCGATCTGCTCACCGAGCCACATAATAAAAGCGGTTCCCGTAGTCAGAGTCAAAATAGTCATTAAGCGGAAACCCCATCCCGGATTGGGAACAATAACCGTACCCTGAAACGCATGTGGGTTTTCCAGCCAAAGCGAAATAAAAAATGTTTGGATGATCGCGAGAATCACCGTACCGTAACGCGTGTATTGGATGATTTTCTTGCGCCCTTCTTCACCTTCTTTGGCCATCTTCTCTAATTGAGGTATGACCACCGTTAAAAGCTGAAGGATGATTGAAGATGAGACGTACGGCATAATACCCAAAGCGAAAATTGTCGCCTTTTGCAGAGCGCCTCCGGAAAACATTCCCATGATGCCAAAGAGCTGACCGCCAGAAGACCTGGAGATGCTGGCAAAAAACCTCGCAAGCGCTGTCCCATCGATTCCCGGGGTGGGAATATGCGCGCCTATGCGATAAATCACAATAATGAGCAAGGTAAACAGAACTTTCTTGCGCAGTTCAGGGATTTTAAAAATATTCGCGTAGGCTTGTAACATGAATCCGCTATTTCTTCTCGATTAAAATTGCTTGGCCGCCGGCTTTTTCAATTTTCTTTTTTGCCGACTCGCTAAAGCTGTTGGCTGATACCTGGAGGGCTGTTTTCAACTCCCCTGTCCCAAGCACCTTAACGCCGTTTTTTACATTTTTCAAAATACCATGCTGCCTAAGAGTCTCAGGCGTGATCTCCTTAACTCCCAACCCAGCCAGAAGCTCCAGGTTAACGACACGCATTTCGACGCGGAGCGCATCACGGTTGAACCCGCGCTTAGGAAGACGCCTGTATAGAGGATTCTGCCCCCCTTCATACGCCGGATGTTTGCCGGCACCAGAACGAGCGCGCTGCCCCTTGTGACCTTTACCGGAGGTCTTTCCGTGGCCAGACCCAAGACCAATACCCCGGCGCTTCTGTCTTTTCTTATATGGAAACTTTGCTCTCATGACTTCACCTCAGGGGCATCCAGACGTTCCCTCGAGCTGACCATTGACGTCAAACCGTTAATCGTCGCCTTCAAAACGTTGATCGCATTATCGCTGCCCAGACTTTTTGTCAAAATATCCTTAATACCAACCGATTCACAAACAGCACGAACGGAGCCTCCCGCAATGACACCGGTACCAGGAGCTGCAGGTTTTAAAAGAACTTTTGCTGCTCCGTAACGCCCGATAATTTCGTGTGGGATTGTGGTTCCGCGAAGCTTGATTTTAATTTTGCTTTTCTTAGCCCCTGCCAGCGCCTTGCGGATGGCGTCCGCAACTTCATTGGCTTTTCCAAGGGAATATCCGATTTCGCCTTCACCATTTCCAACAACAACAAGAGCGCTGAAGTGGAAACGGCGTCCGCCCTTCACAACTTTTGCTGTACGATTGACCTGAATTACTTTTTCGAAAACTTCCGTACCTGCGTCGCTTTTAGGAGCGCGAGTCGAAGCGGGGCGTCCCCCCTGATTCGTTGGATTGCTATTTTTCTCGTTCAAAGTATTAGGTTCCCCTTTCATAGCTCAATCCCAGCCTGTCTCAAAGAATCGGCAAGAGCTTTCACACGGCCATGATACTTATACCCGCCGCGGTCAAATGCCACTTTTTTAATACCCTTTTCTTTCAAACGATCCGCAAAAAACTGCCCCATCTTTTCAGATGCGCTGATCTTTCCTTTTTGGGGCTTCACCTTCAAAAACTCTTTATCGAGCGTCGAAAATGCGGCAAGGGTCTTTGCAGCCACGTCATCAATTGCCTGAACATAAATATTTTTTATCGACCGATGAACCGCAAGGCGAGGGCGCTCTACCGTACCCTGAATTCTTTTACGAATTTTCCCGTGTCTTTTGAGTCTTCTTTTCTCTTTTTTAAGCATGATTCTAACCCACCGCCTTACCTTGTTTTCTACGAATATGTTCGCCGACGTAATGAATCCCCTTACCTTTATAAGGCTCGGGTTTGTGATAGCGGCGAATATCAGAGGCAACCTGCCCCACTTTCTGTTTATCACAGCCAGACACGGCCACGCGCGTCGGATTAGGACACACAACAGAAACACCTTCTGGAATTTCGTGATCGATCGGATGCGTATATCCAAGCGCCAAATTAAGAAATTTTCCTTTAACCTGGGCTTTAAAACCTACACCCACAATTTCAAGCTCTTTCAAAAAGCCCTGGGTCACACCCACCATCATGTTCTGAATCATACTACGAATAAGTCCATGAAGGGCGCGATCAGACGGAACATCCGTCGCACGTTCAACCTGAACTTGATTTTGGGCAACGGAAACCTTGATTCTGGGATGGATATCCATCTCAAGCTTACCTTTAGGGCCCTGAACATAAAGCTTAGGTCCTTTAAGCTCTGCCTTCACACCACTCGGAATTACAACCGGCTTTCTACCAATACGCGACATATATCACCCTCACCAAACACTGCAAATAAGCTCGCCGCCTATTTTATCTTGACGAGCTTTACGATCCGTAATTACGCCTTTTGACGTGGAGACGATAGCGATTCCAATTCCACCCTGAACCCTAGGAATCTCTTCCACACCAACGTACTTGCGAATACCTGGTTTTGAAATGCGCCGAAGCCCCTGGATAGCTGGCTTGTCACCCTTAACATATTTAAGATGAACACGAATGAAGCGCTTGTTACCTTCCGAAAAAACTTTAGTCTGCCCCACAAAACCCTCTTCCTGAAGCAGCTCCGCGATTTTTACGGTGATGTTAGACGCAGGCAGAGTCACCTTGTCTTTATGCGCTTTTGAAGCGTTCCGTATCATTGTTAAAAAATCTGCAATAAAATCTGTTCTCGGCATACGTTATCTCCCTGTCACCAGCTTGATTTCACCACGCCCGGGATGATGCCCTGAAGCGCCAGCTCACGGAAGCAGATACGGCACAAAGCATACCGGCGGATGTATCCGCGCGCTCGGCCGCACCGCTGACAGCGGTGATATTTCCTTACCGGAAATTTAGGTTCTCTTCTTTGCTTAACAACCAAACATGTCTTTGCCATAACGGTATTAACCCTTCTTAATAAAAGGAAGTCCCAGGAGCTCGAGAAGCAACTTGCCCTCTTCCGGAGTTTTTGCAGTTGTTACAAAAGTTACATCCATTCCCTGAACTTTCTTGATCTTATCAAACTCAATTTCCGGGAAAATAATCTGTTCCTGAATTCCAAGGGAATAATTTCCATTCTGGTCAAAACTCTTATCAGAATAGCCACGGAAGTCTCTAATTCTCGGCATTGCAATATTGAAAAGACGGTCGATGAATTCATACATGCGAAAACGGCGCAGAGTAACCTTAAGGCCAATCGGAGCATTTTCACGAAGTTTGAATGCAGAAATAGATTTCTTGGCGCGCGTAATCAAAGGCTTCTGCCCCGCGATCTTCGCAAGCTCCTGAGCCATATGCTCAATGATCTTGATATCAGAAGCTCCCTCTTTCACGCCCATATTGATAACAACTTTTTCAAGCTTCGGAACCTGCATTACATTCTTATACTTAAACTCCTTTTGGATTTTGGGAATAATCTCATTGCGGTATTTTTCAAGGAGTCTAGGTTTTGTAACTGTCGTGGACATTGCTATACCATCCTTACAAAATTTCGCCGGATTTTTTACTGAGGCGATGCTTCGCTCCATCCGCTAGAACAGTATAACCAACACGAGTCGGCTTGTTTGTTCTGGGGCAGATAAGCTTAATGTTCGAAACGTCAATTTTGCCTTCCATCTTCGCAATTCCGCCCTTTGGATTCTGCTGACTCCGGCGGAGATAAACGGTGTGATGGTTAATTTTTTCTACAAGGACCTTACTTTCAGATGGAAAAGTCTTGAGAACTTTCCCTTTCTTTCCGCGATCTTTCCCGGCGATAACAATCACCGTGTCACCTTTACGAATTTTCATGACTTATACCACCTCAGGCGCTAAAGAAATAATCTTCATAAATGAACGATCTCTCAACTCACGCGCTACCGGGCCAAAAATACGTGTCCCTCTAGGATTCTTGTTGTTGTCAATCAACACAACAGCATTCGACGAAAACTTAACAGAAGAACCATCTTTGCGGTTAATTGGGCCGCGGGTTCTGACAATCACAGCTTTAACCACTTCGCCTTTTTTGACGGTGCCATTTGGAAGGGCTTCTTTGATGGACGCTGTAATGACATCACCAACTTCAGCATTAAGCTTTCCGTGACATCCTATCACGCCAATCATGGCCGCTTTCTTAGCGCCGCTGTTATCAGCGATTTCAAGAATGCTTCTCAACTGGATCATTTGGGCAGCACCTTAATCAATGTCCAACGCTTAGTCTTTGAGATTGGACGGGTTTGAAGGATACGAACTTTGTCTCCAGCCTTCGCCTCATTCTTTTCGTCATGAACCGCATAACGGATCTTTCTGCGAATGACTTTTTTAAACTGAGGGTGCTGAGTCAGACGGGTGATTTCGACAATCACCGTCTTGTTCATTTTGTTTTTAAGAACAACGCCTTCACGAAAACGTTTAACCTTAACCGCTTCGGATTCCTGCTTAACTCCGGTCGTAGCGCTCACGAATCAATCCTCACTTTGCTTTCTTGCTTTGACTGATCGCCGTAAGAATACGCGCAATATCACGCCGCGTTTCTTTGATCAAAGTCTGGCGCTCAAGCTTTCCCGTTTTTGATTGGAATCGATACTGCATTAGCTCTTTGCGCAGCTTTTCTGCCTTATCCTGCAGCTCTTCAATGCTTTGGTTTTTAATCTCGCTAACTTTCAACATAATTAATGCCCAGCCCGTTTCACGAATTTTGTTCTAATAGGAATTTTATACGCACAAAGACGCATCGCTGACTTCGCAAGCGTTTCAGGAACTCCGCCCATCTCAAAAATAATTCGTCCCGGCTTAATGACCGCAACGTAGTACTCAGGCGCTCCCTTACCTTTACCCATACGGGTTTCGGCAGGCTTTTTGGTGTACCCCTTATCAGGGAAAACTCTCAACCAGATTTTGCCGCCGCGTTTGACGTGACGGGTCAATGCAACACGCGCCGCTTCGATCTGAATAGCCGTCAACCAACCACGATCAACCGCCTTAAGACCATAATCACCAAAAGACAGCGTGCTTCCGCGCGTAGCAACTCCTTTAAGCCACCCGCGCTGCTGTTTACGAAATTTAACCCGCTTCGGCATCATTGGCATGACTATTTCCCCTCATCCGGTGAAGATTGACTTCCTTCGGAAGCCTGAGGCTCTGCTGATTCACTCTGGCCGGGCTTGTCAGCTTTGGCCCGAGCGCGCTTCGGCTTTTGAGGAGCGTCCTGCTGCGCAGCACCTTCCGAAGAAGATTCTTCACTCTTCCATTTTTCTTCCTGTTTCCGCTGGCGCTCGAGGCGTTCGGTGGCCTCTTCTTTTTTCACAAGAATATCGCCCTTGTAAACCCAAACTTTGCAGCCAATCGTTCCATAAGTAGTAAACGCTTCCTTGAAGCCATAATCGATATTCGCGCGAAAAGTGCTTAGAGGAAGCTTCCCCTCGTGATACTTTTCTTCGCGAGCAATTTCTGCGCCGCCAAGACGTCCTTTGCACTGGATTTTTACACCAAGCGCACCCTTCATCATAGCAACCTGAATGGCTTTTTTCATTGCGCGGCGAAAGCCGATTCGCTTTTCCAGCTGCGAAGTAATGTTTTCAGCTATGAGCTGCGCATCAACTTGCGGAGCTTTGATTTCCTTGATATCCACGAAGAGCTCTTTAGTGGTCAAGCTGGCAAGATCATCTTTTACTTTGTCAATTTCCTGACCTCGGCGGCCAATAATGACCCCAGGACGAGCCGTATAAATTCTCACGCGAACACGCCCACTGGAACGCTCAATCTCAACATTCGAAATTCCCGCGAACCCCAGTTTTTTATGAACGTAGTCACGAAGCTTCAAATCCTCATGCAGAAGCTGGTCTAGCCCTTTGCGCGAAAACCATTTCGCCTTCCAGGGTTTGATATATCCTAATCTGAGTCCGTATGGATGTGTTTTCTGCCCCAAGGTCTTCCTCCTGTAACGACTTTACTTCGCGCCTGCGGCCGTTTTATTGCTTTTGGCCGGGCTTTTCTTTTTAGCGGATGCAGCCGGTTGCTTCTCTTTTTCCGGCTGTTCCTGAATCGGTGCGCCCGAATAAACTCTCGCGCTTTCAGAAACGGAAAGCGACAAGTGAGTGGTGCGCTTCAAAATGCGGTCAGCTCTGCCCATAGACCGGGACATAAACCTTTTAAATACGGGTCCTCCGTCCGCATGGACATCGGACACATAAAGCTTAGCTTCATCCAGCCCAAGAACTTTAGCATTCGCCACAGCGCTTGTTAATGCCTTAAGCGCCATGCCGGCGGCTTTTTTCTTGGTCAAGGTCTTCAAAATAGCACTAGCCTTGTGAACAGGCTGAAAACGAATCGTATCCAACACAAGACGCGCCTTTCGCGGTGAAATTCTCAAATACTTCAAAACAACCCGCGCTGATTTTTTTTCGGACTTTAGTGCTGCTTTTTCTGCTGCTTTAGCCTTAGCCATATAACTCTATTCCAATCCAATCCTTAGGTTTTTGCGCCTTTTGCGACAGCTTTTGCTTTATCCTGGGCGGCGCTATGTTTACGGAATGTTCTCGTCGGGACAAATTCGCCAAGCTTATGACCCACCATGTTTTCTGTGACAAAGACACTCTGAAACGATTTGCCATTGTGGACAGAAAATGTTGCTCCGACAAATTCTTCCGTAAGCGTTGAACGACGGGACCAAGTTTTAATGGGGCGGCGATCCTTACTGCGTATCGCTGCTTGAGCCTTCTTCAAAAGCTTCGGGTCTACGTAGATGCCTTTTTTCGCTGAACGACTCATTTTCTTCTGTCCTTCACGATAAATTTATTGCTGAATTTACGGAGCTTGCGAGTCTTAAGACCTTTTGCCTTTTGACCCCAAGGACTCTGAGGATGGTTTCCACCTTTTGACTTACCTTCACCACCACCCATCGGGTGATCAACCGGGTTTTTCGCGATACCACGGCTCGCGGGACGACGCCCACGCCAACGCGCACGTCCAGCCTTACCGAGCATAAGGTTTTCATTTTCAATATTTGAACACTGCCCAATCGTAGCGAAGGCATCAAGAGGAATCATACGCACTTCGCCAGACGGAAGCTTCACGTGAGCATAATCCTGTTCCTTTGAAAGGATCTGCGCAACAGCACCAGCCGCGCGCACCAGCTTAGCACCAAGGCCCGGACGAAGCTCAATATTGTGAACCGGCGTACCTTCCGGAATATTACGGAGCGGAAGATGATTTCCCACCTGAACATCCGCCTCAGATCCACTTACAACAGTCTGACCAACCTTAAGACCGTCGGGACTGACGATATAGCTTTTCACACCGTCTTGATATTCCAAAAGAGCAATGCGCGCAGTGCGGTTCGGATCATATTCGACTGAAAGAACTTTCGCTGCTTCACCAATACGGTTACGGCGAAAATCAATCAGCCGGTAGCGTCTGCGATGCCCCTGACCGCGGCGGCGAGCCGTCATGTGCCCATGAGAATTGCGGCCGCCTTTTTTTCTCAAAGCCTCTGTCAATGGCTTGTGAGGAGTATCTTTCGTTACTTCAGAAAAGTTAGCCGCATTTCCAAAGCGTCTTCCCGGTGATGTCGGCTTAAATTTTACGAGTGCCATTTGAATTGAACTCCTTTAAAGACCCTTAGGCCGTAATATCGATCTTTTCACCCTGCTTCAGAGTGACGATCGCTTTTTTCCACTGCGCTGTTTTTCCAGGCTGAGAACGAACACGCCGCCATTTTCCAGCCTGACAAGAAGTGTTCACCTTCACAACATGAACATTGAAAATTTTTTCAACGGCCGCCTTGATCGCCTTTTTGTTAGCATCAGTGCGAACCTTAAACGCATACTTGCCGAGAGCTTCCGCATCCTTGGCAGCTTTTTCGGTAATTAGCGGCTCACGAATAACATCATAGATATGGATCTTCATGACTTCTGCCCCTTGGATTCTTTATCAAGCAGGCGCTCTTCCAGAACCTGAAGCGCCCCCTGCTCAATCACAAGCTTTTCACGCTGCAACACATGATACGCATTAACATCCGCAGCCTTACGAAGCTCGATTCTAGATTTCACATTTTGACTGGCTCGCTTCAACGCAGGCTCAAGATCCTTGACAACACAAAGAGTTTTGCGGTTATCAAGGGGCAAACCCTTCATCGTCGCTACAAATTCTTTTGTCTTAGGCGCGGCAACCTGAACAGCCTCCATAAGAACCAGCTGGCTCGCCCTGGCTTTCTGACTCAAAGCGGCAATCAAAGCACTACGGCGCATCGAAGCGGGCAATGCAACAAAATAATCACGCGGGTGGGGACCAAACACCGTTCCACCGCCACGCCAAAGAGGGGAACGAATCGACGAAGCACGCGCACGACCAGTACCCTTTTGTTTCCACGGCTTTTTACCGCCACCACGAACCTCTTCACGCGTTTTAGTGGAAGCCGTTCCATGGCGAAGATTAGCTGCATAAGCATTCTTAACAAGTTCCAACAGGCGAGCATTGACCCGAGCTCCGTAGATTTCAGGATTGAGGTCAACCTCTCCTTTTTTGCTTCCATTTTTTGAATACAAGGGCGCTTTCATTTTTTTACCATTCCATTCTTCAATTTAATTTAGGAATTTTTCTCCGGAGATTCCGGGCTGGAGGCTTCTTGCTTGGAAGAGGCTTGACTCTTAGCTGCAGGAACTTTCCAGTTACGCTTAACAGGGTGCTTCAGAGCTGTGGAAATTACGAGGCATTGATCTTCGGGGCCAGGTACAGCACCTCTAACCAAAATAACGTTTTTTTCTGCATCAACTCTTACAACTTTAAGATTCTGAATCGTAACGATTTCATTACCCATGCGCCCTGGGAGTTTTTTACCCTTCGGCGTTTTTTTGCGGCAACCAACACCACCAGCACGAGAACCCACAGACCCAGGCTCACGCCCCATCTTCGTACCATGGCTCATTGTTTGCGCGCCTTTAAAGTGCCATCTTTTCACAACACCTTGAAATCCCCGACCCACAGAGACCCCCTGAACATCAATAAGATCTCCCGTCTCAAAGTTATCAACTCCCACCTGCTGCCCCACAACCAAACCTTCTAGATTCTCCGTCCTGATTTCACGGGTGAAGCGAAAATTAGGGGTTCCCGCCTTTTTGAAGCGTCCAAGATCGGCTTTGCCCAGCTTTTTTTCAGCAATAGCACCAAACCCCAACTGAACAGCCTTATAGCCATTTTTATCCGCCGTACGAAGCGCCGTAACATAACACGGCCCCACTTCTAAAACGGTGACGGGAATCTGCTTTCCTTCCTCGTCAAAAATCTGTGTCATTCCCTGCTTTTTTCCAATGAGCCCTAACATGACTTAATCACCTGAATTTTAGAGTTTAATTTCAACGTCCACACCGGCCGGGAGATCCAGCTTCATGAGGGCGTCCACTGTTCTTGACGTAGGACCTTCGAGATCAATCAAGCGCTTGTGCGTGCGAACCTCAAACTGATTGCGCGCTTTTTTATCAATCGTCGGCCCCTTAAGCACCGTCGTTTTCCAAATCTGGGTCGGAAGAGGAATAGGGCCCAACACGAGAGCTCCCGTTCTTTTAGCTGTATCAACAATTTCCTGGACCGATTGATCCAGAATTCTGTGATCGTAAGCTCTGAGCTTAATGCGAATCTTTTCTTTTGTCATAGGTCCCTCAACCCGATCCTTTTCAAATTTTAATTAGCTTTGATTTTTTCCGCGATGGCGCGTGGAACTTCTTGATAGCTGTGCGGCTCCATCGAGTAGGTGGCTCTGCCCTGAGACAATGAACGCACCGATGTCGCATAACCAAACATTTCCGCAAGGGGCACAAGCGCCTTAACAACTTTTAAATGGCCTCGATTACCCATTTCCTGAATGATGCAGCGGCGAGAATTCAAATCACCAATTACGTCACCCGCATACTCTTCTGGAACGACAACCTCAACAGACATCATGGGCTCCAAGAGCACCGGCTTCGCATTTCTGAAAGCTTCTTTGAAACCTAAAATTCCAGCCATCTTGAAAGCGATTTCTGAGGAGTCGACATCATGGAAGCTGCCGTCATAAACAACCGCTCTCACATCAACGACGGGGTATCCCGCCAAAACACCATTAGCACACGCATCTTCGACGCCGGCTTCAACCGCTGGAATGTATTCACGCGGGATTGATCCACCAACAGTCTCATTTACGAACTCATTGCCCTTACCTCTTTCAAGAGGCTCAATTCTAAGGTAGCAATGCCCGTACTGACCACGGCCGCCGGTTTGCTTAATAAACTTACCCTCACCCTCAGCGTTCGTTGTAATGGTTTCACGATAAGCAACTTGAGGCTTACCCACATTCACAAGCACACCGTAGTCACGCTTCATGATATCGACTTTGATATCCAAATGAAGTTCTCCCATGCCACCGATGAGAGTCTGGACCGTTTCCTGATCCGTTTTAACGCGGAACGTTGGATCTTCAGCCATCAGACGACCCAAGGCATCGGACATCTTGTCGCGGTCCGCTTTAGTCTTCGGCTCTACAGCCATCCAAATAACCGGCTCCGGAACAAAAAGGCTTTCCAAAACAATCGGGTGATTTTCATCGCACAAGGAATCTCCGGTGCGAGTATCCTTAAGACCCACGGCCGCCACAATGTTGCCAGCGCCGGCGCTTTCAATTTCTTCACGCTTGTTCGCATGCATAAGAAGAAGGCGTCCGATACGCTCTTTTCTCTGAGTGCGCGGGTTATAAACGTATGTCCCCGTCGTCATGACACCGGAGTAAATACGTATGAATGTCAAGCTTCCAACAAACTTGTCGCTCGCAATTTTAAAAGCAAAACAGGTCAGAGGATCTGATTCTTTCGGATGACGCTCAATGTCTGAGTCATCGTTGGGGTTCTTCCCTTTAATACCCGTAACATCCATGGGGCTCGGAAGGTAATCGACAACAGCATCCAAAAGCTGCTGGACGCCTTTATTTTTAAGAGCGCTGCCGCAAATAACAGGGGTTATTTTAATAGCAACAGTGGCGCGGCGGATGGCCTTCTTAATGTCATCAATGCTGATTTCCTTTCCATCAATATACTTAGCCATCAGCTCATCATCCTGCTCAGAAAGACGCTCAACCATTTCCTCGCGCATCTTTTTAGCTTCAGCCTGAAGCTCGGCAGGAACATCCACGACATCAAATTTTGCACCAAGACTCTCGTCGTGGAAAATGTAGGCTTTCATAAGGACAAGATCGATAATACCCTTGAAAGTATCTTCTTTTCCAATAGGAATCTGAATAGGAACAGCAACAGCACCGAGCTGATCCCGCATCTGCTGAACATTCTCATAAAACACAGCGCCTGTGCGGTCCATCTTATTGATGAATGCTATACGCGGAACGTGGTAACGATCCGCTTGGCGCCAAACAGTTTCAGATTGCGGCTCAACACCTTCAACCGCGCCAAAGACAGCAACGCAACCGTCAAGCACGCGCATTGAACGCTCGACCTCGATGGTAAAATCCACGTGTCCAGGCGTATCAATCAGATTAATTCGGCAGTCCTTCCAAAAACACGTTGTCGCCGCTGATGTAATAGTAATACCGCGCTCTTGCTCCTGCTCCATCCAGTCCATTACAGCAGTACCTTCGTGCACTTCACCGATTTTGTAAGTGCGGCCCGTGTAATAAAGGATGCGCTCAGAAGTCGTGGTCTTACCTGCATCAATATGTGCGGCAATACCAATGTTGCGAATTTTTTCGAGCGGATAACTAATTACTTTTTCATCAGCCATTTGTTTTTACCACCTGTAATGCGCAAAAGCCCTGTTGGACTCTGCCATTTTATGGGTGTCCTCTTTTTTCTTGATGGACGTTCCCGTGCGATTGTAACTATCGAGAATTTCTTCAGCCAGCTTGGTGCGCATCGGCTTCCCTTTGCGCGCTCTGGCGTAATTTCGGATCCAGCGCATGGCGAGAGAGCTTCCCCTCTCAGGAGGAACGCTCACCGGAACCTGATAGGTTGCCCCACCAACTCTCCGGGACTTGGTTTCAAGCAAGGGACGAACATTATCCACAGCTTGCTTGAAAACTTCAAGAGGTTCTTTTCCTGTTTTTTTCTGGAGGGTCTCAAAGGCCCCGTAAACAATCCCCTCAGCGGTAGATTTTTTACCTTTTTCCATGACCATATTGATCATTTTTGCTACAACAAGATCTTGATAGATCGGATCTGGGTTAATTTTTCTTTTTGGAGCTTGTCTGCGTCTCATGGATCATTAGCCTCTATTTCTTAGGAGTTTCTTTCTTCGGAGTTTTGGCTCCGTACTTGGAACGCGAGCGATTACGATTGGCGACGCCCTGGGTATCCAGCTTGCCTCGCACAATGTGATAACGCACACCAGGGAGATCTTTCACGCGGCCACCACGAACCAAAACAATCGAGTGTTCCTGAAGGTTATGCCCAACTCCAGGAATATAAGCCGTCACTTCTTCGCCGTTAGTCAGGCGAACACGGGCAATTTTACGAAGGGCTGAGTTCGGTTTTTTCGGCGTCTGCGTACGAACGTTTAAGCAAACCCCTTTTCGAAAAGGCGACCCCTGAAGCGCGGGTGATTTTGTCTTCGCCTTATAATTTTGTCTGCCCTTTTTAATTAATTGATTGATGGTCGGAGCCATTAGGCCTTCTCCTCATTGGTTTTTCCGGCTTCCTCACGGGAAGCCTGACTTGCCGCCGGATCAGGCAGCATATCACTCACTTCTTTAACAAGCTCAATATTCTGATGGATACCAAAACCAGTTCCAGCAGGAATCAAATGCCCCATGATCACATTCTCTTTCAGACCAAGAAGGTAATCACGTTTCCCCGCTGAAGCAGCTTCAGTCAACACACGTGTTGTTTCTTGAAAGCTTGCAGCCGAAATAAAACTTTCTGTGGTCAAAGATGCTTTTGTAATACCCAAAAGCATCGGTGTCGCCGTGGCCTGCTGCTTGCCTTTTTTCTCCATCAATTCGTTCTCTTCACGGAAACGCAGCCGATCAATGTGCGATCCAACAATAAACTCCGTATCACCCGAATCGTCGATTCGAACCTTACGCAGCATCTGACGAACAATAACTTCTACGTGTTTATCATTTACACGCACACCCTGAAGACGGTAAACCTCTTGGACCTCATTAACAATGTATTCCTGCAAGCTCCGCTCACCAGAAACCCGCAAGATATCCTGAGGAACCACCGGTCCATCAACAAGTTGCTGGCCCGCGAGAACTTTATCACCTTTATACACGTTCAAATGTTTTCCGTGCGGAACAAGATATTCCTTACTCATTCCCGTCGCACTCTTGACGATGATCTTACGCTGCCCTTTTACAATCTCGCCAATTTCCACAATTCCATCGATTTCTGAAATAACAGCCGGGTTCTTAGGCTTCCGGGCTTCAAAAAGCTCGGCAACACGAGGAAGACCACCCGTAATATCGCGAGTTTTGGCAACTTTGCGCGGAGTCTTCGCAAGGAGGGTACCGGCTGTAACGGTATCGCCTTGATTTACGACAATGTGGGCACCGGTTGGAATGGGATAAAAACCAAGGATTTCTTCATTCTCACCCAAAATCAAAAGCTGCGGATGAAGATCCTCTTTATGCTCAATGATAACGCGCTCAGTAAGACCGGTCGTAGCATCCATCTCTTCATTCATAGAGACACCCGCCACAACGTCTTCATAACGAACGCGGCCGGACACCTCGGTCAAAATAGGCACGGTGTACGGATCCCACTTCACAAAGATTTCGCCTTTTTTAACCTGACCGCCATCTTTATTCGCAATGATGGCACCGCTCGGGATCACATAATGCTCAAGCTCACGGCCAACTGCGTCATGAATCGTAAGCGAACCATTACGATTAAGCACAACGATTTCACCCGTCTTTGTCACAACCGTCTTGAGGGCATGGTATTTCAAAACACCCTCATTCTTGGAGCGGAAATACGATTGTTCAACCGTACGTGAAGCCGTTCCACCAATGTGGAAGGTACGCATGGTCAGCTGGGTTCCAGGTTCGCCGATGGACTGTGCCGCGATAATACCGCAGGCGGTTCCAAGTTCAGCTAAACGTCCTGTCGCGAGATCGCGGCCATAACATTTCGCACAGATGCCTTTCTTAGATTCGCAGGTCAAAACAGAGCGGACGCGGATTTTTTCAATTCCGACTTCATCCAGTTTATCAGCGACTTTCTCATCGATGATTTCGCCTGCTTTTACAATCTGCTGATCGGTCACAACATCGACAATGTTATCGAGCGCAACACGACCAATAATACGGTCACGAAGAGGCACAATTTCTTCTTCCCCCTCGTAAATCGCTTCAACAAAATTGCCGCTCACTGTACCGCAGTCAATCTCGGTAACAATAACATCCTGCGCTACGTCAACAAGACGACGCGTAAGATAGCCTGAGTCAGCTGTTTTCAAGGCCGTATCAGCAAGACCCTTACGAGCTCCGTGAGTAGAAATGAAATATTCGAGCACCGTCAAGCCTTCCCGGAAGTTGGCCGTAATCGGGCTTTCAATAATTTCACCTGACGGCTTTGCCATCAAACCGCGCATACCGGCAAGCTGACGAATCTGCTGCTTGGAGCCGCGCGCGCCTGAATCAGCCATCATGAAAATCGGATTGAATGCATTAAAATCTTCAAACATACGATCGGAAACACGGTCGGTTGTGTGCGTCCAGATGTCGATCACTTTGTTATAGCGCTCACCCTCAGTAATAAGACCATTCTTATACTGGGATTCAATAGCACGTACACTGCCGCGAGCCTCGTCAAGCATCGATGTTTTCAGCTTAGGAACCTGAATGTCATCAAGACCGATGGATACACCTGAGCGGGTCGCCTGCTCAAATCCAAGAGACTTCAAACGGTCGAGAAGCTGAATAACTTCGTTGTGGCCAAATTCACGGTAGCAGTCTGCAATGATTTTGGAAAGTTTCGACTTGTTAACGATATCGTTAACATAGCGGAAGCCCTTGGGAAGAACCTGATTGAAAAGAATTCTCCCAACGGTCGTATCCACGACATCGCCCTTTTCAAGGCGGAGCTTACACTTCGCATGCTTATGAATTTCACCATCATAAAACGCCAAGATCGCTTCTTCAGGGCTTCCAAAGAACAGTCCTTGCCCCTTTTGCCCTTCACGAATCTTTGTCAGATAGTAAATACCAAGCACAATGTCCTGCGAAGGAGATGCAATCGGCTGGCCATTAGCGGGTGAGAAAATATTGTTTGCAGAAAGCATCAAAACCCGGGCTTCCATTTGCGCTTCCATTGAAAGCGGCACGTGGACAGCCATCTGGTCACCGTCGAAGTCAGCGTTAAATGC
>CAYRBY010000015.1:0-29155 GCA_964422635.1 uncultured bacterium
CTTAAACAGGTCGGGGAATCTTTCCGCACGTCCTTTCAGCCGCTTCTTCAGGATGACGGCCGGGCAACGGTCCAGACAGCCACAGAAACGTATGAAATTAATGATGGTGCAGTGGTCATTGCCGCAATTACAAGCTGTACGAATACTTCCAACCCGGCAGTTCTCATTGCCGCGGGTCTTCTTGCCCAAAAAGCTGTTGAGAAGGGACTTTCAGTCAAACCCTGGGTCAAGACCAGTCTAGCGCCCGGCTCGAAAGTCGTGGTCGATTATTTAAAAGAAACCGGCCTGCTTCCTTATCTTGAGAAACTGAAATTCAATGTCGTGGGGTTTGGCTGCACAACGTGTATTGGAAACTCCGGACCTCTTCCTGAGGCCGTGAGCAAGGCCGTAAAGGAAAAGGATATTGTTGCGGCCGCAGTCCTCTCGGGTAACCGCAATTTTGAAGGCCGCGTGAATCCCCAGGTGAGGGCCAACTACCTTGCCTCTCCTCCTCTTGTCGTTGCCTATGCCCTTGCGGGAACGGCAGATGTGGACCTTACGATCACCCCTATAGGCAAAACAGCATCAGGCGAGGCCGTTTACCTTAAAGATATCTGGCCTTCTAATAAAGAAGTGCAGGAAGCTATGAGTAAGGTTCAGTCGGAAATGTTCAAGCGCCAATATGCCAATGTCTTTGATGGTGATGAGAACTGGCGGGCGATAAAGTCCTCAACGGGGGACACTTACACCTGGGATGAGAAGTCCACTTACATCAAGCGGGCTCCTTACTTTGATCAAATGCCGAAAGAACCCGGCGCACTTCAGGATATCCGCGGAGCGCGTGTGCTTGTGATGGTAGGAGATTCTGTGACCACAGACCACATTTCTCCTGCAGGAAATATTGCCAAGGACAGCCCGGCCGGCCAGTATCTGCAATCGCTCGGCGTGAATGCCAAGGATTTCAATTCCTATGGCGCGCGCAGGGGAAACCATGAAGTGATGGTTCGCGGCACTTTTGCAAACGTGCGTTTGAAAAACCTGCTTGTGCCTGGCGTTGAAGGCTGGTGGACACGTCACCTTCCGGACGGAGAAAAAATGGCCATCTATGATGCTTCTGTGAAGTATGCAGCCAGCAAAACGCCGCTCATTGTTTTGGCCGGAAAAGAATACGGGTCCGGCTCTTCACGCGACTGGGCTGCCAAAGGCCCCGCGCTTTTGGGGATCCGCGCCGCGATCGCAGAAAGTTTTGAGCGGATTCACCGTTCAAACTTGATCGGAATGGGCATCCTTCCTCTCCAGTTTCTTGACGGAGAGAATGCGCAGTCGCTTGGATTGACCGGCGAAGAGGTCTTTTCAATCGAAGGCATTGCCGGAGACCTTAAGCCAGGTAAAAAGCTGACGGTCAAAGCCGAAGGACCCAAGGGCGCCAAGACTTTTGCCGCAGCCTGCCGCATTGATACACCTGTGGAACTCGATTATTACCGCCACGGCGGCATTCTCCAATACGTTTTGCGCCAGCTTCTTAAATAAAGGCTGAAATGCCCGCAAAGAAAGAATCCAAAAATCAGGCCCCAAGACCGCTGATGCCTGTCTTAGGCAAACGCGTTTATATTGACCCCGCTGCACATCTTATTGGTCGTGTAAAAATCGGCGATTATGCCAGCGTCTGGCCCGGCTGCGTGCTTCGCGGCGACATCAACCGGGTTGTTGTCGGCCGGTATTCTAATATTCAGGACAATTCGGTGCTTCACGTTGAAAAGAATCATGCCTGTGTGGTGGGGGATTATGTTGTCGTTGGGCATCAAGTGCTGTTGCATGCCTGCCGCGTAGGTGATCAAACGCTTGTGGGGATGGGCTCTATTGTTCTGGATGGTGCAGTCATCGGAGACGGAGTACTGCTGGGCGCCGGCAGCCTCGTAACTCACGGGCAAAAACTCAAATCGGGACACCTTTATTTCGGGCGGCCCGCAAAATTGATCCGTAAGCTTTCGCGCGATGAAATCAAAGGATTGAAATCGTGGGCAGAGCGTTACGTCCGCTATGCGGGAGATCATCTTGCCGGAAAATTCGGCCGATTAGCACTTCCAACTCCCTCTGTTTAAATTTCTTTTTGAAATTTCCTCACGTTCCGCGCTTTTTATTGATGCGGCTTGAAAGCGTTTGAGTATAATACCCGTCTATGTCACAGCAAACGCCCCTTCCTTCAGATACGTTAAAAGAAGCTTCCAAAGTCGTCAAAGGGCTTGACGGTGTTTTGGCCGCACAGACTTCCCTGAGCCATGTCGATGGTCCCGGAAGTCAGTTGTATTACCGAGGTATTCCAATTCAGGAATTCATTGAAGGCCAATCCTCTTCGTTTGAAGAAGTGGTTTATCTTCTCTGGTACGGAGCCCTGCCTAAAATGAAGGAGCTTGCGGATTTTAAAGCGCAGCTTGGTAAGGAGCGCGTAGTTCGCAAAGAAATTCTCGACCACTTGAAGAGTTTTCCCAAAGGAGCGCATCCCATGGCGGTTTTGCGTACCGCGGCCTCCGTGATTGGTCTTTATGATTCAGATGGTGACAGTTATGAACCCGAAAAGAGCGGCGCGAAAGCCCTTAAGCTCACGGCGCATTTTGCGACTCTTATTGCGGCCTTTTATCGTATCCGGCAAGGTCTGGAGCCGATCGCTCCAGACCCGTCTCTTTCTCAAGCTGAAGATTTTCTTCGCATGATGCACGGAAAGGTTCCGGAAAAAGAAATGGTCCGGGCACTGGATGCCTATCTGATTCTTCTTGCCGATCATGGCTTGAATGCCTCGACGTTTGCAGCGCGTGTCACGACAGCAACCCAATCCGATATTTATTCTGCAATCACTTCAGCGATCGGAACCCTGAAAGGGGATTTGCATGGCTCGGCGAACCAGCGAGCCATGGAAATGATCCTGGATATCGGCGACCCCGCCCGCGCAGAGGCTTATGTGAGTGATCTTCTCGATCATAAAAAGAAGGTTATGGGATTCGGGCACCGCATTTATAAGCAGGCAGATCCCCGCGCCGAGGCTTTTAGGGAAATTGCCCGCAAGTCCTGCGAAAGAGTTGGGAACACCAAGTGGATGGAAATCTCTAACCGGGTTGAAAAGGTGATGCTGAACCGAAAGCAGATTCCCTGCAATGTGGATTTTTTCTCGGCATCGGTATTGTATGTTCTGGGATTTCCGATTGATTTTTTTACGACCATTTTTGCGGCCAGCCGCGTTGCCGGATGGACTGCGCACGTGATTGAACAGCAGAAAGACAACCGTCTGATCCGCCCCTCGGCCGAATATATCGGTCCGGTGGACCAGCATTACACCCCGATTGAGAAACGCTAAATGAATATTCACGAATATCAGGCCAAAGAAATTTTCAGCCGTTACGGCATTCCCGGCCACGAGCGTTTTGTGGCCTCTTCTCCCGATGAAGCCTTCCACGGCGCTCAGCAGCGTATTACCCCGGACCGGTTTTTTATTGTCAAGGCACAGGTTCATGCCGGCGCCCGCGGAAAGGCTGGAGGTATTAAGGTTGCACGTTCTCCTGAGGAAGTCCGTGACAGGGCCGCTGCGATGCTTGGGACCAGCCTTGTGACGCATCAGACCGGTGCGGAAGGCAAGCCGATTGATAAAGTTTTGATTGAAGTCACTGAAGAAATCACCAAGGAGTATTATGCCAGTGTGGTTTTGGACCGCAGCCTTGCAAAGCCCTGTCTTATTGTCTCAGAGGCAGGCGGCATGAATATTGAAGAAGTGGCGGTCGAAGACCCTTCCAAAATCCTCAAAACTTATTTCTCTGTGGAAAACGGCCTGGATGAAGAAACCGCACGGCGCACCGCGGCGCGGCTCGTGATGGACTCTTCCAAGGTTGAAGCCTTTGCCTCAATTTTTCAGGCCATGGCGAAACTTTTTCTTGAGCTGGATTGTTCGCTTGTTGAAATCAATCCACTTGCGATCATGAAGAGCGGCGGCGTGATTGCCATTGATGCCAAAATTAATTTTGATGAAAATGCCGGCTTTCGGCACCCTGATATTGAAGAGCTTTTTGACCCTCGGCAGGAAGATCCCCGTGAGCTTGAAGCGAAAAAGTTTAATTTGAGCTATGTCGGTTTGACCGGCAATATCGGCTGTATCGTCAACGGTGCTGGCCTTGCCATGGCCACGATGGATATTATCAAGCATGCCGGGGGCGAGCCCGCCAACTTCCTGGATGTGGGCGGCGGGGCGAGCAAGGAAAAGGTTGCGGCCGCATTTAAAATTATTCTGGCAGACCCGAATGTGCGTGCCGTGCTTGTGAATATTTTCGGCGGCATTATGCGCTGCGATGTTGTGGCAGAAGGGATCTTGAATGCTGTCAGAGAAATTAACCCTGAAGGCAATGCCCTTCCGGGAAACATCCCTCTTGTCGTGAGGCTTGAGGGAACCAACGTGGAACAGGGTAAGGCTATGCTTGAACAGTCAGGCCTTAAAATCATCCCGGCATCGACGTTTGAAGATGCCGCCAACAAAGTCGTGCAGGCGCTAACACAATGAGCATCCTCGTCCATAAAAACACAAAAGTTCTTGTTCAGGGTATTACTGGTGCACATGGGTCTTTTCACGCAAAAGGCATGAAAGAGTACGGCACGCAGGTGGTCGGCGGAGTCACGCCGGGCAAGGGCGGCCAGCAGGTGGAAGGAATTCCTGTTTTTAATTCCGTCAAAGAAGCGAAGGATGCAACAGGCGCCAACGCGACGGTGATTTATGTTCCCGCGAAGTTTGCAATCGGGGCCATTATGGAAGCCGGAGAGGCCGGAATCCCTTTAATTATCTGCATCACCGAAGGTATTCCTGCGCTGGATATGCTGAAGGTGAAAAACTGGTTGTCCCGTAAGCGCTCCATTCTCATCGGTCCGAACTGTCCAGGGATCATTACTCCAGGCGAATGCAAAATCGGAATCATGCCGGGATATATTCATAAGCCCGGTTCCGTTGGCGTTGTGTCCAGAAGCGGAACGCTTACTTATGAAGCGGTGTGGCAGCTCACAACGCGCGGCATTGGTCAGTCCACATGTATTGGTATCGGCGGCGATCCCGTGGTGGGAACCAACTTTGTTGAGGTTCTAGCACTTTTCGAAGCAGATCCCAAAACCAAGGGCGTCATCATGATCGGTGAAATCGGCGGCAGCGCGGAAGAAGAAGCTGCTGAGTTCATCGAAACTAAAATGACCAAGCCTGTTGTGGCTTTTATCGCAGGGTCCACAGCCCCTGCCGGCAAGCGTATGGGGCATGCGGGCGCGATTATTTCCGGCGGTTCCGGTAAAGCGGAGGATAAGATTAAGCGCCTTGAAAGAGCGGGAGTGCATGTGGCGATGAGTCCGGCGCTGCTTGGCGAAACTATGGAATCTATTCTGGGGCAAACGTATGACCAAGAATCTGGATCACGCGTTTGATCAGTATCTAAGGTCGCGCGAATCCGAAATCATTCAGGCAATACCCAAATTTTCAGAGCGGCTTGAGAAAACAAGTTTCAAGTATGGCCGTTTCACCATTCCTACCTTTTATAAAAGCCTCTTCCTGACCTCCAAGCAGCTCAACCTGCTTAAGCGGGTTTCCTCGACGCTGACGAGGGTCATTAATACAGCGACCCGCCTTTATTTTGAGGAAGGGCATCTGGCCCATGTATATAAGATCAATCCCGAGGCAGCTGAGCTGATTAAAATCGACCCCGGGTATTCCCAGAATATTGTGCTGGCGCGTTTTGATGCCCTTCTTGAGGGGGAGAGCCTTAAACTCGTGGAGTTTAACTGTGACTCTCCAGCTGGGGCAGCGTACGGCGACCACGCTGAGAATATCTTTCTGAGTGAAGAGCCTCTTCAGGATTTTTTCAAGGATGCGCAGCTTTTGAAGACCGACCGTATCCAAAGTCTGTTGAATGCCTTGCTTGAAGCGTATGAAGAATTCGGCGGTTTTGAAACGCCGACAATTGCGATTGTGGATTGGCGCTTTGCCAGGACCGTCGCTGAATTTGAATTTATCAAAAACGTTTTTGAATCCAAGGGCTACAAAACCACCATTGCAGACCCCCGTGATCTGAAATACAAGGGCGGTAAGCTTTATCACAAAAATCTCCGCATACATCTGGTTTACCGCCGGGCATTATTTGATGAATTGCTTGAACGTCTGGATGAAGTGCAGGACTTGATCAAGGCGTACCGAGAGCGCGCGATCTGTATGGTCAATCCGCTGCGTTCCAGGATTGCCAGCACCAAGGCACTTCTGTCTATTTTGACAAATCCGGAATACGATCACTTTTTCACCGAAAATGAAAACCGTGCCAAGCGCGATCATATTCCGTGGACGCGACGTCTTTCGGACGCGGAAGATTTTTACGGCCGGAAAAAAATATATCTCATCGATTTTCTGAAAGAGGAAAAGGAAACCTTGATTCTTAAACCCTCTCACGGATACGGCGGCCGCGATGTGACCATCGGGTGTGAAACGCCGGATCAGGACTGGAATGCGGTGATTGATAAGGCGCTCAAGGGCGATTGGGTGGTTCAGGAGTATGTGAACATACCCATCATGACCGTTCCGGAAGTTGTGAACCGGAAGCTGGATTTTGCCTATAAAAAACATAATTTCAATCTGCTGGTTTTTGGCAGTAAATATGCAGGCGGGTTTTCACGCTTGAGTTCAGAAAGCGTTATCAATGTGGCGCGCGGCGGCGGTCTCATCCCGGCCCTTGCCAGCGAAACCGCACCTGACGAACGCTTTGGAGAATAGTTATGAAAAAACCTCCCCGTTACTACACTTATGAAGAAGCTGTTGCGTTGATTCCGCTTCTGGATTCCAGAATCCGGCATTTGATTGCGAAGAAGGAAATCTATGACCGCCGCCATGACTCAGCTTTTCTTCATGAACTTTTAACCGAAGCCGAGCAGTCGTCCGGACTTTCTCAAGGATCTACCGCTGAGCTTGAGCGGGATTACATGTCACTGGAAGAAGATCTTCTGGATTTAAGGCGTGAAGCCCAGAAAATTACACAGCTGGGCTGCCTCCTTCAGGACTTGGAAAAGGGGTGGGTCGATTTGCCGGGTATCCGTAATGGAGAATTTATTTTTTTCTGCTGGAAATCGGGGGATGCCTCTATCCGCTACTACCGGCGCGCTGAATCCAAATCCGATGAAAGAATTCCGCTGGACCAATAGAATGAGTGGTCTGTAAGCCGCAGGGTTTTTTAAGCAGCCCCACCCGCTGGAAATTATGCCTGAGCTTCCCGAAGTTGAGACCCTTCTCCGACAGCTCTCCCAAGCCGTGGAAGGCGCACGCATTCGGAAAGTTTTTGTCCGCGACCCCCGGATTCTCAATGTATCCTCAAAAAATTTCCAGCACAACCTGGAAGGCGAAACGCTGAGTCGGCCCGCCAGGCGCGGTAAATACCTTTGCTTTTCCATGAAAAGCGGTAAGGAGCTCTGGTTTCATCTTGGTATGACCGGAAGACTTCTTCTTGCCGCGGAATGCAGGCTCGCCCACACCCATATCGAGATTTCCTTTAACGGAAGAAAAGAGAAACTGTTCTTTAGTGATCCCAGGCGTTTCGGGCGTGTCGTTTTTCATAAAGGAGATGCGTCTGAGCTGCCCGAAGGTATCCGCCTTACCGGGCTTGACCCTTTCCAAATGAACCCGGATACCTTTGCTGGAATTTTTGAATCGAGAAAAGCTCCCATCAAGTCCCTTTTGCTCAACCAGAGGCTGGTTTCCGGAATCGGGAATATTTATGCGGATGAAGGGCTCTTCCGTGCGGGGATTTATCCCAAGCGTAAAGGCTCAGCCTTGAGCCGTTTACGGCTGAAAAAGCTGCACGGAGCGCTTTTGGGGGTTTTAGAAGAAGCCATTCTCTGCGGCGGATCTACCGTGGACGATTACCGCCATTTGAATGGTCAAAAGGGCGGCTTCCAGACCCGGCATCAGGTTTACAGCCGTGGTGGTGCGCCCTGCGTAGTCTGCGGAACCGAGATCAAGGTTATACGCCTGGGAGGGCGAAGCACCCATTATTGTCCCCTTTGCCAGAAATAGGTTTTGATTGCGAATCGAGAAGATGTTAAATTACGCTCAACTCGGCAAAAAGACCCCGGATAAGAAGCGCCGAAATATTTTCCATTTCACATTTACACAGGAGGAATAGAAGTGATCCTTCCCAATAAGATGTTTCTGACAAAAGGCGTTGGTATTCACAAAGAAAAGCTTTCGAGCTTTGAAGTTGCGTTGCGCGATGCGGGCATTGCCCCTTTTAATCTCGTCCGCGTTTCCAGCATCTATCCTCCGAACTGCAAAATGCTTTCGAAAGAAGCCGGGCTGAAGTATCTTTCGCCGGGGCAGATTCTTTTTACCGTAATTGCAGAAGCGGCAACAAACGAACCAAACCGTCTTATTGCGGCTTCCATCGGAATGGCGTTTCCGAAAAAACCCGAACAGTATGGCTATCTTTCAGAAGCCCATACTTACGGCTGGACGGAAAAGAAAACAGCTGACTACGCCGAAGACCTTGCTGCCGGCATGCTGGCGACCACACTCGGCGTGAAATTCGATCCAGAAGCCAGCTATGACAAGAGAAAAGCGCAGTGGAAAATTTCCGGCGATATTGTGAAAACCCGTGAACTGACTCAGAGCGCTGAAGGTCATAAAGACGGCCTTTGGACCACGGTGATTTCCGTCGCGGTTTTGATTCACTAGAGCTCCTCCCGAGATGGCTCCTTCCAAAGTGAAAATCGGACTTGTGCAGATGCGCTGCTCGTCTGAAAAGACGGCAAACGTCCGTAAAGCCGTGGATAAGATCCGTGAAGCAGCAGACAAAGGCGCACAAATTGTCTGTCTTCAGGAACTCTTCGCATCGCTTTATTTCTGCCAGACCGAAACTCATTCCCTTTTTGATCTCGCAGAACCTATACCCGGGCCTACGATTGAAACCCTTCGTGAGGTTGCGCGCGAAAAATCTGTTGTTTTGATTGCCCCGGTTTTTGAAAAGAGGGCGGAAGGCGTTTATCACAACAGCGCTGCCGTGATTGATGCGGATGGCCGCGTACTTGGGCTTTACCGTAAAATGCATATCCCCGATGACCCTAATTTTTACGAGAAGTTTTATTTTTCGCCGGGGGATTTGGGTTTTAAGTCCTTCGATACGCGTTACGGAAAAATCGGTGTTTTAATCTGCTGGGATCAGTGGTTCCCAGAAGGCGCGCGCCTTACTGCGTTGACGGGCGCCCAAATCCTTTTTTATCCTACAGCGATTGGATGGCATAAGTCGGATGCCGGAGTGGCGAAAGATCAGCATTCTGCCTGGCAGACCGTTCAGCGCGGCCATGCGGTTGCGAACGAGGTTTTTGTTGCTGCTGTAAACCGTGTAGGCCCTGAAGGTGATTTGACCTTTTGGGGTAAGTCCTTTGTCGCAGACCCTTTTGGCAAAGTGATTGCCGAAGCCGGTGAAAGCTCCGAAGAAATTCTTCTCGTGGAATGTGATTTTTCCCGGGTTGAAGACACCCGCCGTCACTGGCCCTTTTTAAGAGACCGCCGCATTGACGCGTACGGTGGCCTGACCTCCCGCTATCTCGACTGATTTTTTATGAACGCTCCCTCAAAAACAACATCCCTTGCAACGCCAGCTTCTCTGGGCTTTAGTATGCCCGCGGAGTGGGAACCTCACGAAGCGACATGGCTGACCTGGCCCGGGAACCTGATCACTTGGCCGGATGGAAGGCTTGAGATCGTTGAGCGCTCTTATCTCCAAATGATGGAGGCCTTGCTTCCTCATGAAAAAGTCCGGCTGATTGTCCGTGGTCCCGCTGAACGTGAAAAGGTTGAAAAGGGGCTTAAGAATTCGGGGCCGCTGATCCGGAATGTTGTTTTTTATGAAAAGCCTGCGGTGGATTCCTGGATTCGCGACTATGGCCCGACTTACCTGAAGGGAAAAGACGGGACCAAGGCCTGGTGCAAGTGGCGTTTTAATGCGTGGGGCGGCAAGTATGAAGATCTTTTCCCGGACAATGAACTTTTTCAGGATTCTTCTATGGTTTCCTACCGCTGTTTTCCGAAGGATATTGTTCTCGAAGGCGGATCGATAGAAGTGGATGGCGCCGGAACGTGTCTGACCTCTGAGCAGTGCCTCTTAAATCCAAACCGGAACCCTCACCTCTCGCGCAAGGAAATAGAAAAGATCCTCTGTGATTACCTGGGAGTTCAGCAGATTCTTTGGCTTAAGGAAGGTGTGGCAGGCGATGACACGGATGGCCACATTGACGATATTGCCCGCTTTGCTGCGCCGAATGTGATTGTGGCTGTTACGGAAGATAATCCGGGCGATCCGAACCATGCGGTACTCAAGGAGAACTGGGAGCTTTTGAAGGGGATGAGGAACCTGAAAGGCGGGAAGTGGGATCTTGTGAAACTGCCAATGCCTTCGCCCATCATTGTGGAAGATGAGCCTTTACCCGCAAGCTATGCAAATTTTTACATCGCCAATAAAACCGTACTTCTGCCCGTCTTTGATGACCCCAAAGATAAAGAAGCGGTGAGTATCGTGAAAGATCTTTTTCCCGGGAGAAATGTCGTTTCAGTACCTTGCAGGGAAGTTGTTTACGGCATGGGAACCGTGCACTGTCTTTCTCAGCAGGAACCCGCCTGAGCTTCTAACTTCCCGATGCGGCCGGCTGTTCATAGCCCCGGTCCGGATTAAAACGCGGAAGATCCCACACCCTTGTTCCTTCAGGGAGCTGAAGAACCCACCCTGGTCCGCTTGTATTCCAAAGAGGTTTTAGGGAAGAAAAAGCAATATCGGTTTTCGTTTTTTCGCGTACATTTTCAATGCGGATGTGTTCCGGGAAATAAACCTTTTCTTTTTTCTTGTGCGGAACAGAACCGATTTCCCGGTAATCCTCCCGGTTAATCAAGAGCCGTTTTTCGCCATCCTCGCCAAGGTAAGTTTCTGCGGGAACGTCCCCGCGGTCTGTCACGGTGAAAACTCGCTTCACATAAGGCTTCCCTTGAGCAAGCCCCCAGACATTCAGAACGGTTGAAGATGGTGTTTCGGAGGCCACATGTGCCTGGCCAGGCAGTACCGGCATGGGTTTTAAAGCCCTGTAAAGGTCAAAAGGCTTGATGTGGCTTGAAAACTGTTCTGAATCATCGAGGTCAAAAATGCTGCCCCTGTAAAGGGTTTTGTCAGCGGCAAGATAAAGCTCGAACTCATCGTCCTCGGTTGAAAAAATAAAAAGGGTTTGTCCGGAGCCGTTAAAACATTCAAGCAGCATTTTTTCTTCGAGCCGGTAATACGTCATGCGCCCGGAACAGGAAGCAGATTTACCCTGGGGAGTGGTGAAGGTGAGAGTTGCTTCGGCCTTAACGCCCATCCAGCGGAAGCGCTGGGCTTCAATTTTGCGCAGCATGGTGTCGGCGTCTTGCGATGCGTAAAGGGGTGGCAGAATCGTCAGGAGGCCCAGGAAAAGATAAAATGAAAAACGTCTCATAGTCTAGGCATTTTTTTCCGGCGGCAAGGCCATCGTTTTGCGGGTGTGCAGAATCCTTTGAATCGCGGTCGCGTTGGCACCCAGAAAAATGGTCCATAGCGATATCGTAAGGAGCCCCGGAATCATGCATCCAACCAGAACCAGAATGATTCGGACAGCCCTGTCGAAAATCCCGACGCCGCAGTTTTTAATGAAGTTTTCTGCACGGGCTTTCGCATAACTGACTCCGTACGCGCCAGCCAAAGCTCCGAGCGTCACGACAAGCAGGGCGCCTTGACCTGTCCGTGCAAAATGCAGGGCGAGCCCGCCAAAGATAAAAAAATCTGAATAACGGTCGGTGACGGAATCCAGAAATGCCCCAAAGGCAGTGCTTTTGTTGCATTCCCGTGCCAGGGCGCCGTCCATCATGTCGCCGAAGCCTGCCAGAATCACCACCCAGGAACCCAGAACTAAATGTCCGGAGGCGTAAATCCAACCAGCCGCGAAATTTAAAACGAGTCCCGCGAGCGTCAGCTGATTCGGGGTGATGCCTTGTGCATCCAGAAGATGTGCTGTTTTTTTAAGGATATTTTCAATATAGGGATAAACAATTTTTCGCAGCATGGGACAGCCTCAGGTTGGGGGTTGAAATGAAGCACTATCATACCCGTATCGGGCGAGGATGTCACCCCCGGCCCTGTGAAAGCTTAAATAAGGACACCGGTTTTGGAGTTTTATGCTAAGATGCTCGCCTTTAAAGGCAAGGAGACCTCATGATAACCATAGATGATTTTAAAAAATTGGAATTACGCGTTGCCGTCATTGAAGCTGCGGAACCCCATCCGAATGCAGACCGCCTTTTTGTCCTGAAGGTGAAAGTCGGTGAGGAAAGAAAAACTATTGTCGCTGGAATCCGAGCCCATTACGGGGCTGATGAGTTGACCGGAAAAAAGATTGTGATCGTCAACAATCTTGAACCTACGGTGCTTCGAGGTGTTGAGTCTCAGGGGATGCTTTTGGCCGCATCCGATGACACGAGCCTTACGATTGTATCGCCTGAAAGACCCATTGATGACGGGGCGAAGGTCCGCTAAGCCGCGGGTTATAGTTCTGTGGAGAGGTAGCCTGAAAGCATTTGCCAGGCCATGAAGTGGATAAATCCAAGAAATCCCGCAAGGATAATCATCGTTAAAGTCCTCACAGGCCCCCGCTCATTCCAAAGCTGCTTAAAGAGAAAGCCGATAAGCCCAAAATAAATCAGAGTGACGGGCAGCAGGTATCCGAAGTCCGTCATGTTTTGAGTCTGGGGAAGGGATTTAAACAGCGGCCCTGCATAGGTTTTCAAAAGGCTCGCAAGATAAATGGGGGGAGCCATCAGAATCAGGGAAACATTGGGTGCTGTGTTGCGGTAATGAAGATAAAAGGCAAGCCCGCCTAACAGAAAAAAATAACGCGTCAAATGCCGGACTTGGCGGAGCAGGAAAGACATACTTTAAAGACCCGGTTTAAATGTTAAAAAAGCATGACAAAGCACGACCTGAATTTTTTAAGTGTAGTGACCGCTCAACGCCTTGTCAAAGAAAAACTCTTGTGCTACACTGCACGTCCTTATGAAGACTGAAACCGCACCTGCTCAATCGCAAAAGCTCGCAGACTTCCGGCCGTTCCGCGCCTTTCGCTATGATATGTCGCGCGTCCAAGCCAAAGATGTCCTGGCGCCGCCTTATGATGTTATTTCTCCCGCTGAGCAGGAAGCGCTTTATCAGCGTTCTCCTTACAACTGCATCCGGCTTATTCTTAACAAAATCCTGGAAAGCGACACAGATGCTGACAACCGCTACACCCGTGCTCGTGACTTCTTTTCCAAATGGAAAAGCGAAGGGATTTTAAAGAAAGAAGAAAAACCGTCCTTCTATCTTTATCAGCAGAAGTTCAAAGATCCCCGTACCGGCAAGGAACATAACCGCTCTGCGTTTCTTGGTGCGCTTAAACTGGAACCTTTTGATAAGCAGATTGTGATTCCGCATGAGCGTACACTTGCCAAGCCTCGAGCGGACCGCCGCCGGCTGCTGGAAGCAACCCAGACAAACTTTTCGCCGGTTTTTGGACTCTTCGAAGATTCTAAAAATGAAATCATTCCATTGATTCCGGGAATCGCAGCTTCGTCGAAGCCGCTTTTTGATGTTACGGATGACAAGGGCGTGACGCAGACGCTGTGGCAGATTTCGGATGAAGCCCTTGTCCGTAAGCTGCGGGAGGCCTTTTCCGCGCAGCGTATTTATATTGCAGACGGACATCACCGCTACCAGACATCTTTGGAGTACAGCCTTGAACGCCGCGCGGCACAGGGCGCTTCAGAAAACCAGGAACTGCCTTCGGATTTTGTGTATATGGCGCTTGTGGGCTTTCATGATTCCGGTTTAGCTCTTCTTCCAACGCACCGCCTCTTGACGGGCGTGAAAGACTTTAATGCACCGAAGCTCTTGGAATCTCTGAAGGCCTATTTTCAGGTTGATGCAGTTAAGCCCGCAGAACTGATGCCCCGCATTGAAAAAGCTTCCCAGACCGCTTCCGCTTTGGGATTGGCTCTTAGCGGGGAAGAAGGGTATCTGCTGACCTTAAAAGATGCCGCGAAAGCAAAGGCTGCGATGCTTCCCGGCAAGCCGGACGTTTGGTACAACCTGGATGTAAATATTTTTGCCTATCTTATCTTGAAAGCGATTCTGGGACTTTCTGAGACAGAATGGGAATCGCATCTTCAATTTACTCACGCCGATGATGAAGCTGTTGCGGAAATCAGCAGCAAAAAAGTTCAGGCCGCGTTTCTTCTCAAGGCCCCCAAGGTTCAGGTTTTGGCTGACATGGGTAAGGTGCGTGAGCTGATGCCGCAAAAATCGACTTATTTCTACCCCAAGCTGGCCAGCGGGCTTCTTTTTTACCAGCACGAGACCGGCTCGGTCGCCTAAGGAAACAAGACTCGTTTTAACCCCTTCCCCTAAGCTGTTCGTTAGGTTAAGTTCCAAGCGTAACAGGAGGCTTTAAATGGATATCAATTTCCCCGGCGCGAATGATCCGAAACTTCCTCAATTCCGTTCTATTCCTTGGCTTTTTCCGCTTCTGCTTCTTATGATTGCAGTCTCTGGAGCCGGCTCTGTTTTTTATCAGGTTGGCCCTGACGAACTTGCCGTGGTTCAGCGTTTCGGAAAATATGTCCGCACGGAAAGCCCGGGGCTGCATATGAAACTGCCTTTTGGTGTTGAAACCGTCCGGAATGTGAAGGTTACCCATATTTTTAAAGAAGAATTCGGATTTCGTACGCTCCAAAGCGGCGTCCGGACTTCTTATATTGGACGCGAACAAGATCCTCCCCAGGGCACAATGCGTCTTCGCCGTCAGCTCGGTACCGGAGCCGACCCATTTCTTGAAGAATCACTGATGTTGACAGGCGATTTGAATGTCGCTGTGGTGGAATGGATCGTTCAATACACCGTCAAGGACCCGGTTCAGTTTCTCTTCCGCGTCCGTGATCCGCGGGAAACCATCCGCAATATGTCGGAATCCGTTATGCGGCTTGTGATCGGGGACCACACGATTAACCAGATCCTTACCTCCGGCCGCGAAAAAATTCAAACGCAGGTCGAAACCATGCTGCAGGAACTGCTCGATGGTTATGGTTCCGGAATCACGATCCGGAATGTAATTCTTCAGGACGTGACGCCTCCGAATGAAGTTAAACCGTCCTTTAACTTTGTAAACGAAGCCCGCCAGGAAAAAGAACGTTCCATCAACGAAGCCTGGAAAGAATACAACAAGGTTGTTCCTTTGGCCAAAGGCCAGGCCGAGCAGGTTATGCGCGAAGCTGAAGGGTACGCCGTGGAGCGGATCAATCGTGCGGAGGGTGATGCGGGGCGTTTTAAACTCGCCCTTGAAGCATACAAGAAATCACCGCAGGTGACCAAGAAGCGCCTTTACCTTGAAATGATGGAGCAGGTTCTTCCTGATGTCGAAGACAAGCTTTTTCTGGATGAAAAGCAGGCCAACCTTTATCCCTTGCTGGATGTAAACCCCCGGAAAGGAGCGCAGCAGTCATGAAGCAGACGACGCTTGCCGCACTTCTCATTCTTTTTTCAATTTTAGGTCTTTTGGTCGTCAACAGCGCTTATATTGTGGATGAAACTGAACAGGTGGTTGTGACACAATTCGGGCAGCCGGTGGGGGAACCAGTCAAGACCCCCGGCTTGCATTGGAAAACGCCGTTTACACAGGAAGTCCGCAAGTTTGACAAGCGGATTTTAAACTGGGACGGCTATCCTTCCGAAGTTCCGACACTGGACAAGAAATTCATTTGGGTGGATGTTACCGGCCGCTGGCGTGTTGAAAATCCGCTTCTGTTTTTACAGACTATGCACAATGAGCGTAATGCCCAGTCCCGTCTTGATGACATTATGGATGGTGTGACGCGCAATCACATCAGCCGTTACAACCTCGTGGATATTGTCCGAAGCTCCAACGATATCCTCAGTCTGGGGCCGCAGCATGATGACTTGCTTGGTGATCTCGATTTTGAAAAAGTTGAAATTGGCCGTTATCAGATCACTCGTGAAATTATTGAGTCCGCACGCAAGGTTGTGAAGGAGTACGGAATTGAACTCATCGACCTTCGCATCAAGCGCATCAATTATATTGAGACGGTTCAAAAGCGTGTTTTTGAACGAATGGTCTCCGAGCGTAACCGTGCCGCAGAGCAGCTTCGTTCTGAAGGTCAGGGCGTTCGTGCAGAGATTGAAGGGCAGCGAGACAAGGAGCTTAAGCGGATCAATTCCGAAGCCTACCGCAATGCCCAGAAAATTAAAGGCGAAGCCGACGCAAAGGCTATTACGATCTACGGGGATGCCTATTCCCAGGACCCCGATTTTTATGCGTTTATGAGCACACTTGAAAAATACCCTGCGGCTTTGAAAAAGAGCCGGCTTGTCATGACCACGGAAAGCGATTTTCTCAAGTACCTCAAAAAAGCGGAATAATTTCGGTTGCCCAAAATGCTCACACGTGTTGTCGAGCGCCTGTCATCCTCTTTGCGGCCGTGGGATGTTTTTCAAAATATCTACGCAGAAGAGCCTGCCTGTTTTTTTCTGGACAGCGTCCGTTACAAAAGACCGGACCAAAATTACTCCTATCTTGGTATAAGCCCTTATCTTGAGGTCTTTCTTGATCCTGGGAAATCTTCGCATTCCAAGCTCCGTATTCAGGGAGAGCAAAATTCATCCAGCCGCTCAGAAAACTGGCTTTCAGACCTGAGAACTCTTTTAAAGAAACAGCGGCCGCCCAAAGGGAAAGAACTCCCTTTTTTTTCCGGAGGAGCTGTCGGATATTGGGCCTATGACCTTGCCGCTCACGTTGAAAAGAGAACACAAAAACTAAAATCTGATTCCGGAATTCCGCCGCTTTATTTCGGGTTTTTCCGGGACGTAATTGTTTATGATCATGCCGCAGGTTCTTATTATTTGATCACGCATCAAGGGCCCCGAACTCCCAAAGCCCGCGAATCCCTGGCTAAAATGAAAAGTTTTTTCAAAAAGCCAAAGCCGCTCACTGCCAGTTTCAAAATGGAGCATTTCAAACCTGATATTACGCGGAGCCGCTTTGAAAGCATGGTGAAACGTGCAAAGCGGTATATTGAAGCAGGAGATATCTACCAGGCCAACCTTTCACAGCGTTTTTCCTTTGAGTGCGAGGGCTCCAAACTGAAACTTTATGATGCCCTGCGCACGATCAACCCGTCTCCCTTTGCGTCCTTTTTGAAAATCAGGGATCTGGAAATCATTTCCTGTTCGCCCGAGCGCCTCGTTTCCAAGCGCGGGCAAACATGTGAGACTCGCCCCATTGCCGGCACAAGGCGAAAGCCTTCTCATGGCGGCCTTGCCGCGGTCAAAAAAGAGCTTCTTGCGAATGAAAAAGAGCGCGCTGAACACATCATGCTTGTAGACCTTGAACGCAATGATCTGGGGCGTGTCTGTGAGTGGAGTTCCGTGCGAGTTGAAGAGATGATGAAGGTTGAGGCGTATTCCCATGTGCTCCACATTGTGTCAAAGATCACGGGAAAACTCCCAAAAGGCAAAGACGCTTTGGATCTTCTTCTGGCCATGTTCCCAGGCGGAACGGTTACCGGATGTCCCAAAATCCGGTGCATGGAAATCATTGATGAGCTGGAGCCCTGCGCCCGCGGACTGTACACCGGGTCCATTGGCTATGTCGATTTTTCAGGCAATATGGATATGAATATTGTGATCCGGACCCTCGTGCTTAAGAAAGACCGCGGACATCTGCAGGTGGGGGCCGGCATTGTGTATGATTCGAATCCGGCGCGAGAGTATGAGGAAACCCTTCACAAGGGCGAAGCTCTGGCCGAAGCCCTTGTGCAAGCTGCTTCTTTTACAGGATCAGGAAAATGAATTTCCAGGTTTATTCCAAGGGAAAGAAAGTTTCAGCTCAGCGCGGTATCGACGGTCTCGGAGAGCTTGAAAAGGGAGTTTTTGAAAGCCTCCGGGCTTATAACGGAAAAATTTTTCGCCTGGAGGAGCATATTGAACGCCTTCAGGACTCTGCCCGCAGCATTGATCTGCGTCTTCCGCAATCATCCGTGCAGTTTAAATTCGAACTTGCAGAAGCTCTTAAAGCGTATCTCAAGGAATTTCCTTCCTCTTCCAGGCACGAGGCTGTTTCTCTCCGCCTCACGGTTTGGGAAAATCAAGTTTTGGTATTTGCCGGAAAGCGTACGCTGTCAAATAAGATTCATGAGAAAGGCGCTGTTCTGAGAACCACGGCATTCAGACATTCCTCAACGCACGCTTCGGCGCCGGAAGCCAAAACCAACGCCTATCAAAATGCGGTGCTGGCTCTTTTTGATCCCGAGCCGAAACCCTTTGAAAGGCTTTTTCTGGATGCAGAAGGGTTCGTTTCCGAAGTCAGTGTCGGCAACATCTTTATGGTGAAAAAAGGGACGCTCTTGACACCTCCCGCGAGGGGAATCTTGAATGGCGTGACCCGTCGCTTTGTGCTAGAATGCGCGCGTTCAGCGGGGATTGACGCAATGGAAAGAACCCTGACGCGGCATGATATTTATAACGCTGACGAAGTGTTTTTAACTAATACCTCCTGGGAAATTCTTCCGGTTCGGGAACTCGACGGACGCAGTATCGGTAAAGCGGTCCCCGGTTCGTTTACCCGGAACATCCACCGTGTTTTCAAAAAAAGGATTCAAATCGAATGTCGAAGGTCGTCATCCGCCGCGCGCTGATCAGCGTTTCTGATAAAACCGGGCTTATTCCTTTTGTTCAGCAGCTTCATAAGTACAAAGTTCAGATGATTTCCACGGGCGGTACGCTGAAAGCCATCAAGGATGCCGGCGTTCCAGCCATGCCTATCGACGAATGGACGGGTTTTCCTGAAATGATGGAAGGCCGCGTTAAAACGCTCCATCCCAAGGTGCACGGCGGGCTGCTTTATCGCCGCGACAAAAAAGATCATGTGGCAGAAGCCAAGAAGCACGGGATTGGTGCCATTGACCTTGTCGTGGTGAATCTTTATCCCTTTGAAAAAGTGACAGCCGACCCCAAGGTAGATCTTGAAACTGCCATTGAAAACATCGATATTGGCGGACCATCGATGCTTCGGTCTGCATCCAAGAATGCCGCTGCGGTCACTGTTGTCTGCGATCCCGCTGACTATGAACGTGTTCTTGAGGAAATGAAAAAAAACAAGGGAGCTGTTTCTGAGGCCCTTCGTTTTGAACTCGCGGTGAAGGTTTTTGAAAAGACATCAGCCTATGACCGCGGTATCGCTTCATTTTTGGCGGCGCGGCGCGAGGGGAAGAAGGAAGCCGCTGCCGTATCGCTCCCTGCGGAATATTCGGCCCGTTATGTCAAGGCACAGGACCTTCGCTACGGAGAAAACCCTCATCAACGCGCCGCCCTCTACGTTCCTTCAGGCGCTCCGGTGCCCAAGCATTTTATCCAGCTTCACGGTAAAGAGCTGTCCTATAACAACCTGCTTGATATTGAAGCCACGATGGATGTGATCGGTGAATTCCATGGTCCGGCAGCCTGCGTTATCAAACATAACAACCCCTGCGGCATCGCGGAAGCAAAAAATATTGTCACAGCTCTGGACGATGCGATCGCAAGTGATCCCTTGTCAGCTTTTGGCGGCATCGTTGCGGTGAATCGCCCCTGTGATTTAAAGGCCGCAAAGAAGGCCTTTGAAAGGCTGAACTTTTTTGAGGTTTTAATAGCGCCGTCATTTGATAAAGATGCTTTGGAATTCCTCAAGGCACGCAAGAATCTCCGGCTTATTGAAACAGGTCCTGTGAAACCTGTGTCCGGTCTGGATCTCCGGTATTTAAAGAGCGGCGGGCTTTTGATTCAGGATGCAGACCCTGCGGTGGTGGATTCCCCGGCAGCGTTTAAGAAGCAGCTCAAATTTGTGACAAAAAAAAGCCTTAAAGGCGCAGATCTCGACGAACTGATTTTTGCTTTTCAATGCGTGAAAACAGTCAAATCAAACGCTATTGTTTTGACGCAAGGCCGCAAGACGGTTGGAATTGGGGCCGGGCAAATGTCTCGTGTTGATTCCGTCGTGATTGCCTGCCGGAAGGCTGGCGAAAAAACCCGTGGAGCGATGCTGGGGAGTGATGCCTTTTTCCCAATGCCGGATTCCATTGATCTAGCTCATGAGCACGGGATTCGCGCGATTATCCAGCCTGGCGGCTCCATCAAGGATCCAGACGTGATTGCGGCGTGTGACCGTTACGGCATCGCGATGGCTTTTACCGGGAAAAGACACTTCAAACACTAAAACACCTTCTCAATTTCCGCCGGGTCAATGCCCGGTGCTTGCAGCCGGCCAGCGCATGAACTTTCGTCAGTCGCTTACCTACCTGAACAGCTTTGTCAACCTTGAGAAGATTGTCCTCAATCCTCGCAACCGGCTGATGAACCTTGACCGCATGCGTTATCTCCTTGCTTTGTTTGGGCATCCCGAAGAGTCTTTTTTTCCTGTGGTCATTTCAGGCACTAAGGGTAAAGGATCGACGGGGTTTTTTTTGCAGGCCATTCTCAAAGAAGCTGGAATCCCTGCTGGCTTTTATAGTTCCCCGCACCTGGAAACGCCCCGTGAACGTATTCGCGTGGGAGCGCGTAATATTTCAGAAAAGCAGTGGGCCCGAATCCTGACGCGAATTCAGAAAAAGTTGGGGCAGGAGAAATTCCCGCGAAGACTTGGGGATTTGACTTATTTTGAAATGATGACCTTGATGGCCGTTTTGGCATTTCAGGAAAGCGGTCTTCGTGTCGGCATTTTTGAGGTCGGCATGGGGGGGCGTTTGGATGCCGTGAATGCTCTTGATGCGGAACTTTCTATCGTGACAACGATAGGGCTCGACCACGAAGCCTTTTTGGGGAATACCACTTCAAAAATTGCCAAGGAAAAGGCGGGGATTTTCAGAAAAGGAGCCTGGGCGCTTTCGGCTCCGCAGGATGCCGCAGCGTGGAGGGCCTTAATGAAACAAGCCGGCCTGCGCGGTACCACGCTTGAAGAAGTAAGGCCGCTTCAGGGATACCGGCTGGGACTTCCCGGAGAATTCCAGAAAGTGAATGCGGCTCTTGCGGTCCGGGCCTCGGAGCTTCTAAAAACAGAATTTGGTTTTGAGGTTCTTCCTTCAGCTGTCCGGAAAGGACTGCTGCAGAGCGGCTGGCCGGGCCGTCTTGAAGTTTTCCCCGGAAAGCCGGAAGTGGTGATAGATGCCGCACACAACCCCGCGTCCGCTGAAGCCCTCGCCGAAGCCGTATCAAAAAATTTAAAAAAGAAGCGCAACATCCTTGTGTTCGGGGTCTCAAGGGACAAAAAGTCAGGCCCCATGCTCAAATCCCTCAGCCGCGTTTCGGCGGATGCCGTTTTGACGCAGGCTTCTGCACCAAGGTCACAAGATGTTGCAGTTCTGATGAAAGAATCACAAGGGTTATTTCCCCGGATTTTTCCAGCACCGAATTGCAGAACGGCATTATCGCTTGCAAAATCAATAGCCCGCCCCCAGGACCGTATTCTGGTCACAGGTTCTTTTTACCTTGCGGGTGAAGCCAGAACCTGGCTCAGCGGGCAGCGTGCGCGATGAAAGATCTTTCGATGGAAGATACTATTACAGCGCTAGCAACCCCGCCGGGAGAAGGCGGAATTTCTGTCATCAGGATCAGCGGCGACAAGGCTGTGCCGATAGCTGAAAAACTATTTCAATCCGCAAAAAAGGATAAAGTCAGAGACTACCTTACGCACACGGTTCATCTGGGCTGGATTTCCGACTCCTGCGGCCAAAAGGTAGATCAGGTTCTGCTTAGTGTTTTTCGAGCTCCGAATTCTTACACCGGTGAAGATGTTGTGGAAATCAGCGGGCATGGCGGGAGGCGGGTCACCCAGCGTATTTTGGAGGCCGTGATTTCCGCAGGTGCGCGGATGGCAGAACCCGGTGAATTCACAAAACGCGCTTTTTTGAATGGAAAAATGGATCTCACCCAGGCTGAAGCCGTGCTTGATCTGATCCGCGCCAAGAGCGATCTGGCGACGCGGACAGCTCTGCGCCAGCTGGAGGGCGCCCTGTCTGTCCGTCTGCGGGGGCTCAAGGATCTCCTCATGCAGGTCTATGCACACATGGAAGCGTTTCTTGATTTTCCGGAAGAAGATCTGGAGATTTACTCTAATGAAACCTTTGTAATCTTGTTCGGGAAAATTGAAGCTGAAATGGCAAAGCTTCTCATGAGTTTTGACCGGAGCGTTTTTTTAAAAGAAGGAATTACCTGTGTTTTTGCGGGAAAGCCGAATGTGGGGAAGTCCTCTTTGTTCAATGCCCTGCTTGCGCGTGACCGCGCGCTTGTTTCGGAGCATGCTGGGACCACGAGGGATGCGCTTGAGGAGTCCGTCGAGATCGGGGGGATTTCTATCCGTCTCGTTGACACGGCCGGTTTAGGACACCGCTCCGAAAATCCGCTGGATAAAATCGGAATGGACAGGACGCGGCATGTTCTGGAATCTGCCCAGCTGGTCCTTTTTGTTGTGGACAGTTCGGCACCCCTGGAGGAAGCTGACGAAATCATTTTCAGGGAGTCAGTCAAAGAGCGGCCCTTTTTAGTTTTAATGAATAAAAGCGACTGCCCGGAAAAAATAAACACAGGCAGCCTGCAGCAGCTCTGCGGAGTCTCTGATTTTATAAGAGTTTCCGCACAGAAACAGGATGGCCTTGACGCTCTTCAGGCAAGGATCGAAAAGATTATTTCCGATACGGGAATTCATGAAGAGAGCGAGCAGATTACAAGGCTCCGGCATAAAAAAGCTTTAGAAGCGGCTCTCGAATCTTTGCGGCGTTCCAAAGAATCTTTTCAGAAAAAGGAGTCGCTTGATCTGGTGTCACTGGATCTTAAGGTAGCGTTGGATCAATTGTCCGAGCTTCTGGGAGAAATTTACTCCGAAGACCTGCTCGATGTCATTTTTTCCGAGTTTTGCATAGGAAAATAAGAGGGAAAGGGAACTACTATGAAGGCCATCCGGGTTCATGAAGCGGGAGACCCAAGTGTTTTAAAACTGGAAGACACGGCTGATCCCGTACCCGGAAAAGGAGAAATTCTTGTCCGGATCCATGCCGCCGGAGTCAATCCCGTAGACACTTATTTCCGTTCAGGTCTTTATCCCCGGAAAGATTTTCCTTACACGCCGGGCTTTGATGGAGCGGGGCTGGTAGAAGCCGTTGGGCTGGGTGTTGAGCGCTTCAGAAAAGGGGACCGCGTTTATGTTTTCGGTTCCGTAACAGGGACGTATGCGGAGCGGGCGATTTGTCTGGAATCCCAGGTCTATGCGCTGCCTGAAAAGCTGTCGTTTGAGCAGGGGGCTTCGATCGCTATTCCCTATGCGACGGCCTATCATTCATTATTTAACAAGGCCTGTTTCAGAGCCGGAGAAACAGTCCTTGTTCACGGGGCGAGCGGAGGGGTTGGGATAGCCGCTGTTCAATTGGCCTGTGCTGCCGGGGCTGTTGTGATCGGGACAGGGGGAACAGATGAGGGCCGGCGGCTAATCAAAAAGGAAGGCGCACATCATGTTCTGAACCATAAAGACCCGGATTACTTGTCCCGCATTATGGAGCTCACTTCGGGACGAGGGGTGGATATTGTGCTTGAGATGCTGGCCAATGTGAACCTCGGCAAAGACCTCGGCATTTTGGCCAAGAGAGGGCGGGTCATCGTGATTGGTTCTCGCGGGAATGTTGAAATTACGCCGCGCGATCTTATGTCCCGGGATGCGCTGGTTCAGGGGGTTTTGATATTTAACGCCGCTCCGGAAGAGATGAAGCAGATCCATGCCGGGCTTTATGCCGGATTTGAGTCAGGGGTTTTGCGGCCCGTGGTCGGAAAAGTACTGCCCCTTTCAGAAGCACCTAAAGCGCATCAAGACGTTATGCAGGCGCCCGCTTATGGAAAAATTATTTTGATACCATGAAGAAAGTTGACTGCCTGATGAGCCCTGAAGTCATAAAACTGATTGAGAAGCTTGAAGAAACAGCGTTGTTTTTGAGACCCCTGAATTATTTTTGGTATAAGGCGGTGAAGGCGCAGCTCGCTGAAATTCAACAGCCTGCTGAAGCAAAAGAAATAGAGGCTGCCTGGCTGGAGAAAACTTCACTCATGCTTCATGGCCGTAATCAGCTCGGGGATCTTTTTATCAGTCCGCCAAAAGAACGCGAACAATTCCAGATTCTCCGTAAACAGCTTGCGGAAATCCTTGAAGCGGTTAAAAAGAAAGAGGTTTAGCGTGGGGAAAACGATTGAGCAGTGGATTGAGCAGTGTCACGGAACAGCGCGCGAAAAGGGGTTTTGGGAAAAAGACCGCAATGTGGGCGAAATGCTGATGCTGATTGTCTCTGAACTGGGGGAAGCGATTGAAGCGCACCGCACGGGCAGGCATGGCCTTCTTGCGAAAGATACTTTTGAGGATGAGTTGGCCGATACGGCGATTCGCCTTTTTGATCTTTGCGGCGGACTTGGGATTGATTTAGAGAAGCAGATTGAGTGGAAGACTTCCTTTAACCGCACGCGAGAGGCCAAACACGGAAAGTCTTACTAAAAGGCCGGGTTGACGCAGGCGGTTATTGCCTTTAGAATCCGGGAACTTTTCACCGAACAGCTAAGGCAGTATCAAATCTTATAATACGTCTTGATAAACGGAGAGGTCGCACCCTGCAGCTCCAATAGCTGCAGGACTCCGCACCTAACTTGATGTTAGGTGCTGCGTAATCCGGTATTGCGAAGTGAAGCCCGTCAAGGGCGAAGCGAAGTCCTTCAGCCAACAGGCTGAAGGGCACCGAACAGCTAAGGCAGTATCAAATCTTATAATACGTCTTGATAAACGGAGAGGTCGCATAATCCGGTATTGCACCGGTCTCGAAAACCGGCGGGGCTCGCGCCCCTTGAGAGTTCAAATCTCTCCCTCTCCGTTTTTATTTTCTAACAAGCAGGAATGGAATAACAGCCCGTAAAACTCATAAAGCCGGTTGAGCTAACGGAGTGTCTTGGCCTCCTTGAGGTTTTTGATAAACAGCCAAGGCTCCCTTTTCGTTTATATTTTGTAGGAAGCAAAATTAGGAACATCGGCCGGAAGAATTTACAAGGCCGGTCTGGCTGACGAAGCGTCTTTATAAGAAAGCCCACCTCGAAATACCCCAAGAGGCAAAACCTTCATGATCCGTTCCCTCAGAGAAGCTTTTAGCAGCGGCCCCTTCAGAAAACTTTTTAAAAATACAGGCCTTTTAATCAGCGGCGATACAATTTCCGCTGTTTTGGGTGTTCTTACTTTTGCTGTGACAGCCCGAGCCTTGGGGGCGGAGAAGCTTGGGATGCTTGTCTTGATTGATGCGTACGTCCGAATCGTGGACAAGCTCATCAATTTTCAATCCTGGCAATTTATGATCAAGTACGGGGCAGATGCACTTGAGACCCAGGATCACAGCGGTTTTAAAGCCTTGGTCAAATTTGGAACACTGGTGGATGGCTTTACGGCTCTTTTGGGGTGCGGTGTATCGCTGGCCTTCGTTGGCGTAATCGCAAAATGGCAGAACTGGTCGCAAGAGATGGTTTCTCTAGCGCTGTTGTACAGCGCGATTGTGGCGTTTGACGTAGCAGGTGTTCCTACGGGTATCCTCAGGATTTTTGACAAGTTCAAACTTTTTTCAATTCAGAAGTCTGTGACTTCCTCGATCAAATTTGGCGGAGCGGTTCTGGCTTGGGTGCTCGGCCTGGGGCTGAAGGGATTTGTCTGGGTCTGGATGATCACGGAGATCGTAGATTATGTTTCCCTTACGGTCATGGCCTGGATGGAAATGCGCAAAAAGGGGATTCGCGGTGTTTGGTCTGAACCGCTGAAGGGAATTACAAAACGTTACCCGGGGATCTGGAATTTTCTTATTTCCACGAACCTCACGGGATCTGTCAAAGTGGGTTTTCGTGAGCTGGATGTTTTGATTGTCGGGAAAATGCTTAGCCTTACAGACGTCAGTTTGTATAAGCTCGCTAAAAAACTCTGCGCGTCTTTAGACCGTCTGACAAACCCTCTTTATCAGTCGCTCTATCCGGAACTGACCAAGGCGTGGGCGCGGCGGGACACAAAGACCTTCAAACATCTCGTCAAGCACATGGTCGTGATCATGGGCGCCCTTTCTCTCTTTACGTGGCTTGGTTTTTTGCTCTGCGGGCATTGGATCATTGAGGTGACGACGGGAAAAGAATATTTGTCAGCCTATTCGGTCACGGTCTGGTACCTCTTGGCCAACGGCATAGCCATCACAAGCCTGCCTTTGTCTCCGATGATTCTGGCTATGGGCAAAGCCAATCTGAGTTTTTGGATTCAATTTCTGCCTACCTTGGTATATTTTCCGGTTCTGTTTTGGATGATGACGGTTTGGTCTCTGAACGGGGCAGGTTATGCTTACATTCTTTATCACGGGCTTCGCGTTTCTCTTCAGTATTTTGTCATTCAGCATCTCTTCAAAGGTATTGCACGCCAGGACGCTCTATCCGAAGCGGATAAGCCTTCCGATCTTTAATTCAGTCCCCCAATTTTTGAATTGCCGGAAAAAACAGTCGAGCCGGAGCGGGATTTTCTCTACAATCCAAGTGTCTGCATTAAGGAGCCCAAATGCATGAATTGATTTTCCTTCAAGATCTGGCGATTGTGATGACTGTGAGTGCTGTCATTATGATTTTTTGCCGCCAGCTCAACCTTCCTGTTGTCTTGGGGTATATCCTTGCGGGGCTGCTCATTGGTCCGCACACGCCGCCCTTTCCCATGGTCAAGGATCTCAAAAGCATTCACACCCTTTCTGAACTGGGCGTTATTTTTCTTCTTTTCACAATCGGCCTGGAATTCAGTCTCGGAAAGCTCAAAAAAGTAGGTGTCGTTTCAGTCATTGCGGCGGTTCTCGAAATCGTGATTATGCTGAATATCGGGTATTTTGTCGGCCGGGCTTTTGGCTGGAGCTTTATGGATAGTCTGTTTCTTGGGGCCATCCTTTGCATTTCAAGCACCACCATTATTGCAAAGCTGCTTGTTGAAACCGGAAAAATGAGTGAGACCTTTGCGCAGCTGATTCTTGGAATTCTGATTGTTGAAGACCTTTTGGCAATCGTGATTATTGCGGTTCTTTCGGGGCTTGCCACCACAGGCACACTGGATTTTAAGAGTGTTGGGATGGCTATGATGGAAGTTATGGCCTTTGTCAGCGCCGTTATTGTTGCGGGTTTTTTGTTCATCCCGAGATTTTTGAGGTACGTGGATCGTTTCAAAAGCCCCGAAATGCTTACTGTGTCCGTGCTGGGCCTTTGTTTCGGTGGAGCGCTCGCCGCGGCGAAGCTTGGTTTTTCAGTCGCTTTGGGAGCGTTTCTCGTCGGAGCCATTATTGCGGAAACCCGGCAGGCTAAAGCCGTGATTCATCATATGGAACCTTTGCGCGATATGTTTACCGCGATCTTTTTTGTTTCTGTGGGCATGATGATCAAACCCTCGATTCTCATCGATTTGTGGCAGCCCATTCTTGTCATCACCCTGGTCACGATTTTGGGCAAGCTTTTCAGCTGTTCGCTCGGCGTTTTTTTTGCCGGATACAATTCCGAAGTTTCCCTTCGTGTGGGCCTTGGACTTTCACAGATTGGGGAATTCTCTTTTATCATCGCGGCGCTGGGGGAGTCCACCAAGGTGACAAGCGATTTTCTTTATCCGGCGGCCGTTTCGGTTTCCGCTGTCACGACGCTTTCAACGCCGTTTCTTATGAAAAATACGGTGCCGATTATTGAGGCGCTGCACCGCGTGACACCGCGGCCGATTACCACTTTCTTGGGGATGTATACCTCCTGGCTTGCAAAGTCGCGGCAGACCGGGAGCGGCGGGAAAGAAGATACGGCGCGCATGATCCGGAAAGAAATCCCCAGACTGGTGTTTTACATCTTAGGCGGCCTTATTGTTCTTTTTGGATCGGCGCAGGCTCAGGTGCATTATCTCCACCTTTCTCACAGGTTGTACTGGCTTCTGACCGGGCTTTTTCTTTTTCCCGCATTTCTAGGGGCCGCAGCAACTCTGGACCGAATGCTTTGGAAAGTGCTGCTTGCCCGAACGGGTTCACAGGAGAACTCAGAAGGGAAGGGGCATCAGGATTTGATTCATCAGGGAATACGGTTTGTCCTGATGTGTTCGGTGGGCGTTGTCTTTCTTTTTGCAGGAACGCTTTTTGCGCCCGATTTTCCCTGGGGGTGGGCCTTGTCGGGGCTTGTCTTGATTGCGGGCCTTTTTGTCTGGGGGTCGATTAAAAAGACGCATGAACGAATTGAGAAGCTGGTCATAGGGGTTTTCGACCCGGATTTGCGGCATGAAGAAGTGCAGAGCGCCAAAAAAGATCTCGCGCGTTTGATCCAGGAAGATTACCCGGGAGAAGTTGAAACTCAGGACTTTCTTTTGCCCTATAAAGAATGCGGCATCAATGTAACGCTCCGGGAACTTGCCATCCGTTCCGTCACTGGAGCCAGCGTGGTATCGATTTACCGCGACCCTGAATCGCTGGCAAATCCCTCGGCCGATACGAGACTTCTTCCCGGCGATGTGCTTCTCCTGATGGGAAACTCAGAGCAGATTTCAGCCGCGGTAAGTTTCTTGAGAGAAATGATTAAAAAACCAGCCCCCAGCTCAGCGTCTGTTCACAATCCCGCAACGCGGAGAGTGACGCTTTCTGAAGGCAGTCCTGTTTGCGGGAGACGAATCCGGGAAGTGCACCTTGGAAGAAAAACAGGCGTTCAGATTCTCGGGCTCCAGCGCGGGAGTTTGTATGTCACGAATCCGGGGCCGGATTTTGTTTTTGAAGCTGGAGATGAATTGGTCTTGTTTGGTTCCGAAGAACAGATTGCTAAGGCGTCTGACTTTTTGAGTAAAGAAAAAGAGTGAGCCCGCACGAGGCGGGCCCACTCGGGGGAGACTACTCTAAAATCTTTTTGTCATCATTCCCAAGCAACGGCCCCGTAAGGTTGGTTGCGAAAGAAGAGGACTGATTTGGCGTTATCACAGGTGCCGCCGCAAGCGGCGTCATCTTGAAGTTTTTAACAGCAGCAATGGC
>CAYRBY010000015.1:29255-31952 GCA_964422635.1 uncultured bacterium
TTGATGTCTTTAGCGGGTTTTGGTTGTTCAACAACGGAATGTTGATCTTCTGCAGCCGGATCCGCTTCGGGCCTTATTCCAGAACCTTCAGAAGAATTATTCGTGTGATAACAAGTCCAAGCTGTAATACCCTGTCCTCCGGCCGATTCAGGTACACCCTGATCCTCGGGATCACACATCGATTTGTCAGGATTCTTTGGGTCAATATCCCGGATGTATTTTCCATAACCGGAATAATCCTTTGTGTCTGATGTAACTATCGATGTCTCAGGCGCCGCAGCATCTTTTTCTTCAGGTGTTTTTTCAGGCACGGCCAGTTCTGTCGGGATCTGGCTGTTATCCGTATTGTCAGCATCTTCGGTATAGAGCGCCCGCCCCACAGGAATAACATCCGGAGCTTCAGGCTTAGGAGCTTCGGGGATATTGGCAATATCATGTTTTTCGAGGTTGATTCCCGCATCTTCGTTTGCGACCATGACCTGTCCGTCATTCTCAACAGGTACCGTCAGGGATACGGGAATCACGCCCAACTCCGCACCCTCCGTGTCTTTTGTTTCTGGCGAAAATAATGGAGCAACCGGAGGTATTGGCGGATTAGGTTTTCCCCCAACCGGAATAACCCCTACCTGAAATTCAACTTCACCGTTGGCGTCGGTTTGAACCTCGCCGCTGCCCCCGTTAGCAGGCACAAAACTGATGCCTTCATTTACTTCTGACTGGGTTTTCACTGAATCCGGGTTGACGTCAGCCTCCGTTTTTTCTTCGGCTATTTTTCTGGACTCGGGTACTTCTACCTTGGTTTCAGCGATGACGCGGTCTTCCCCTCCCGGTATCCGCTGTAACAGATGAATTCTATGAATGCCCGAATGGTCCGCCTTCAAACGAGCGTAGAAAATACCGTTATCGTCCACGTCAAGTTTTTGCTCGTCGCCGAACTTTCTTCCGCCGCCATCAATCGCATCAATCCCATGAGAGATGAGGAAATCGGAAGCATCACTTTTAAAGCGCTCAATAAGCCCTTTTACTAGAATCAGGCGATCTGCAGGGACGTGGAAGGCCCCGATCTGGGCTTTGGCCCCATTGCCGTCTCTCGCGTCGTCGGCCCTGTCTTCATTCCTGTCTTTTGATTCTGGAAGATCGTTGTCCTTTACGTTAACAACACCATCGTTGTTGACGTCTGTTGAACCAAGCTGTTGTTCATCCGTTTTATTGATAACGCCATCTTGCATCTTAGCGTCGTTTATGACCATGCCGTCGTCATCAATTTTTTGGCCAGCATCTAAATCCATGGACAGAATTCCGCCGCCAGGGCCCTCAATAAGCACTGCATCCCACAAAGTTTCTCTTCGGCCTTCCACCATTTTCTTCCCGTTATCTGAAAGTGAGGCGAATATATGCTTGCCTTGTGTGAGCTCACGCTGCTGATCTTTGGGGAAATGGGTAAAATAAGTTTTCCCATCCGGACTCTTCAGCATGACCTCGTTCTGCATATAAAGCGAGGGGGTAAGGGAGTTGTTGTAAACGACTACAAAAGGTCCTTCAACTCGAGCGCCACGATCGGGATTTCCCGGGGGAGGCAGCGTAGGATCAATAGGTGCAGGGGGTAATGGAACCGGAGGCTGAGCGATGGGAGGGTTCCCCATGGGCTGAATCCCTGAAAGACGAACATGGATACCGTTCAGGCCAAGCAGAATATGTGCTTCTGCCTTGCCGCCGCGTCCCTCTGCTGTAATGTAAGAGAAATGAGCCAGAAACATCCGGTTCCACATGATGCCGCCGGCAGCCATCATATCGCTTGTCATATTTTCAATAGGCTTTATGTCAGCAACCTCTACCTTCACATCGGTTTTAAGTTCTTCCTGGAGTTTTTCCGTAATGTAGACCGCGGCTTTTTCCGTGGAGAGGGTTTCCCGGTTCATGATGTCTATTGTCGAAATTGTTTCAGGTGCTTTTTCTGTGCTGAGGTCATCTTCGGTGGAAGCGGCGTTAAATTCTCCCAAGGTTTTTAATACGCGCTCAGCAGGTTCTTCAGTTTTTTCTTCCACTTGAGGCAGTGCGTTGGAAGGAACAACAGCATTTGTCATAGCTACAGGATTACCCTCTGCATCGTACAAAATATTTCCGCCTGAGGGCTGGGGCGCCGGAAGGTCTTTGAGATTTTCTTCTGCCGGGGCTTCCATTTTTTCAAACCCGCCTCCGGATGCAGGACTGTCTATTTCTCCAAGCAGAGTGCCGTCAGGGGCTACAGCACGGATGTGGTAACCCAAGGAGGCGTACATAGGCGATGCTACGGCCTTAAACTCACCGCCCGGCTGAATTTGAATTTCGGTTTTGCCTTCGAGGCGTCTTCCGCCGCCATCAACAGACGGGTCAGTGTGCCAATAAGCCAGGATAGACTTGTGTTTCATCTGACCGTCAAGGGCACCATAAAGAATGCCCTCTTTCTCTTGTCTTATAACAGCAAGCTTGATACGTTCCCTTCTGGGGCCGCTCCAGATTCCAGAGTTTTTCATTTCTTCTGATGCCGTGGTGCTTGGGGAAGAGAGCGTGTTGTCATCTGCAGGGTACTCCTGATAGGCTTCGGTGCCTGGCGCCGGCTCGGGCACTTTTTCTTTTTCAGCCTGAGGTGCCGAGGCGTCAGTAGCTGCCTTTTCCATGATTTTTTGATTGGGGTCGTTTGTCGCAGGTGATAATTGG
>CAYRBY010000016.1:0-20430 GCA_964422635.1 uncultured bacterium
CCCCAGAGGTGTTCGAGGGCTTTGCGGACACTTTTGACCTGAACCAGCGTACGTTCACCGGAGAAAGAATAGCGCCAGGCCTTCACAGAAGACGCACTGGCCAGGGCTATGCAGACAGTTCCAACAGGCTTCTCAGGAGTCGCTCCGCCCGGCCCTGCGATTCCCGTAATACCAATCCCGAGACTGGTTCCAAATCTTTTGCGCACTCCGGCAGCCATGGCTTTTGCCACCGCTTCAGAAACCGCGCCCTTTTCATAGAGCACGGCCGGAGAAACACTCAGCTCCCTGATTTTCGAGACATTGCTGTAGGTGACAACGCCTCCCGGAAAGTAAGTGGACGATCCGGGAATGCGGGTAATCTCTGCCGCAAGGGCCCCTCCGGTGCAGCTTTCTGCAAGGGCAAGTGTCAGCTTCTTTTTCGTCAGGATTCTTCCAACGGCTTCGGATAAGGAAATGTCTTCCCAGGCATAAACGTGACCGGCAAGACTCTTTTCAGCCAAAGCCCGTAAGCGGCTGACCACACTCTTCTTCTCAGCCTGAAGGCGGAGCGCCGCTTCACCGGGACTCGGATAAATGCCAAAATCAAAAGGGTCGCGAAAAAATGTTTTTCCAAGACGGCGCATAATCTCGGGCTCGGAAAGGCCTGTGGTTTTGATGGTCAAGGAATGCTTGGCAGAAATTTTGGGAAAGCGTTTCAAAAGCAAGGGGCGGACAAGCTCCCGGAACATATTTTCCTGCTCGCGAGGCACGCCCGGCAAAACGACCACGGTCTGACGCTCGAGTGGAATATAAAAACCCAGCGCAATGCCGTAACGATTCACAAGCGGAACGGCATTGGCAGGAAACTCCGCTTCTTTACGGACAATCGCCGGAACTTTTTTACCGCGGATTTTGTAAAATTTTTCGATCAGACGGTACTGCGATTTTGAAAATTCGAGAGGCACCTGGAAATATTCCGCAAGGGCCTCGCGGGTGACATCGTCAGGTGTAGGCCCCAAACCGCCTGTCAAAACCAGCACGTCAGCGCGGGAAAGACATTCCTTGAGACGCTGACGTATCAGAGGCAAATCATCCGGACACGAAGTCTGGCCGGACACACGGAAGCCCAGACTGGTTAGTTCTCTCCCGAGAAAACAGGCATTGGAGTTAAGGGTACTGCCTTTGAGGAGCTCGTCGCCGATGGTAAGAATTTCGGCTTGGGGACGAGGGAAAGTCTTCATCACCAGCCCCAAATCATTTTTAAAATGATCCAGGTGTAAATGCCGGCACCGAGATCATCGAACATAATCCCCCAGAATCCGGGGAGTTTCTCAAGACGGCGGAGGGGAAAAGGTTTCACCACGTCAAAAAAACGGAACAGGGCAAAACCCAGCACCACGCTCCAGAAATGAAGAGGAACGCCTGCAAGGGCGAGCATCATGCCGCAGGTTTCATCCACAACGACATATGACGGATCTTTTTCCTTGCTCAAGTCAAGACGGGAAACGGCCCACCACCCTGCCCAAAAAAGAAACACAAAAGTTAAAAAATAAACCGCACCGTGAATCTGTGCGAGAAGGGCCACAAGAACACCGACCACGCTTCCCCACGTTCCGGGTGCAAGCGGAATCAAGCCAACACCCATGGCACTTGTAAATTTCGCAAAGAACGGCGTTTGGTTATTGGCACGATTGGAAAGAAGAAAGGTATACCCGGAAAGAAGGGTCAAAAAGACGCCTAGCCACAAGCAGAGAACCATCATGCCCTGCATCAAGGGCGCCAGCCAGCGAAGCCAGCTGTAATGGGAAAAATTGAGGAACAGACCCGCGAACGCGATAATCGCGACCTGAAAGCAGAGCTTATATTTCCCCAGGGCTTCGGCACCCACAGCTTTCTCTTCGAGGAGCCATCCCGTACGGCAGAACGTGACGATGATTTCACGGACAAAAACCGGCACCACCCATGCCATGGAGTAATACCCCAGGTGCGCGAATGCCGCAAGCGGCCCCAGGATAAAAAATTTGTCCGCCAGAGGGTCGATATATTTTCCAAAATCACTGACGAGATTAAATTTACGGGCAAAATAGCCGTCCCAGTAGTCGCTGAGTGCGCCAAGAGTAAAAATAATGGCTCCGAAAAAATGCGCCCAGGGAGATGGACTCAAAATAAAGAAAGGGAGAAAAAAACCCAGCACCAGGCGCGCCAGGCTGATCAAATTGGGAAACTGAAAACAGTCTTGGCTAAATTTTGCCCAGGAGGTCATATTCCGTCGAGGCGGTAATCCGGACATCGTAAAAACGGCCCGGGTAAAGCTTTTTGGAAGACTCAATCTGCACGGTACCATCCACTTCAGGCGCATCCATGTAGGAACGCCCGACCCAAACATTTTGAAGACTTTCATGAGGGCCTTCTACAAGCACCCGGAGCGTCTTTCCCGTCTGCCGCGCGTGAAACTCACGGGAGACTTTCTGCTGAACCAGCATCGCACGTTCGAGTCTTTCCTGCTTCACACGTTCAGAAACCTGATCCGCCATGGCGCCCGCAGGAGAACCCTCTTCTCTGGAATACTTAAAAATCCCCACCCGCTCGAAACGGGATTCTTCCATAAAGGCAAGAAGCTCTTCAAAATCCTTTTCCGTTTCACCGGGAAAACCCACGATAAAAGTCGTGCGGATCGCAAGGTCCGGAACTGTATCGCGGAAACGCTTGAGAAGGTCCTGGGTACGGCGTTTTGTGATTCCCCGGCGCATGGCTGTAAGCATTGCATCACTGGCGTGCTGAAGCGGCATATCGAGATAGTGACACATATGCCGGGAGTCACGCATCACGTCCATCAGTTCCTGGGAAACACAGGACGGGTAGGCATAAAGAAGTCTGAGCCACTCCACACCTTCCACGCGGTCAAGACGGCGGATCAGTTCAGGGAGCAGGAAAGCCCCGGAATGATCGCGTCCGAAAAACGTCGTGTCCTGGCCGGTGAGAATAATTTCGCGGGCGCCTGATGAGACAAGATTCTGGACTTCTTTTTCAACATCTTCAATCGTTCGCGAACGGTGCTTACCGCGGAAAGTCGGTATCGTGCAAAACGTGCAGACATGATCACAGCCTTCGGAAATCTTCACATAACGGGAATAATCCGGTGTGAGCGCCACTCGGGCATCGCGCGATGTGACCAGGTAACCTGGGTCTCCCAAGGATACGACTTTGCGGCCTCCTGAGACGCGCTCCACAATTTCCGGAATCTTGGCGTACTCCCCTGAGCCGATAAAAGCATCCACTTCCTTGAGTTCCTTCTGAAGCTCATCCGGAAAGCGCTGCACAAGGCATCCCATCACGACCACTGCCTTAACCTTTTTGTCTTTCTTAAGCTGAATCAATTCCAAGATCCGGTCAATGGATTCCTTTTGCGCGTCCTGGATAAAAGCGCATGTATTGAGGAGCGCAACATCGCAATCTGAAACGGTGGGAACCAGTGTGTAAGAAGGTCCGCCGAGCTTGCCAAGAATCACTTCGCTGTCCACAAGGGTTTTGGCACAGCCGAGGGAAAGCATACCGATCCGCACGGGCGCAGACTCTGTACGGGTAGAAGCAGGATTTTTCACTGCTGTTGTTTTGGGTTTAGTCTTGAGACTGGGCATCGGCGTATCTTAAACGATGGCGCGGGTTAAAGCAATGAAACTTCCGGGGCAGAAACAGCAGGGCTTGTCAATTTGAAGCCGATTTAAGCATCTCTTTCGCATGCGTCCTGGCAATGTCAGATTCCTTGAGGCCGCTCATCATCTGGGCAAGTTCGCGGACTTTTTCTTCACCTTCAAGAAGCTCATACCGGACACGAGTCTCCCCTTTTGCAACCGACTTGATGACCTTGAAATGGCGAGTGGAAAACGACGCGATCTGAGGAAGGTGCGTAATCAAAAGAACCTGCCGCTCCGCAGAAATTTCTTTGAGCTTGCGGCCCACAATTTCTCCAAGGCGTCCGCCGATATTGGAATCAATTTCATCGAAAATAAGCGTTGGAGTCGAGTCGACCTTGGCCAGCGCACGCTTCAAAGCCAGAAGAACCCGCGAAGCTTCCCCGCCGGACGCAACCTTCACCAGCGGTTTGAGTTCGTGCCCGGGATTGGGTGTAAAGAAAAACTCCACAGTTTCGGATCCGTTTTCGGAAAAAGGAATGCTCTCAAGCCGGCATTCAAAACGCGCATGCATCATCCCGAGATCTTTAAGCTCACGCTCCACCTCGCCCTGGATCTTTTTGGCCGCTTTAGCCCTGAGGCTGCTTACTTGTTCAGAGCATTTTTTGAGCGCTGGCAGAATCTTTGAAATTCCGCGTTCCGCATCTTTCTGGTAAACCTCGGCATTCACGAGCTGGTCGTATTCCTGCCTCGAAGTTTCAAGAAATTCCCGAACCCGGGCGACCGTGCCGCCGTATTTGCGCTTCAAGTTCTCAAGACCATCCACACGCCGCTCGATCTCGCCGAGGCGCTCTTCGTCAAAAGACAAACTCTCCCGGTAATCACGGATCTGGCGGTTTAACTCTTCAAGATTAATCTGAATGTCCTCAAGCGAGCCGCGCATGACGTCCGCAGCGGGATCAATTTTCGCCCAGGACTGAAATCCCCGGAAAACACCCGCAATGCGGGAGGAGGCCGCAGTGTCTCCAGAATCCAAAGCATCCAGGATCTCTCCCGTTAAATCCGAAAGTTTCTGGGCATGGGAAAGCCGTATCTTTTCACTCTGCAGAGATTCTTCTTCATCCTCTTCAGGGTTCAAACGCTCAATTTCATCAATCTGGTATTTCAGCAGATCGATTTTCCTCTGCCTTCCTTCTTCTGCTTGAAGAATCTCATCCCGCTTGCGGATGAGCTGTGTGTACTCCTCAAAGTTTTTTTTGTAGTCGAGGACGAGGGCATGGGTGGAAGAAAGACCGGCCAAACGGTCCACAAGTTCCCGGTGAGTTTCACGCTCGAAAATTTGCTGCTGATCATGCTGGCCGTGAAAGTCCACAAGACGCGCCCCAAGGTCTTTGAGCGCCGAAAGATTCACCACTTTACGGTTGATAAAACTGCGGCTTCTGCCGTCAGGCGAAATTTCACGGCGGAGCAGAAGTGCATCGTCCCCCTCTTCCGCAAGACCTGCCATATCTTCTGAAAATACAAATCCTTCCGGGAGCGAAAAGGCAGCTTCAATCACACAGGGTATATCTTTACTGCGGAGAGTTTCGGCTCCTGCACGTTCTCCGAGCACAAGATGGAGGGCATCGAGAAGAATCGATTTACCTGCGCCGGTTTCACCGGTGAGCACATTAAGGCTGGGATCAAAATCAAGCGTGATCTCGTCGATCAGCGCATAGTTCCGGATGGAAAGCTGCAGAAGCATTAAAGAGGCCCGTCCTCATGAAAATTTGAGAGTCAAACAGGCATCAGTCTAAGGCTTTGAGCCTTAAGTTTCAAGCCTTGTGAAGGGAATCAGGACTGCGCAAGGCGGCGCTTGAACTCCGCCCACGGGAAGTTGTTTCCCGGGCATTCCGTATTCTTCCCTGGGACATCCCGGTGCCGGATCACATGCTCGGCCGGAATCCGGTAGTAGTTCATCAGGGTGTGCACCAGAAAAACGAGGGATTCCAGAGAGGCCTCTGAAACCTGGGTTTCCGAGTAATTGCCGACCAGGGAAATGCCTATGCCTTTTTCATTCATACCGGCTTTGTTGGCATGAGCCCCATCTTCCTGCTTCACCCAGCGAGGCCCGACTTCGATCTGTCCGTCGAGCTTCCCATCGGTTCCATTATCAATGAGGAAGTGGTAGCCAAGGCCGTTCCAGAACCCGCGGTTGTGATGAAGAACATCAATGCTGCGCGCATTCCCGGATTCGGTGGCCGTATGATGAATCACGATATAGGTCCAGCGATGTGTCGGGTACAGCGGTATCACAGGTACGGGACCCGCTGTGTTGGGAATGATCAGTTTCTGTCCGTTGTTAATGGCCGAGGCATCCGTCAGATTATTGGCCCTCATCACATCCTTGATATCGACGTTGTACATTTTGGAAATACGCCAAAGCGTTTCCTGAGGTCCAACCTCATGAGTAATAGTCCGGACCGGCGCAAGGTGCTGGGGAAGCGAGACCGTAGTCGGCCCCATGGGTTTTGGAAAATTCATGGAAATTGCTGAAGGCGGAGGGGCTGACGCACAGCCGTTTAGAAAAAGAACCAACGCCGAAAAAGAAATGAAAATCTTTTGATTTTTCCGCAGCATAGTATTTGGCAATCCCCTGTTGGGAAGTTGAAAAGAATTATTTAAAATCAGTTTTATTCCGGCGCATTCTTTCGGAGCCCTTAGATACGTCCAGTTTACTCCCAAAGTTAATGCCGAGCTTAAAATCCCGTCTTATTTCTTTTTCAAATACTCCGCAAGCTTCCGGTCAAAGGCTTCCAAGCCTTTCAAAATGTCACGTCCCAAATCCACCGTGATTAAAGGACGTTCGCGATCGCCCACCGCCTGAGCGTCACCAATCCCCTGAGCCTTTTTGAGCTGGGAAAACGTGAATTTCGCATGCGGTATCGGGGCATCCTTGGCATCCTGATTCAAAAGCACAACAAAGCCGCCTTTGGACGGGCCGCCCTTATAGAGCTGCCCAATGGAGTGCAGATAGCGGGGCCCAAAACCTACCAGAACAGGAAGTTTCACACCGTCACGCATCCGCGCCTGAATCCTGGCAAGGGCCTTGGCTGTCTGCGGTGTACGGTCGATGTAAGCGAGAAAGGCCACATAGGGGCTTGCTTCGCGAAGGCCTTTAAAAAACCCATCAAAATCAATTTCGTCGCGGATCTTGGTCACCGGCACGAGCTGAGGAATATCTCCCTGCTTTTCCGCTTCAGCAAGAATCCGGGTTGTGTTGTCCTTGCTTTCCTTCACATTAGGTTCATCGAAAGGATTGACCCCCAGCACAGCACTTGAAATCGCGGTCACGATTTCCCATGCCAGAAACTCAGCCCCAATACTGAAGGGTTCCGGCCAGACCACTTCAACCACCGGAAAGCCTGCTTTTTTGAGCGCCTTCACACGGGTTTCAAAGCGGGCGTCCTTTTCGGATTTCTGGCGGAGAACCAGAAACGCGCGGTCTTCTCCGTAAACATCGGGAGTTCCCAAGGCTTCGCCATCCACAGGCACCACGCCTTTGCCTTCTTTTCCAGTGCTTTCGGCAATCAGCTGTTCCAGCCAGGCACCAAAAGAAGCGAGTGATTTGGAAGAAAGGATCGTAAGTTTGTCTCTTCCTTCCTGCGCCAGCACGCCAAGCAGCGTGCCAAGATAAAACGGGGCATTGTTTTTCAGCCTCAATTCCCGGGATGATTGATTAAGGAGCGCAAGCGCGGAATCAAGAATTTTGCGGACAGGTATTCCCAGAACAGCCGCCGGAACCAGCCCAAAAAGCGAAAGCGCAGAATAGCGGCCTCCAATATTGGACGGATTAATGAAAACTTTCCGGAAATGTTTCGCGTGGCCTTCCTGCTCCAGTCTTGAACCTTCATCGGTAATCGCGATAAAGTGATGCCCTGCTGCCTGTGCTGCATCCGCTTTCTTTCCGTAGGCTTTAAGAACACTGGCGTAAAAAAACTGAAACTGTGACATGGTTTCGACTGTAGAACCGGACTTGCTCGAAACGATGAACAGCGTGGACTTCACTTTGATTTTCGCGAGCACACCCAAAACACTGGCGGGATCGGTTGTGTCGAGCACATAAAACCGCGGCGTTTTACCCGTCCGGCAAATAAGGCTCAGAACTTCCGGAGCGAGACTGGATCCGCCCATGCCAAGAAGCACCACATCCTTGACGCCTTCACTTTTAACCTGTGCCTGAAGCTCATCGAGCTCATACAAGCGGCCCAGCATCCACTCAGGCGACTTAAGCCAGCCTAAGCGGTTTTTAATCACTTTCTGATGTTCTTCTTCTTCTTTCCAGACTGTGGCATCGCTGTGATAAAAGCGCTCCACAATGCGGTCTTTTTCAAGACGGGCCAGCGGAAGAGCTGCCTGCGTTTTTTTCGAAATCGAATAAGAAACTTTGACAGCAGGGATCTTTTTGGAAGAACCCCGTGCTATTTCCAGCGTTTTCATCAACGAATCAAAGGAGTTTTCAAACGCAATCAGTCCGTCGTGCTGAAGCTTTTGACCCGTTTCATCGATGTCAATTCCCCACTCCTTCAAACGTTCGATGATCTGACTGGCACCAGGCACGTTTTCAAGAACTGTCCCGGGACGAATGCGGCCATGATCCAGAAGGGCATCCAAAGTCACACGCGGCATGGTATTCACAGTCTCAGGTCCGACCAGCGTATCGACATAAAGAAGGTCCGGATATTTTGGGTTTTTTACACTCGTGCTCCCCCAAAGAACTTTCTGCACCGTCGCACCGGCATTACGAAGTTTACGGAACCGCTCGCCTTCCAGAATTTTGCGGAATTCCTGATAAATCATTTTGCAGTTGGCGATCGCGGCTTTTCCCTTAAGGCTTTCCAGATCTTTGCGCTCGGCATCATCGGATTCCATTTCCTGAAGGCGCGAAAGCTGGCCGTCGATCGTGTTATCAAAACGGCTGACAAAAACACTGGCTACGGAATGAACTTTTGACAGATCGAGCCCCTTGGCCTTCCTCGCTTCAAGGCCGTCAATGTAGGCATTTAAAACATCGAGATAGTGCTGGCGTGTAAAAATCAAAGTCACATTCACATTCACGCCCAGAGCTGTCAGACGCCGGAAAGCATGAACACCCGCAGATGTTGCCGGAACCTTGATCATCAGGTTGGCACGGCTTACCGCCTTGACAAGCTTAAGCGCTTCATCCACGGTCCGGTTTTCATCATGAGCAAGGTCAGGGCGGACTTCCAGGCTGACAAAACCATGTTCGCCCTTGGAGCCGGTATAAACTTCCTTGAATAGATCACAGGCCGCCTGAATGTCGGAAATGGTTAGGGCATCGTAAATCTCGAGCGTGGACGCTCCCTTGCGGGCCAGCCGCTGAATATCTTTTTCATATCCCCCGCCCTGTTTGCTGATGGCCATTTCGAAAATGGTGGGGTTGGAAGTCACGCCAAGAATTTTGGCGTTTCGGATCAGGCCCTTGAGCTCTCCGGATTTCAAAAGCTGGCGGCTGATGGAGTCCAGCCAGGGGCTCTGCCCTGCGAGTGCAAGATCCACGGTTGCAGGATTCGATTCGGCAGTTTTCATAAAGATGCGGTCTCCCTTAAAAATCAAACGTGTCTATGAAATAATCAGGACGGTTTAAGAAGCGGGTATTTTAGCGAAAAACTGCGGGTAGGAACACCACAAATTTCTTAAAAGAGGGAATTTTTTCAGCTGCCGGGTGTGGTCATCTTGGCCGTCGGGACCGTAAAGAAAAAACGGCTGCCTTTACCAAGACCTTCGCTTTCAACCCCGACACGCCCGCCCTGGGCTTCCACAAGCTGTTTAACAATCGCAAGGCCAAGACCGCTGCCGGAATATTTCTTGCCCGGATGCTGCACACGGAAAAATTCCCGGAAAACATTTTCTTTGTCTTTCGGATCGATTCCGATGCCGGAATCCGTGACATGAATCACGACTTCCTGGTTCTCCTTGTCATGCTGGGCAGAAAGGATCACTTTGCCGCCGGGGTCTGTGTATTTGATGGAATTATTCAGAAGATTGACCACAACCTGGGTCACCCGTTCCAGATCGCCCATCACATCCGGAAGGACATCTGGGATTTCGTCAACCAGCACAAGCGTCTGCTGCTCGCAGACAATCTGATGATCATCAAGACAGGCTTTTAGTACCGGCACCAGATCAAAGACATCTTTTCTGCATTCGATCTTGCCGCGCCGGATGCGGGACAAATCCAGCAGCTCATCAATAATGCGGTTCAGGCGCTGACCCTGCATCAAAATCTTTCTCACCCGTCTTTTCTGCTCGTCATTCAGAGGGCCCAGTTTTTCACGCACCAGGATTTCGGCAAACCCATTGATCACAGAAAGAGGAGTTCGAAGTTCATGCGAAGCCACAGACAAAAACTCTTCTTTGAGTTTGTCAAAGCGGTCCCTTGAAGTCTTGATTTCCAGAAAGCTGAAAAAGAAATGATTGCGCCAGCCAAGAAAAAGGTAAAAGAATCCGGGCAAGGAACACAAGGTCAGCCAGACAGCTTCGGCTTTGCGGTTCGGCCATGCAGTTTCAAAAAAAGCACTTACAAGAAAGCCAAGAATGATGAGAGAAAAAATAAGCATGATGGAAATCGAGAAGGGCGTCCGGAAACCCGCAGGCAAGAGCATGTCTTTTACGACAAAAAGAAAAATCAGGCAGTAAAGGGCTCCGGCAAAAAGATTACCCCAGAAATGAACGGGAAACGTATGGATCATAAACAGCGTCTGTCTGTTCTTTGCATGGAGCGGCGGGCATCAGCGGGCTGCTGTGCCGTTACCACCCCGGGGATTGCGGAATGAATCAATTTTTTCAAGCAGAACATCCAGCGCAAAAGGCTTGTTTAAAACATCGTTAACGCCTGCCTGGTGCATGCGGGTCATTTCCTCAGCACCCTTGAGGCCCGTGACGCCAAGAATCGCAATGTCTTTAAAACGCGGGTCCTGCCGTACAAAGCGGCAGAACTCAAAACCGTCAAGTTCCGGCATTCTGAAATCAAGAAGGATCAGGTTGGGACGCTCTTCTACCAGCTTCGCGCCCGCAGTAAAGCCATTATTGACTGCAATCAACCGAAGTCCTTCGATGCCTTCCAGCATATCCTTGAGCAGATCTAGTACATCCGTATCGTCATCAACCGCCAAAACAATAAATTCTTTTCTTTTCTCAAGTTCTTCGTCCCCCTGCCAGGGAAGGTTGTAGGCCTGGGCAAATCTGACCAGTTCTTCATGCTCAATCCGGCGGTGCCCGCCCACTGTGGTATAGCATTTGAAGCGTCCGCCCTCAATCCAGCGGATCACCGTAATCGGCGTTACTCCGAGGAGTTTTGCCACTTCATGTGTGGTGTACAGCCTCTTCGTTTGCTGCTCCATGGTTCGAACCTCCGCGTAATCTAAAAGTGAGTAAGCCGTTCGCTTGAGTGTCATGAGTAACAACCTCTCATGTTACGTTTGTAATTTTTGTTACTCTGATTTAAGTATAGCCCCCTGATTTGGGTAAAGCAAACCGTGGAAGAAAATAGATTAAAAACTTGAAGTCTATACGGGATAAGGGGTTAGATCTTCTTGAAGAGGCTGGCGATCTGCGCTGCGGCTGAAGCGATATCCGCCGCGTCCCGGCGCTCGACCCACTGAATAGCCTGCTCCTTCCGGAACCAGGTCATCTGGCGTTTGGCAAAATGGCGGGTGTTGAGTTTGATCTGGGATTTAGCGGTTTCCAGGGCTTCCGGAGTCCAGTCTCCGCTGCGGGAACGGGCTTCCAGGAGTTCTTTATAGCCGACGGCCTGAAGTGCAGTCTGTGAGAGCTGCAATTTCGAGAGTTTCCGGACCTCATCGACGAGACCTCTTTCAAACATCTGATCCACCCTCTTTTCAATGCGCGCATACAGCATGTCACGAGGCCATGTCACTCCCACCACCACAGGCTCGAATCCAAAATCGGTGAGCGGCTGCTTGGTCTGAAACCATTCTGTTGGGGTTTTTCCGGAAAGTTCATAAATCTCAAGCGCGCGGACAATTCTTTTTTGATCACCGGGTTTAATTTTTTCTGCGGCTGCAGGATCGATACCCTGGAGTCTTTCATAAAGAAGAGGCAGGCCCGAACGCTCAACCTCCAGATCAAGCCGTCTGCGGATTTCAGGAGAGGCGCCCGGCTGATTCGAAAGACCTTCGAGAATCGCGCGGACGTAAAGACCTGTCCCTCCGACAATCAAAGGAACCTTTCCCCGCCCCGTGATTTCACGAATTTTTTGAAGCGCAAGTTCGCGGTATTCATAAACCGAAAAAAGCTGGGTGGGCTCGCAGATGTCGATCAGGTGATGAGGAATAGCGCGCTGCTCCTCTGCTGAAGGCTTCGCTGTCCCGATATCCATCCCGCGGTAAACCTGCATAGAATCCGCAGAAATAATTTCGCCTTTGAGAAGACCGGCTAGAGGAAGCGCGAGGTCTGATTTACCGCTGCCTGTAGGACCGGCGAGAAAAAGAACGCGGGGCTTCACATGGATTCTGGCTGGGAAATGCCGAGAAGTTCAAGACCGTTTTGCAGGACAACGCGTGCGGCCTCCGCCAGCAAAAGACGGGCCTTGGTCAGTTCCGCATCCTCCGTGACCACGCGGTGAGCGGAATAAAACTTATGAAAACACATGGCCAGATCGTGAAGGTAATCGGCAAGACGGTAGGGTTCCAGAAATTCAGAAGCCTGAATCAGCGCCTTGGAAAAATCAGAAATAAACTTGATGAGATTGGTTTCTTCCGGCGAAGAAAGCAGTTCCAGATTGACCTTGGTCGTCACTTCGCGCTCCGCAAAGCGGAGGATACTTGAAATGCGCGCGTGTGCGTACTGCAGATAATAAACAGGATTATCCTGCGATTTCTGTTTGGCCAAATCCAGGTCAAAATCAAGATGGCTTTCGACCTTCCGCATGATAAAAAAGAAACGCGAGGCGTCAATTCCCACCTCATCCATCAATTCACGCAGCGTGACAAACTCCCCTGCCCTCGTGGACATACGCACCGGCTGGCCGTTACGGTAAAGCGTGGAAAGCTGAACGATCCGGATTTCGATCTGCGACGCATCATATCCGAGAGCCTGGCAGGAAGCCTTGATGCGGTTGATGTAACCATGATGATCAGGGCCCAGGAAATCCACAAGCTTGTTATAGCCGCGGTCAAATTTATAGCGGTGATAAGCAATGTCCGGTGCCAGGTAGGTGTATTCTCCGGTCGATTTGCGGATGACACGGTCCTTGTCATCACCGAAGGCTGTCGACCGGAACCAGAGCGCACCGTCCTGCTCAAACAAATGGCCTTTTTCCTGAAGAAAATCCAGGCACTTCTGGACATTGTTTTTCTTGTAAAGGTTTTGCTCGGAAAAGTAATGGTCAAATTCCACACGGAAATCGTGGAGGTCTTTGCGGATGCAGGCCATCATGTCTTCACAGGCATACTCGCGGCAGAAATCGATCGCCTTGTCTTCGGGCTCCTTCAAAAGAGAGTCGCGCTTTTCAAGCACCAGTTTCTTGGCCATATCAATAAGGTAAGCGCCCTGATAGCCGTCTTCGGGAAGCGCCGCTTCAATCTGAAGCTCCTGACAGTAGCGGACCCAAAGGCTTTTGCCCAAAAGGTTCATCTGCCGGCCGCCGTCGTTCAGGTAATACTCAGAATCCACAGCGTGCCCCGTTGCCTTCAAAATCCGCGTCAGGCTGTCGCCAATTGCGGCCTGGCGGCCATGAGCTATGGTCAAAGGCCCCGTCGGGTTGGCGCTGACATATTCCAGCAGCACTTTCTTACCCTTTCCAAAATCCGAAGTGCCGTAACTTTTTCCGGCTTTTACCGCGTCGACCAGCACCTGGCCGAGCGATGCCTTTTTAAGGTAAAAATTAACAAACCCGCCGCCGGCAATCACCATGCGGTCAATCACTGTTCCCGGCGTTTTCGCATTTTCAGTTTCCAGGGCCTGGAGAAATTCCTGGGCAATCACGGCAGGTTTCTGACGAAGAAGTCCCGCCAGTTTAAAAGCCACATTGACGGCAAGATCACCGTGGGAAGGATCGCGCGTCACAACAAGGTCGTAGGCAAACCCGTCCGGCAGTTCGACGCTTTTTTCGGTAACGTAATGACGGAGGGTTTTTCCGATCAGGGTTTCGAGGAATTCTTTTGCCATACGTTTACTTCTTCACTTCCTTGGCATCACCCCAAAGGCTCTCGAGATTATAAAAAAGCCTCTTGTCGCGGTGAAAAACATGCACCAGAACTGCTCCGAGATCCAGGATAATCCAATCCCCGACCTCAAGCCCTTCCTTGTGAAAAACCGGGATCTTCTGTTTCTTCAGAGAATCAAGCAAGTGGTCTGCAATGGCTTTCACATGCGGTGCTGAATTACCGTGGGTAATCACAAAAAAATGAGTGAAGCTGGACTGCTTGGAAATATCAAGGACCACAGGCTCTTCACCTTTTTTGTCCTCAATAAGATCCCGGGCAAAAAGCGCAATTTTTTTAGGCTGCAAAGGAGTGTCCTAGCGACTTGGGGAGGCTCGGCGCCTCAGGGTTAAAAAATCGACGCATTATATACCAGGTTAGGGAAATGCCCAAAGAAGGATTTCACTTGGCGGGAATTACAAATTTCTCCAGCTTGAGGAGCCGTCTTTTCCAATCCAGCCCCTTCGAGTAACCGCCCAGCCCGCCGCCTGCGGCAAAAACACGGTGACAAGGGATCAAAACCGGCAGCGGATTCTTGCGCATCGCTCCCCCGACAGCCCTCGCGGCGCGGGGTTTTCCGGCAAGCGACGCCAGAGCGGAATAACTCACGCTCTCCTTGCTCTCCAGTTTCGAGAGTGTGCGCAGAACCGATTGTTCAAAATCTGTGAGTTTTCCCAGATCAAACTTCAATCCTGAAAAATTCTCTTTTTTTCCTGAAAAATAATTTTCGAGCTTGGCTTTGGCCAGTGCCAGGATTCTGGCCTGAGCCGGGGAAGGTTTAACTGAACCGGCTTTTCCAGCTTCACCTGGAAACTCAAGGCGCGTCACCCCCTGCTCGGATGCGAATAAAGTAAACACACCCCAGGGAGAGCGGACAGGCGCGGAAGTTTCTGCAGCGTTTTTTTGAGATTTATGCGGCATGAGCAAACCGGACAGCTTCCAGAAGAATCTGTCCATCCTTGACGTTGACTGCGTTTCGAAGTTCCGGATACCGGTCAAAGGCCTTTTCCAATCCTTCAGCAAGAGCAATGATATAAGGAAGCGTGGCTTTTTCAAGTGCCCTTGATGCCTCAGGGCCGCAGAGCGACGGCATATTTGACACAGAGAATCTCAGGTTGCCGAAAGGATCCCAATAAAGAGGGTCATCATAAGTGCGGGGATGTGCGAAGGGAAAATTTCCGCCCTGATCAATCGAAACATCTACAATGATTTTCTTCACAGCTTTGGAGGCTGTTTGAAGCACGGACTCCTGGACGACCTGAAACGCCCGCGCGCCAGCCTGATGAACACAACCGATCCAGACATCCGCATTTTGAAGAACATCTCCGGGCAGATTTTCAGGTGAAAACAGACGCGCTCCCTGCGGGCCCCACTTGGCAGTCAGCGCACTGCGGCGTTCTGGATTCTTTTCCACAAGCGCAGCGTGTCCCTTCATTTTGAGCCAGAACTCCAATGCCTTTTCCCCCGCCACCCCGCCTCCCCAGATGACCACTGAAGGGGCCGCGAGGTTCTGGGGAACCTCAGGAAATGAAGATGCAATGCGCTCCAGCGAATTCTGAAAATCATCCGGATAAAAAAGCGGCTCTTTCAAAACGCCTCTCAAAGTTACAAGGTAAGCGCCAAAAGCCGCAGCGAGACCGCCTGCAATTTCACTCATGGGTTTAAGGAGCGGCATGCGGCCGTCCGCGGAAACAGTCTCAAAAGCAATCGCTGTGGTTCCAGACTGAAGAAGTCCGAGCAGCAGGCGGGCATTTTCCGGCGATGCCAAATGAAGGTAGCAAAAAAGAATATGCTCGGGGCGGATCATGGGAAGTTCAGACAGCTGGGGTTCTTTTACTTTCAGGATAAGCCGCGCCCCCGCGTAAAGAGACCGCGCGTCCGGAGTGATTTGGGCGCCGCTCTGCTTATAGTCCGCATCCGCAAAACCGGACGCGGTGCCGGCGCCGCTTTCAACTAAAACCTCAATCCCCTGCGCAGTGAGAGTGCGGCAGCCTTCAGGGGTAAGCCCGACTCTTTTTTCCCGGGTCTTGATTTCGCGCGGAACCCCGACAATGAGCGGCTTCATGGAACTCACCTTTGAAAGCGGTTGGTGATAGGCATCCGCCTTCCGAACCAGGCTTTGTGCGTGACTCGCAGGATCGGCGGGGTCTGCCGGCGCTTGTATTCATTGTGATCCACCTTGCGGATCACGTCATGCACCGTTTTTGCCGCCACGCCCCGGGAACGCATGGCCTTGACGATACCTTCACGGCTTTCATTCCTCTCAATATAAAGATACAGGATTTCATCGAGAATTTCATACGGAGGAAGCGAATCCTGGTCTTTCTGGTTCGGCCTCAATTCAGCAGAAGGTGCCTTGGTCAGAATGGGTTTGGGGATCACTTCCCCGCGGCCGTTTCGGGTACGCGCCAAGCGGTAGACATCCGTTTTATAGACATCGCCAAGAACCGCAAGACCGCCCGCCATATCACCGTAAAGCGTACAATAGCCCATCGCAAGTTCCGACTTATTGCCGGTCGTAAGAAGCAGCCGCCCCTCGTCGTTGGAAAGATACATGAGCTCAAGGCCGCGGATCCTTGCTTGCAGGTTTTCCATGGCCAGCGTGATTTTCCCGGCGCCGGGAAAATGAGCCTTGCTTCCGTGTTTCCGTCTCCATTCCTCTCTGGCATGCCCCCGGTAAGCCTTGACTAAAAATTCATACTTTTCACGGATGGAATGTTTACGGATCTCAATCCCCAGACGCCGGGCCAGTTCTTCGGAATCTTCCCAGCTCCCGCGCGACGAATATCCGCTCGGCATCGTGACCCCCAAGACAGCGTCAGCCCCCACAGCATCTACTGCGAGTGCTGCGACCACAGCGGAATCAATCCCACCGCTAAGCCCAATGACGATTTTCTTGAAACCATTTTTCCGGCAGTAATCCCGAACCCCCAAACACAGGGCCTCGTACATTTCCGTAGAATCGCCCGAAGCGGGGTCCGGGGAAAGCACCGGCGCATTTTTGTCTCCTGGCTTCCAGTCAAAGAAAAATAATCCTTCCTGAAAAGCCGGTGCGCGGAACAGAATCCGGCCTTCTTCGTTCACAAACAAACTACGCCCGTCAAAAATGAGGTCGTCCTGTGCCCCCACCTGATTCACATAAAGAATCGGGAGCGCGTGCCGCACAGTCTGTCTTTTTAAAAGAGAGTCGCGGACGTCCGACACGCCTTGATAATAAGGAGAGGCGGAGAGGTTGACGGCAAAATCAGCGCCCCGGCCCGCCAGCTCAGCCAAGGGTTTCCGGTCGTAATCCTGATCCCAGATATCTTCACAGATGGTTGGAGCGACCTGGAAACCACGCCACGGAATCAAACGGCTTTCGCTGCCCGGCGTAAAAAAAATCTGTTCAAGAAAAACATCGTAGGTCGGCAGAAGCCTCTTGGGCTGAATCTGACGGATCGCTCCTTTTTCAATCCAGGCAAGTGCATTAAAGGTACGGTCCTGAAGCCGCCCTTCCACGGAAGCGGTCCGGGGCCGTTTTTTACCTTCTCTCCAGGAGGGGTGATCAATAAAACCCAGGACTACCGTGACGGAGCTTTTTTGCGTGGCCTTGACGATCTTCGCAAGATGCTTCAGCCCTTCGCGGACAAAGTCTTCGTGGTTGGCAAGGTCCCAGACCGGATACCCGCACAAGGCCATTTCCGGGAACACAACCAGGTCTGCCCGCTGCTTTTCGGCCCGTTTGATCCAGTCCAGAATTTTTCGTGTATTGCCGGAAAAATCCCCTACGGTGGGATTCATCTGGGCAATTGCAAAACGCACCGATTTCATAAACTCTCCAGGTTCATTTAAGGAGGCGAGTATAGCAGGCTGGACAGGGACAGGTCTAGACTTGTCCCCCGATACCGTGTCAGGAGGCTTTCATCCTGCGGGTGGAAAACGGGTTGTTCTGTTTTTCAAACTCCAGAAGCTCCAAACGGCTCTCCTTGAGCTCCCGGTAAGTCTTTTTAAGTTCGTCCGTACTGTTTTTCAATCGTTCACACATCCGGGCGTGATGAAGCGCAAGGCCCACCTGCCGTGCCAGAACCATAGCGGTTCTTAAATCTTCGTGAGTAAACTCGGGTTCGGATTTCAGCGTCCGGCTGAGGTTCAAAACACCGACAACCTCTGTGCGGTATAAAATGGGACAAATCATCGCAGAACGGATAAGCGGATTGCCTTCAAGGTCTTTGAAAAGCGGGTAATTGCCTAAATCGCCATTAATGAGGAATTCTTTTCGTTCAAAAGCAGAGAGACCGGCAACACGCTCTCCAAGCTGAAGATGGACGCTTTGGGCGACTCTTTCTGAAAGACCCCGGCTGGCCAGCACACCAAGGTGGTCACTGTCATCCAGCAAAAGGACAGATCCCTGATCAGCCCCCAAAGTCTTTTCAGCCACGCGAAGCACGGCTTCACCGATGTCTTTCAGTTCACTCATATCGAAAATTTCAGTGCAGGCTTCGAGAAACTGTTCGGCCTTGGCTTCCCTCTTACGGATTTCTTTTTCAGCACGGCGGACAAGCACTTCCGAGTCCTCAACACGCCCTCTTTTCCGGTGCACAGAAAATCCTTTTTTCTCCAGCGACCTGAGCATGAGCACAACGCCTGTACAGAAAACAACTCCGGCCGAAAAGAGCATGACACCGCAGGGAACCTTCAGCCAGAAACGAGGCTGGCCAAGCGAGGAATGATCACGGAGAAACCACGCCAATGCGGCAAAACTCAGGAGTGAAGCAAAAATCTGAAGCGCAAGACGGAATTCACGGTTGGTGTTTTTCATGCAGCAAACTGGGAACTTTTGGATGCCGGCAGCTGGGCCAGAATCTTTTCTTTCAGGGTTTTAAGGTCAAAAGGTTTCGCAATAAAATCATTGGCACCGAGACTCAGGACTCTTTCCTGAACTTCTTTTTCACCCATGCCGCTGACTACAATAATTTTGGTGTTGGCAAATTCCGCCTTTTGCCGGATCAATCGGCAAACATCGAAACCGTTGATTCCCGGCATGCGCAGATCAAGCAGCATCACGTCGGGCATAAAATCGTGAGCACGCCATCCGGCGTGAAAGCCCTCGGCAGACTCCTCAATGCTGACGCCGGGAAACTGCCCCTGAAGATTGAGACGGAGCAAACGGCGCATACTGGGTTCATCATCCACGATCAAAATTTTGAGCGGGTTTTCCGTGCAGAGCTCTTCAGGGATCCGCAGACGAAGCATTTGAAGAAGCCGTACGAGGTCCATGATCTGCACGCGGATATCCCCATTAGTACCGATCAGGCAAGGCAGCTTTCCGCTTCGTATCCAGTCCACAACCGTGGTTTCCGGCAGGCAGCAAATCCTGGAAATATCCGCTATCGTGAGTCGTGCTTCCATAATGATCCTCGTAAGATAAAAGTAACACTCCTATCAGGGTTTTCCAAGGTCATGGAGAAGAAAACACGAATTAGTTTAAAATCGTTATCTTATTTAATAGCAATAAGATAGGAGAAAGTGCCGGCGGGCAAAAAAAAGGGAGGGGTTTCCCCCTCCCTTGAGTTGACGAAATGACAGGCTTTGAAACTTACGCGGCCACCGCAATTTTCTGCAGGGCTTGAATCATACGGGAAATACGCTGAACGACTTCTTCGCTGTATCCGAGACGGCGCATTTCCTGCTGAAGATCAAAAATACCGAGTTCATTGTAGGCCTTTTGGTCAAGGAGTGCCCCTGCAATGTAGTTGGCCTGGCTGTAGCCCACTTGACCGCGGTCAACACGGGAAAGCCCTTTCACCACGCCAAAAGCTTCAAGGAAAGAACGAATTTTATGGAGAACCACATTCACCCGGTCACCATTCACGCCCTGAGTCTCTTTCAACATCGCCTTGCGGATCGAATTTTCATCCGCGGCCGGAAGAGAAATCAGGACCAGCCGTTCCGCAGCTTTATCCGCACCGCCAAGACTACGCACTTTTTGTTTGATACCTTCTCTAAGGGCGGCCAAAACCTCTTCGCTCAAAGGCTGTCCGGTCTGTTCATCCGGAGGAAGAAAGAAGGTCAGCGTGTGCTGCTTTCGGGATAAAAGCGTAAACGCCACAAGCATCTGATCCTCAGAACGGCTCAAATCCTGAGCAGAAACCGTTTGCTCAAAATTGATGCGCGCATCCGCAACACTTTCAATGAAGCGGGCTGACAAATCACTCCCGAGTTCCTGTTTCGCGGCATCAAGCGCACGGTTCCACTGCGCGCTGTCTGCTGTTTCAGACGGCAGAAGCTGCTTGAGGATCATGGCCAGCGCCTGTCCCCGGTCAACACCGAGCTGCGCAGCCAGAAGTCCCGCCGTGGCCAAAACAGCCTGCGCTGCGATTTCAGAAACCTCCCGCGCTTCGGCAGGAAGAAGGACATCAGGTGCAGCTGCAAGAACCTGCTCAACACGGGCCACTGTTGGACGCGTACCGGTCTGGGCAACAGCTTCCGGAAACAAGGCACGGTCAAATTTACCTGCCAGTTCAGCCGGTTGAACCACATCCTTCGGAGCCGCCGCAAGATCACGAAGCTCAGAGCGGACAGCTTCTGTGGGATAAAGAGGCTCTTTCAAGACT